>NZ_CP186695.1:3781935-4107379 GCF_049532975.1 Sphingomonas sp. MS122 | reverse complement strand
CGCCCGCCGCGCCCTCCGCGAACGGGTAGAAATAGGCATAGGGCACCCAGCGGCGTGCGAGCAGGTCGTAGTTGAGGAACATGGTCGAGAAACTCTCGACGTCGCGCAGCTTGAGCAGCGCGAGCGCGCACATGCTGAACGAGATGAACCACTCGGCGGCACGGACCGTGAAGGGCAAGCCCGCGACGGCATGGCTGACGGCAAGCGCCATCAGCGCGGTCATCGCGAACAGCGCGATCACGGGCGTATAGCTGGTCTCGCCCTTTTCCGGCACGTGCAGGCCGAAATGGCGGCGCAGATCGTCATAGCCGCCGATCCGGGCGCCATCGATGAAGGTCTGGGGCGTCGTCTTGACGCCGTGCTCCGCCTTGAAGGCATCGGTTTGCTCGCGGGTGCGCAGCCAGTGATCCTCGACGGCGTAGCCGCGACGCTCGAGCAGCGCCTTCGCCTTGAGGCCATAGGGGCAGATATGATCGGGCATGACCATGCGGTGCAGCACGGCGATGGGGCGGGAAGACATGATAGGCTCCTTGCGACTCTACGAACCCCGCCTAGATAGGTTCCGTACCATGGTACGGAGTCAAGCATGGCGGATATGACGATCGGTGCGCTCGCCAGGACCGGTGGCGTGGGGGTGGAGACGGTGCGCTACTATCAGCGCCGCGGATTGCTCGCCGAGCCGGCGCGCGCGGGGGGCGTGCGGCGTTATGGCGCGGGCGATGCAAGGCGGCTGCGCTTCATCCGCGCCGCGCAGGAGGCTGGGTTCACGCTCAGCGAGATCGGCGAGCTGCTCGCGCTCGATGCCGGGGAGGACCGGGCGCGGGCGCATGCGCTGGCGCAGGCGCGGATCGCGGCGATCGACGCCGAGGTGGCAAAGCTGAACACGGCGCGCGGGGCGCTGGAGAAGCTCGCGCGGCGCTGTGCCGCCGGAGAAGGGGAAGGCTGCCCGATCCTGGGGGCATTCGATCGCTGACCGGTATTACAGGCTATCGCGTCGCGGATCTGGTAACGCTAAGGCGGCGGGTCAGCGAAAGGACGGTGCCATGGAGTCGATCTCACTTCCTCCAGCCTTCAACCCGGGCGGCGTCGCCGTCGTGACCGGCGGGGCCGGCGGCATCGGCTTCGCGATCGCGGCACGGCTCGCGGAGCGCGGGCTCAAGGTGGTGATCACCGACCTGCCGGGCGAGAAGCTCGACGCGGCGGCGCGCGAACTGGGCGGCAATGTCACCGCCATTGCCGCAGACGTCGCGGACGCGGCGGATGTCGCGCGGCTGCGCGACCGCGTGCTTGCGGACCATGGGCCGGTCGCGGTGCTGGTCAACAATGCCGGGATCGGAAGCAATCCCGGGCAGCCGTGGGAGAATCCCCAAGGCTGGGAGAAGCTGCTGCGCATCAACCTGATGGGCGTGCTTCATGTCGCGCAGGCATTCGTCCCGGGAATGCTGGCGAGCGGCAAGCCGGGCGCGGTCATCCATAGCGGATCGAAGCAGGGCATCACCAGCCCGCCGGGCAACCCCGCCTACAATCTCTCCAAGGCGGGGGTGCGCAACTATACCGAGTCGCTCGCGCATGCGCTGCGCGAAGAAGCGGGCGACCGGGTTTCGGCGCACCTGCTGATCCCGGGCTTCACGCAAAGCGGCATGACCGGCGAGGCCGAGGGTGCGTGGACCGCCGACCAGGTCGCGCTGTTCATGTTCGAGAGCATCGCGCGCGGCGACTTCTACATCCTCTGCCCCGACAACGACGTCGATCGCGCGACCGACGAGAAGCGCATGCGCTGGGCGATGGACGACATCATCGAGAACCGCCCCGCGCTGTCGCGCTGGCACCCCGATTACAAGGACGCCTTCGCGCGATATATGGCGGAATAGCGGGCTATTCCGACAGGACGCGGCCGGCGGGGAGGAGAGATGGCGAAGCACCGAATCTACACGATGAGCCTAGCCAGCGTGTATCCCCATTATATCGCCAAGGCGGAGAAGAAGGGGCGTACCCCGGCCGAGGTCGACGAGATCATCCGCTGGCTGACCGGCTTCAGCCAGGAACAGCTCGAGGCGCATCTCGAGCAGAAAACCAATTTCGAGGACCTTTTCGCACAGGCGCCGCGGCTGAATCCGGCGCGGTCGCTGATCACCGGCGTGATCTGCGGCGTGCGGATCGAGGAGATCGAGGACCCGCTGATGCGCGAGTTGCGCTATCTCGACAAGCTGATCGACGAGTTGGCCAAGGGCCGGCCGATGGCGAAGATTCTGCGCAGTGCGGCCTAGCGCATCCTGGCGGGCCACGCCGCGCCGAGCGTGCGGAGGATGACCGGTGCGGGGATTTGCGGACTTCGAGACGCGCATGCTCGACACACGGCGGGGATCGATCTTCGTGCGGGTCGGCGGAGCGGGACCGCCGGTGCTGTTGCTGCACGGTTTTCCGCAGACCGGACTGATGTGGCGCGACATCGCGCCGCTGCTGGCCCTGGATACGACGGTGATCGTCGCGGACCTGCCAGGCTATGGCGCCAGCGCCTATCCCCGCGACCCGTCGGACCGCGAAGCGATGTCCAAGCGCACGATGGCGCAGGCGCTGGTCGAGGCGATGCGGATGCTGGACCACGATCGGTTCGCCGTCGTGGGCCATGATCGCGGTGGGCGGGTAGCCTATCGGATGGCGCTGGATCATCCGCCTGCCGTTACTCGGGTGGCGGTGCTCGACATGGTGCCGACGCTCGACGTGTGGGAGCGGGCGGACGCGCGCACGATGCTTGCCTTCTGGCCGTTCGCGCTGCTCGCTCAGCCCGCACCATTTCCCGAGCGGTTGCTCGCAGCGGCGCCCGACGCAGTTGTCGAGCACGCATCCGCGTGCTGGGGATCGCTGCCGGAGACCTTTTCCCCCGAAGTGCGGCGGGCCTATTCCGAAGCACTGCGCAACCGCGCACCTTCGATTTGCGACGAGTATCGTGCGGCGGCGGATATCGACCGATCGCATGACTGGGCGGATCGCAATGCGGGACGCATGATCGGCTGTCCGCTGCTTGCGCTATGGAGCGCGAAGGGCGGGCTGGCGCAATGGTACGAGGACGCCGGTGGCGTGACCGGCCTGTGGCGACAGTGGGCACGCAACGTCGCGGGCGAGGCGATCGAAGGCGGTCACTTCTTCCCCGAGGAACATCCGGCCAGGACGGCGGCATTGCTGCGCGCCTTCCTGGCGGAATGAGCCGGCTCAGCGCTGGCCGACGGGCACGTAGTCGCGCTGGGTCGGGCCGGTGTAGAGCTGGCGCGGGCGGCCGATCTTCTGGTCGGGGTCGCTGATCATCTCGTTCCACTGGGCGACCCAGCCGACGGTGCGGGCGAGCGCGAAGAGCACCGTGAACATCGTGGTCGGGAAGCCGATCGCGGAGAGGATCACGCCCGAATAGAAATCGACGTTCGGGTAGAGCTTCTTCTCGATGAAATAATCGTCCTTGAGCGCGATCTGCTCGAGCTCGCGCGCGGTGTCGAGGACGGGATCGCTGATGCCGAGCTTGTCCAGCACGTCCGCCGCCGCCTGCGAGAGCACCTTCGCGCGCGGGTCGAAATTCTTGTACACGCGGTGGCCGAAGCCCATCAGGCGGAACGGGTCGTCCTTGTTCTTGGCGCGCGCGATATATTCGGGGATGCGCTCGGGACGGCCGATCTCGCGCAGCATGTTGAGCGCCGCCTCGTTCGCGCCGCCATGCGCCGGGCCCCACAGGCAGGCGATGCCCGCCGCGATGCACGCGAAGGGATTGGCGCCCGACGAGCCGGCGAGGCGCACGGTCGAGGTCGAGGCGTTCTGCTCGTGATCGGCGTGCAGGATGAAGATCTTGTCCATCGCCGATTCGATCACCGGATCGACATGATATTCCTCGGCGGGCACGCCGAAGGTCATGCGCAGGAAGTTGCCGGTATAGGACAGCGAGTTGTCCGGATAGAGGAAGGGCTGGCCGACGCTGTACTTGTAGGCCATCGCCGCGATCGTCGGCATCTTCGCGATCAGCCGGTGGCTCGCGACCATGCGCTGGTGCGGGTCCGAGATGTCGGTCGAATCGTGGTAGAAGGCCGAGAGCGCGCCGACCACGCCGCACATGATCGCCATCGGGTGCGCGTCGCGGCGGAAGCCGCGGTAGAAGGTCGCGAGCTGCTCGTGCAGCATGGTGTGGCGGGTGATCGTGTTGGTGAACTTGTCGAGCTCGCCCTGGTCGGGCAGCTCGCCGTTCAGCAGCAGATAGGCGACCTCCATGAAGCTCGACTGCTCGGCGAGCTGGTCGATCGGGTAGCCGCGATGGAGCAGCACGCCCTCGTCGCCGTCGATATAGGTGAGGCCGCTCTCGCACGAGGCGGTCGAGGTGAAGCCGGGATCATAGGTGAACATGCCCGACTGGCCATAGAACTTCCGGATGTCGACGACCTCGGGACCGACGCTACCCTTTCGGACCGGATAATCCTTGTCGCCGAGCTTGAGGGTGGAGTCGGTCATGGTCTTCATCCTTCTCGTTCAGCCCTGGACGCCGGAACCGGCAGGGGCTTTCGTCTGGTCGGCAATCCGGCCCAGGCTTTCCTCGCGCCCCAGGAGGACGAGGACGTCGAAGATGCCAGGTGAGGTCCGGCGTCCCGTGAGCGCCGCGCGAAGCGGTTGTGCGACCGCTCCCAATTTGACCCCTCCCGACTCCGCCACCTGGCGTACCGCCGCTTCGAGCGCCTCCGTATTCCACTCCGCGAGCGCGTCAAGCGCGGCGTGAAGCTGGGTGAGCAGGCGTCGCGCGTCACCCTCTAGTAAATTTTGTGCATCTGCGTCCAATTCAAGGGGGCGCGTGCGAAACAGGAAGGCCGCCCCATCCGCGATTTCGAGGAGATTCGCGGCACGAGGCTTCAGCGCATGCATGCTGCGCCGCAGAAGTTCGATCTGCTGCGGCGACGCTTCGAACGGCAGGAACGGCGCCGCGAGCTGGGCGAGTCGCGCATCGTCCGCGGCGCGGATGTAATGGCCGTTGAGGCTGTCGAGCTTCTTCAGATCGAAGCGCGAGGGCGACTTGCCGACGCCCGACAGGTCGAACCACTCGACCGCCTGCTCGCGGCTGATGATCTCGTCGTCGCCATGGCCCCAGCCGAGGCGGAGCAGGTGGTTGAACAGCGCCTCGGGCAGCACGCCGAGCTCGTCGCGATAGGCGTCGACGCCGAGCGCGCCATGGCGCTTGGACAGCTTGGCGCCATCCGCGCCGTGGATCAGCGGGATGTGCGCGTAGACCGGCTCGGGCCAGTCCATCGCCTTGATGATCAACAGCTGGCGGAAGGCGTTGTTGAGATGGTCGTCGCCGCGGATCACATGGGTCACGCCCATGTCCTGATCGTCGACCACCACCGCGAGCATATAGGTCGGCGTGCCGTCCGAGCGCAGCAGGATCATGTCGTCCAGCTCGGCATTCTGCACCGTGACCTCGCCCTGCACCGCGTCGGCGATCGTGGTCGCGCCCTCACGCGGGGCGCGGATGCGGACGACGTGCGGCTGGTCAAGCGGGCCGTCGCTGCGGTCGCGCCAGGGGCTGCGGATACGGTAGGGCAGCTTCGCCGCCTGCGCTTCCTCGCGCTGCGCGGCGATCTCCTCCTGGCTCATCCAGCAGCGATAGGCGTGGCCGCTCTCGAGCAGCTGGCGCGCAACCTCGGCATGGCGCTCGGCGCGGGCGAACTGGTAGACCTCGTCGCCGTCCCAATCGAGGCCCAGCCAGCGCATCCCGTCGAGGATCGCCTCGATCGCCGCGTCGGTCGAGCGGGCGCGGTCGGTATCCTCGATGCGCAGCAGGAACTTGCCGCCGTGACGACGGGCGAACAGCCAGTTGAACAGCGCGGTGCGCGCGCCGCCGATGTGCAGGAACCCCGTCGGCGACGGGGCGAAACGCGTAACGATTTGGGTCCCGGTGACGGGCTCTGATGTTGCGCCCAAGCGCGCTTGCTCCCAGACAGGTGATCGATGGCCAGTTCAGCCGCGAGCGCCCGTAGCACGGGGTTTCGCCTGCTTCAAATCGCGGGAGGATGGCGCGTCGGTGAGGCGCTGGAGCGGTGGCTGGAGGCCGAGCGCGGGCAGCTGGTGCTGTGGATTCCGGTGCTGCTCGGGGCGGGAATCGCGGCGTGGTTCGTGCTGCCCGACGCGAATCGCTGGGCGGCAGTGGTGCTCGGCGGGCTGGCGGTGGCGGCGGCTGGACTGGCGTTGGGCGGCGGCGGGCGAGCGGCGCGCTGCGTGGCAGTGGCGGCGCTGCTGGTCGCGACGGGGTGCGCGCTGGTGTGGTGGCGTGCCGAGCGGGTGGCGGCGCCGGTGCTGGCGCGGCCGGCGATCGTCGCGTTCCAAGGCAAGGTCGAGCGGGTCGAGGCGATGCCGGCGCGCGAGCTGGTGCGCGTGCGGATCGCGCCCGAGGCGGGGTCGGGGCTGCCGGAGCGGGTGCGGGTGAACCTCGATACGGCCGACGTGCCTGCGGGGCTGGCACGCGGCGCGGTGGTCAAGCTGCGCGCCCGGCTGATGCCGCCTGCGCCGCCGGCGGTGCCGGGAGCCTATGATTTCGAGCGGGTCGCCTGGTTCGAGCGGCTCGGCGCGACCGGGCGCGGGTTCGCGCCGGTCGAGATCGTGACCGCGGGGGAAGCGAAGAGCGGGCTGCGCGAGCGGTTGACGGTCCATGTCCAGTCCCGGGTCGAGGGCAGCGCGGGCGGGATCGCGGCGGCGCTGGTGACCGGCGATCGCGGCGCGATTTCGGAGGAGGACGCCGAGGCGTTGCGGCGGTCGGGGCTCGCGCACCTGTTGTCGGTGAGCGGGCTGCATGTGACCGCGGTGGTCGGCGCAACGATGCTGCTGGTGCTGCGGCTGCTCGCATTGAGCCCCACGCTGGCGTTGCGCTGGCCGCTGCCGGTGGTGGCGGCGGGCGCGGCAGGGGTGGCGGCGGTGGGGTACACGCTGCTGACCGGGGCCGAGGTCCCGACGGTGCGCTCGTGCATCGCGGCGCTGATGGTGCTGGCGGCGATGATGCTGGGACGTGAGGCGATCACACTCAGGCTGGTGGCGTTCGGCGCGCTGGTCGTGCTGCTGCTGTGGCCCGAGGCGCTGATGGGGCCGAGCTTCCAGATGAGCTTCGCAGCGGTGACCGCGATCGTCGCGCTGTACGAGAGCAAGCGCGTGCGCGGCTGGTTCGAGCGGCGTGAAGAAGGGTGGGCGCCGCGGCTGGGGCGCTGGGCTGCCTCGCTGCTGCTGACCGGGCTCGTCGTGGAGATCGCGCTGACGCCGATCGCGTTGTTCCACTTCCACAAATCGGGGCTGTACGGGGCGCTGGCCAATATCGTCGCGATCCCGCTGACGACCTTCATCGTCATGCCGCTCGAGGCGGCGGCGTTGTTCTTCGACCTGGTCGGGTTGGGCGCGCCCTTCTGGTGGGCGACCGAGCAGGCGCTGCGCCTGCTGCTGTGGATCGCGCATGCGGCGGCGAGCGCACCAGGGGCGCTGGCGATGCTGCCTGCAATGCCGGCCGGTGCCTATGCGCTGATGGTGGCGGGCGGGCTGTGGATCGCATTGTGGAGAACGCGTGTACGGATCGGGGGATTGCTGCCCGTCGCGGCGGGCGCGGTGTGGGCGCTGGCGACGCCGATGCCCGACCTGCTGGTGACGGGCGACGGGCGGCACCTCGCGCTGCGCACCGCGAACGGCGAGATGGCGCTGCTGCGCGACCGCGCGGGCGACTATGTGCGCGACATGATGGCCGAGAATGGCGGGGTGGATGCTGAACTGCCCGCGCTCGACGGGCAGGATGGCGCGCGGTGCAGCCCCGACCTGTGCCTGGTCGATGTCGAGCGCGGCGGCCGGCGCTGGCGCATCGCGGCGGCGCGGAGCGGCTATCTGGTGCCGTGGCGCGAGATGATCGCGGTGTGCCGGGACGCCGATATCGTGGTGGCGGAGCGGCGGCTGCCACCGGGCTGCGCGCCGCGCTGGCTGAAGCTGGACCGGGCGTTGCTGGCGAAGACCGGCGGGGTGGCGATCACGCTGGGGGCGACGCCTGGGGTGCGCACGGTGCGGCGGGCGGGAGCGCGGCAACCGTGGATCGGGGCGGCGACGGTGATGCCGGCGCGCGATTGAGTGAATGGGCGCTGTTTGACAAGCGCGAAGTTGACGAAGTTACGCGGAACACGATTCATTATGTCAACTTGGTCGCTTCTGTCGAGGCGTGTGCTCAACCAGATGAATCGACGAAATCAAAGAGCGGCTGCCGTGCGGCCTGACGACACAAGCAAATGAATTCCAACATTGCAAGCGGGTGTCGGCTATTGGGTGGGAAGCGGACTCCACCCACTAGTTGGTCACTCGAAATGTCCGCTGCCTGCTACAATTTTCTGTTTCACAAACAGAGCCAAGGACATTGTAGAGCTTCGCCTCGGACCAAAGGGCGGCGGACATCGCCATTTCACTCTGAAATAACGCGCACCATCCAGTTTCCAGGTCTTCGGAACGGGAGGCTCAGTGATGGACTGAAGCCGGCATTTGTTCGCCTCACCGGCAAAGCGGTCAATGCTCCAGCCGCCCACAAAGTCGCCAAAGTCGATAGAAGCATCGGGAGCCGCAAAATCTCTGGCACGCGGAGGATCGCGTCGCACCGCACTTGCGAACTCCTCGACTAAGTGAAGCGCCGCCCGCCCATCCGAAGGCTGAACTTGGAGCACGCCAATAGTGAGAAGAAGACCGGTCAGGACGTTCATTGATCGGTATGCTCGCGGAGATCTGAGGGTGCCTCGATAGCCCGCGATCATGTCCACAATGGGGTCGTGAGCTGTCGCCCCTTTCTCTGCCACTCCGGCTCCGTCGCGGTATCTACGGTTACACGGGCGGTGCGATCGAGCCTCTTGCTCCAGTTCGTCTCCCGGTGGATCCCGGCACAGGGCCGGGATGACGGCTTATTTGCGATATCCCCAACTTGCCATCGGCTATTCCATCCCCGGATAGCGCGCGAACTGGGGCAGCGCATGTGCGTCCTTCATCCAGCCGATGCGCTTGGCGACCTGGACATGCGCGCCGGCGGGGAGCTCGTCGGGATCATCGAGCGTCGCTGCCTGAGTATCGACGATACCGGGCAGAACCTCGGCATTGCGGTAGAACAGGCCGGTCCCGCAATCACCGCAGAAATAGCGGCGACCATGGGCGGACGAGGCGTACTCGCGCGGCTCACCCCGCGTGATCGTCAGCGCATCCTCCGGGAACATCGCCCAGCCGACCATGGGCGCGCCCGACGCGCGGCGGCAGTCGGTGCAGTGGCACAGCGCATGGTGCATCGGCTCGCCGCTGAGCTCGTAGCGGATCGCACCGCAATGGCAGCCGCCGGTGAGAGGACCGGTACCGGTCATGGGATCGCTCTCCTGTCGTTTGCCGTTCGTGTCGACGGCAAGCGTACCGGACCGCGCGGACGGCTCAATTGCCTCACCGGTAATCGGATCGGCACCGAACCGGCGCCGGGCCGGTCAGTAGCGCCGCAGCAGTCCCGCGAGCCGGCCCTGCACGCGCACCTGGTCGGGGCGGTAGCGCTGCGGGTCATAGGCGCGGTTCGCCGGATCGAGCCGGACCATGCTGCCCTCGTTCCGGAAATATTTGAGCGTCGCCTCATTGTCTTCGATCAGCGCCACGACGATCTCGCCGTCGCGCGCGGTGTCCTGGCGGCGGATCAGCGCATAGTCGCCGTCGAAGATCCCGGCCTCGACCATCGAGTCACCCGCGACCTCGAGCGCATAATGCTCGCCCGAGCCGAGCAGCGCGGCGGGGACGGGGAGCATCGTCGAACCCTCCAGCGCCTCGATCGGCACGCCGGCGGCGATGCGGCCGTGGAGCGGGATCTCGACCACATCGTTGGCGGGCGGGGCGGGGGCGGGCCGGAAGGACACGATGTTGCTCTTCACCGCCGCGGCCTTCTTGGTCTCGCCGCGCTCGGGCATCTTGAGCACTTCGAGCGCGCGCGCGCGATTGGGCAGCCGGCGCAGGAAGCCGCGCTCCTCGAGCGCGGAGATCAGGCGGTGCACGCCCGACTTGGACTTGAGATCGAGCGCGTCCTTCATCTCCTCGAACGAGGGCGACACGCCGGTATCGTTCAAGCGGTCGGCGATGAAGCAGATCAGCTCATGCTGCTTCTTCGTAAGCATCGGACGTCCTCCATCCAGAACAGACGTGGAACGTTTACGCCTTGTTCCGCCTGCCTGTCAAGCGATGTCGAGGATTTCCACCGAGTCGCCGGGATTGGCGGCCGGTGCATGCGGCGGGCGCACGATCAGACAGTCGGCACGGGCCAGCGTGCGCAGCATCGAGCTGTCCTGGATCGCCGCCGCGACGACGCGGCCGCCCCCATGCGCGGCACGCATGTAATCGGCGCGCGGGCCGTTGGCGGGCAGCGGCTCGCCGAGCGTTGCGGCGCGGGTGGCGGGCAGCGGATCGGCGGCGCCGGCGAGGTGCGCGACGAGGGGAAGGAGGAACAGCCGCGCGGTGACGAAGGCCGAGACGGGGTTGCCGGGCAGGCCGATCACGACCGTATCGCGCAGCCGCCCGGCCATCATCGGCTTGCCGGGGCGGATCGCGACCTTCCAGAAATCGATCGCCGCGCCGGCCGCTTCGAGCGCAGGGCGGACCAGGTCATGGTCGCCGACCGACGCACCGCCGGTGGTGACGAGGATGTCGGTGGTCACCGCGGCGAAAACGGGTTCGAGGATATGCCGGCGGTCAGGGAGAATGCCGAGATCCTCGATCTCGACCGGCAGCTGCGCCAGCATCGCGGCGAGCATCGCGCCGTTGCTCTCGGGCAGTTCGCCGGACGCGAGTGCGGCGCCGGGCGCGTGCAACTCGTCGCCGGTGGCGGCAATAGCAATCCGGATGCGGCGGCGGACGGCAAGCGCGGCGTGGCCGGCCGAAGCGGCGAGCGCGATACGGGCGGGGGTCAAGCGCTCGCCCGGCGCGATCAGCGTTTCGCCTTCGCGGAAATCGAGCCCGGCGGTCCGGACGTTGCGGCCCGCACGCTCCGGCCCTTCGCCGTCGAGGTGGAGCGTGTCGCCCTCACGCCGCGCCTCTTCCTGCACCAGCACGGTGTCGGTGCCCTCAGGAAGAGCCGCGCCGGTGAAGATGCGCACTGCCTGCCGCGCCTCGGCGGTCCTCTCGAAGGGCCGTCCGGCAGCGCTCTCGCCGATCACCTGCCACGGGCCGGGCAGGTCGGCGAAGCGGATCGCATAGCCGTCCATCGCCGACAGCGGCAGCGCGGGTTGGGTGCGCGCGGCGGCGAGGGCCTCGGCCGCCCAGCGACCGGCCGCCTCGCGCAGCGCCGCGGACTCGACCGCGACGGGCGGGGCGAGCGCGAGCAGGCGGCGCTGGGCTTCGGCGACGGGGAGCAGATCGGCCATTGCGGGCAGCGTTATCGCGGCGCGCCGGCGGATGCGAGCGTTTCGCGCGGCGATGCTCGGCATCGAAAGCCGACGGACCGTGCTGTTTGCGCGATCGCCGGTCCCCACCCTTCGCGACCGGCGCATTTATCTGGCGATAGTCTCGCGGGACGGAGGCGCGGATGAAACGACTTCTGCCGGCGATGATCCTGTTGCTCGTTACATCGGCACATGCCGCACCCGCGCCGGGACAGGCGCGGCAATGCTGGCTCGACGCCATGTCCGATGCGGAGAAGCGTGCGCTGGTGGAGGGCTATGCCAGGGTCAGCCGTAGCGAGGGCAGGGCGCGGGCGGAGGCCTGGGCGCAAGCGCAGCGCGGCGCCTATATCAGGAAGTTCGCGGCCAACGGCGTGTGCCCGGTGCCGCGCACCGCAGACACGCGCGAGCCGGCGCGCGACGATGGGCGGCACCAGGAGCAGCCGATCCTCAACCGGCATGGCAAGCCGTGCAAGCGGCTCGAACTTGAGAATCAGAACGTACCGAACATCGGTGGATCGATGGGCTGGGCGCTGGTCCAGGTCTGCAAGGACTGAGCGCCGCTCGCTATGGGGCCGGCGCGCCCCCTCAGCGCGGGCGCGCGGCCTCGGTCAGCTTGGCCATGTCGTGCGGGCGCAGCGGCAAGCGGAACTCGGCGACGTGGCGCGCGCCGTGGCATTCGATCACGCGGATCGGCCAGCCGCCGATCCCGGGAAGCGACAGCCACAGCGAGGAGAGCGGCGCGAACTCGGTCGCGCTCTCGAACTCGACCAGCGTGCTGCTCAGCGTGTTGAGCTGGGCGTTCCACCAGTTGACCCCCGAGCGCACATGCGTGGCGATGTCGAGGCGCAGCGCATCCCGGACCGCGCCGAGCGGAGAGGGCGACAGTTCGCGCACCGCTACGGGACGAGGGCGGTGCGATGCGACCTTGCGCAGCCAGGGCATCAGCAGCTGCCAGCCGAGCTCCTCGGCAAAGGCGATGCCGGCCTGGCCCTTCTCGGTCCAGCGCACCTCGCCCTGGATCGGGCGGAGGCCGTCGAGGGTGACCTCGACTTCGGCGCCCACCGCGAGCAGGGCGCGCGTCTCGATGCCGATGCCGGCGGGAGAGAGGTTGCGGGTCCAGGCGAAATCGACCTGCCCCGCGTGCCGGACGCACAGCCGCTGGCGCAGCTCGATGCGCGGCATCTGGCGCCGCTCGGCCGGGAGCGCGGCGAGGCAGCGCGCGAGCGCGCCGACCACGTCGAGCGGCTCGTCGAAGCGGAAGGCGATCGCCGCGGGATCGTCGCCGACGATCGAGCCGTCGGCGGTGAGGCCGAAGGGGAGCTCGATCGTCGCCTGATCGCCATTGCTGACGGGACCGGAGACGGTGAGCGTGGCACCCGCCGCGGTGATGCGGTGGACGAAGCAATGCCGCTCACCCGCGCTGCCGAGCAGAAGGCGCGCGGGGGCAGCATCCTCGATCGCGCCGACCGGCGACGAATCGAGCTCGCCGGACAGCGAGAAAATCGCCGATCGTGCCGGTAATGTCATTTTTGATCCCGCCCCTTTGCCCGGCCAGACCTTGCGGCGGGGCGCCTCAAGATTTGTTGAGCGATCAGGGTGGAGGCGGCGTTAACCTTCCGGTGCCGCCCAATCGCCCGACTTGCCGCCGGTCTTCGTGACGAGCCGGATGCCGTCGATCGTCATCGCTTTGTCGAGCGCCTTGGCCATGTCGTAGACGGTCAGCAGCGCGACCGAGACCGCGGTGAGCGCTTCCATCTCGACCCCGGTGCGGCCGCTGAGCGCGACGGTGGCGGTGGCGGTGACGCCGGTGTCGTCGGGGGTGAGGTCGAGCGTGACCTTGCTGATCGCCAGCGGATGGCAGAGCGGGATGAGGTCGCTGGTCTTCTTCGCTGCCATGATCCCGGCGACGCGCGCGACGGCGAGGACGTCGCCCTTTTTGACCAGCCCGTCGCGGATCGCGGTGGCGGCCTCTGCGGACATGGCGATGCGGCCCGTGGCGACGGCCTCGCGCCGCGTCTCGGCCTTGCCGCCGACATCGACCATGCGCGCCGCGCCGGTCTCGTCGAGATGGGTGAGATCGCTCATCCGACCAGCGCCCGCGTCGCCGCCTCGACATCGTCCTGGCGCATGAGGGATTCGCCGATCAGGAAGCAGCGCACGCCATGCACGGCCATCGCGTCGAGATCGGCGCGCGAACCGAGGCCGCTCTCCGCGACGAAGGTGCAACCCTCGGGCGCGCGGCCGACCAGCTCGTAGGTGCGGTCGAACGAGACCGAGAAGTCCTTGAGGTTGCGGTTGTTGACGCCGATCAGCCGCGACTTAAGCGCGAGCGCACGGTCGAGCTCGGCTTCGTCATGGACCTCGACCAGCACGTCCATGCCGAGACCGAGCGCGGCGTCCTCGAGCTCCGCCATCTGGCCGTCGTCGAGCGCGGCGACGATGATCAGGATGGCGTCGGCGCCGATGCTGCGCGCCTCCAGCGCCTGCCACGGATCGATCATGAAGTCCTTGCGGATCACCGGCAGCGCGCAGGCCGCGCGGGCGGCGATCAGGTAATCCTCGTGCCCTTGGAAGAACTGCGAGTCGGTCAGCACCGACAGGCACGCCGCGCCGCCCGCCTCATAGGCGCGGGCATGCGCCGGCGGGTCGAAATCGGCGCGGATCAGCCCCTTGGAGGGGGACGCCTTCTTGATCTCGGCGATCAGGCCGTAGCCGTTCGCCGCCTTGGCATCGAGCGCGGCGCGGAAGCCGCGCGGCGGGGTCTGGGCGAGCGCGCGTGCCTGCAGGTCGGCGAGGCTGGTCGCAGCCTTGCGTTCGGCGACCTCGCCGCGCTTCGCCTCGAGGATCTTGTCGAGCGTGTTCATGCCGCGGCGATCCAGCAGTCGAGCAGGGCATTGGCAAGCCCCTTGTCGATCGTCTCGGCGGCTTCCTCGGCGCCCCCGCGCAAGTCGGCCGCCTCGCCCGCGACGACCAAAGCCGCGGCGGCGTTGAGCAGCACCGCGTCGCGATAGGCGCCGCGCTCGCCCTGGAGCAGGCGGCGCAGCGCCGCGGCATTCTCGCGCGCGTCGCCGCCGCGCAGCGCCGCGAGCGGGTGGCGTTCGAGTCCGGCATCCTCGGGGGTGACGCGCGCGGGCAAGCTGACGTCACCGATGCTGACGATCAGGCTGGCGCCCTCAGGCGAGAGCTCGTCGAGCCCTTCCTCGCCCGCGACGATCGCCGCGCCCTTGACGCCGAGCTGCTCGAGCGCCTCGGCATAGATCGGGGCATAGTCGGGGCGGGCGATACCGATCAGCTGGCGCCGCACGCCGGCCGGATTGGCGAGCGGGCCCATCAGGTTGAAGATCGTGCGGCGGCCGATGCGCTTGCGCAGTGGGGCGATGCGGCCCATCGCGGGGTGGTGCTTGGCCGCGAACAGGAAGGCGATGCCGATGTCGTTGAGATGCGCCTCGGCATTGAGCGTCGCGCGGTCGAGATCGAGGCCGAGCGCCTCGAGCGTGTCGGCGGCGCCCGACTTGGACGAGGCGGCGCGGTTGCCGTGCTTGGCGACCGGCACCCCCGCCGCCGCGACGACGATCGCCACCGCGGTCGAGACGTTGAGCGTATGGTGGCCGTCGCCCCCGGTGCCGCACACGTCGATCGCGTTGGCTGGCGCGCTGACCGGGATCACTCGCTGGCGCATCGCGCGCGCAGCCTCGGCGATCTCGATGCTGGTCTCGCCGCGTTCGGCGAGCGCAATCAGGAACGCTTCGATCTCCGCCTCGGACGCGGTCCCGTCGAGGATGTCGGCGAACGCCTGCGCGGCGGATTCGCGCGCGAGCGGGGTGGCGGGATCGGGCAGGAGGCTGAAGCTGGTCACGCCGCCTCTATTGGGGCGCGGGCGGGCCAAGTCGAGCAAATCCTGTTGTAGGCGGCGCAAGCGGAGCTGGGGCGATGCATTTCGATCGCAGAACGATTAGTCTGCGGCGATCCGAACGGGGAGCGTTTCGATGGACCTTCGATCGACCGAGCCGGTGAGCTTCCTCTACGCGACCGACCGCGACCGCGCGCTCGGCTTCTACTGCGGCACGCTCGGCCTGGCGTTGCGCAGCTCGGACCCGTTCGGGGACTTCATCGCGATGGATCGCGCGGTGATCCGCCTCACCGTAATGCCCGACTACAAGGCGGGGCAGCATCCGGTGTTCGGCTGGAACGTACCCGACATCCGTGCGAGCGTGCAGGCCCTGCGGAAGAAGGGTGTCGCCTTCACCATCTATGACGGCATGGGGCAGGACGAAGACGGCATCTGGACCGCGCCCGGCGGGACGGCGAAGGTGGCGTGGTTCGCCGACCCCGACGGAAACGTGCTGAGTCTGTCGGAGGCGTGAGCTCGGTGTTACGGCGCTAGTTGCTCTCGCCCTGGGCGGATCGGAACAATTTCCATTCCTCGATCACCCGGCCGTCCGGCAGATGGCAATATCCGACCTCGCCGTCGGCCTCCTTGCGGATCTCGACCCGGCCGCCGACCTTGCCGCAATGAACCGAGGCAGGGTTCGCCATGCCGACGGCCTTTTCGGTCGCGGGCTTCGGCGCGCATGCCGTCAGGACGAAGGGGAGAATGAGCAGGGCGGTTCTCAAGTCAGCCTCCAATGGCGCCGGGCGAGCTGGGGTCGCTCTTCGCGAGGCTAGGCCGCCGAACGACCTCTTTCAACAAGGACCGCCGAAGCGTGACGCAGCCTAGGCCAGTGCCTTCGCCTCGATTCCCGCGATCCTGAGGAAGTTCGCCAGCATCGCGTGGCCATGCTCGGTGGCGATGCTCTCGGGGTGGAACTGGACGCCGTGGATCGGCAGCTCGCGATGGCGGAAGCCCATTACGCTGCCGTCGGCGGCGGTGGCGTTGACCACCAGCTCCGCGGGAATGTCCTTCACGATCAGCGAGTGGTAGCGCGTCGCGGTGAAGGGCGAGGGCAGGCCGTCGAACAGCCCGGTGCCGTCATGCTCGACCGGGCTGGTCTTGCCATGCATGAGCCCGCCGCGCACCACCTGGCCGCCGAAATGCTGGCCGATCGACTGGTGGCCGAGGCACACGCCGAGCAGAGGCTTGCCGGCATCGGCGCAGGCGGCGACGAGATCGAGGCTGATCCCCGCCTCGTTCGGCGTGCACGGGCCCGGCGAGAGCAGGAACGCCTGGGCATTGCTCGCGATCGCCTCGCCCGCGGTGAGCGCGTCGTTGCGCACCACCTTCACCTCCGCGCCCAGCTCCATCAGATAATGGACGAGGTTCCAGGTGAAGCTGTCGTAATTGTCGATGACCAGGATCATGGCGAGAGCGGGCTTAGCGAGGCTAGTAGCCCGCGTCGAGATCGACGACGTTCTTCATTGGCTTGCCCTCGACGAAGGCGCGGGCGTTTTCGAGGAACAGCGCGGCCGCGCGCATGAACATCTTCGTCTGCGACCGTCCGGACAGATGCATCGAGTGGATGCAGTTGGGCGCGGTCCAGAGCGGATGCTCGGGCGGGAGTGGTTCGGGATCGGTGACGTCGAGAAATGCGCCGCCGATCCGCCGTTTCTCCAGCGCCTCGATCAGCGCAGACTGGTCGACCATGCCGCCGCGTGCGAAATTGACGAGCCAGGCACCGGGCTTCATCGCCGCCAACTCGGCCGCGCCGATCAGCGCAAGGGTGTCGGCGGTCGACGGGGCGGCGAGGATGATCCAGTCGAACTCGCTGATCCGGTCGCGCCACTGATCGGGGCTCAGCGTGCCGTCGCGGCCCGAGCGGGTGACGCCGGTCACCTCGATGCCGAACGCCGCCAGCCGCTCGCCGATCATCCGGCCGATCGTGCCATAGCCGATGACGAGTGCTCGGGTCTCGAACAGCTCGAGCCTGCCGGGCGCGTCGTGCGTCCATTCGCGCCGGTCGGCCATACGCGTAACCTGATCGAAGCGCTTGGCGGCGACGAGCATGCCCATCACCGCATATTCGGCGACCGCGATCGCGTTGATCCCCGCGCCGTTGGTGACGATGGTGCGCCGCGCCTTGAGCAGCGCGATGTCGAACGCGTCGACCCCGGCGCGGATGGTGAAGAGCCATTTGAGGCGTTCACCTGCCGCCGCCGCTTCGCCGGTCCATTCTGGGCTCTGCATGTCGATCCAGGCGATGTCGGCGTCTGCCACCATTGCCGTGGCTTCCTCGCGGCTCATGAACCAGTGCGGCTCGATCCCGGCGGGCAGGCCGGGCTCGATCAGCGGGCGGGCGAGGGCGGGCAGAACGGCTTTCATGACATGAGGTTAGATTGATCGTTACGCGCGCGCAAACAGCTGAAAATGAATGGTTTGCGATGAATTGACCTTAATTCCGGCTGGCGGCGAGTCGCGAAATGCGAGATTATAGCCACGGCGTGATGCGGGCAAAGCGCCTCCGCGCACGGGGTGGGGCTGCATGGACAATCTGGAGACGCCTCCGGTCGAGGCGGAGCATGGCGATGCCGAAGCGGCTGCACCGGCGGGCGGCGGCGCGGCGCTGAGTGGGACGAGCGCGGTCGCGCTCGGGCTCGCGCTGGCGGCGTGCGATTCGGGCGGCGGTGGTGGCGGTGGGGTGGTCGCCACGCCGGGACCGACTCCGACCCCGACCCCGGCGCCGGTCACCGCGGCGCAGGCCAGCCGCTTCCTCGCCCAGGCGACGATGGGCGCGACCAGCGCCGACATCGCCGATGTCCAGTCGCGCGGCTATGCCGGCTGGATCGCCGCCGAGTTCGCCAAGCCGCGCACGACGACGCACTGGGACTGGCTGGTGGCCAAGGGCTACAATGTCGCTGCCAACGTCAACGGCGAGGCTGGCTTCGACAACGTCATGTGGAGCCAGCTGATCGGCGCGGGCGACCAGCTGCGCCAGCGCGTCGGCATGGCGCTGCTCGAGGTGCTGGTGGTCGGGATGTCGGGGGTGAACCTCAACTGGCGGCAGTTCGCGATGGCCGCTTATGTCGACGTGCTGATGGACAATGCCTTCGGCAATTTCCGCATGATCCTCGACAAGGTCACGACCAACGCGGCGATGGCCTCGTTCCTCACCTTCCTCGGCAACCGCAAGGCGAACGCCGCCACCGGATCGGTCCCCGACGAGAATTATGCGCGCGAGCTGATGCAGCTGTTCACCATCGGCCTGCACCGGCTCAACATGGACGGGTCGGTGGTAACCGCGGGCGGGGTGCCGGTCGAGACCTATACGCCAGCCGACGTCTCGGGGCTGGCGCGCGTGTTCACCGGCCTGACGCTCGATTCGACCGATGGCACGACGCCTGACCGTTATCGCCGCCCGCTGATCGTTAACGCCAACCAGCACGAGACCGGCGCCTCGACCTTCCTTGGCACCACCGTGGCCGCGGGCACTGCGGGAATGGACGCGATCAAGCAGGCGCTCGACACGATCTTCGCGCATCCCAACGTTCCGCCGTTCGTCTCGAAGCAACTGATCCAGCGGCTGGTGACGAGCAACCCGTCGCCCGGCTATGTCGGGCGCGTGTCCGCCAAGTTCGCCGATAACGGCTCGGGCGTGCGCGGCGACATGCAGGCGGTGATCCGCGCGATCCTGCTCGACGACGAGGCCCGCGCGGATCCGTCGGGGACGAGCAGCGGCAAATTACGCGAGCCGGTGATGCGCTTCACCGGCTGGGCGCGCGGCTTCGGTGCGACCTCGCCGAGCGGCAATTGGGCGGTCGGCGACACGAGCAGCCCGATCAACCGGCTGAGCCAGGCGATGGGGCGCAGCGCGTCGGTCTTCAACTTCTTCCGCCCCGGCTACACGCCGCCGAACAGCGGCTTCACCAGCGGCGGGCTGGTCGCGCCCGAATTCCAGATCACCAACGAGATCAGCGTCGTCGGCTATGTGAACTACATGCAGTCGGCGGTGAACAACGGCATCGGCGACCTGAAGAGCGACTATGCCGAACTGACCGCGATCGCCGCCGACAGCCAGGCGCTGATCGACCGCGTCAACCTGGTGCTCGCCGCTGGGCAGTTGAGCGCGGCGACGGTGGCGCAGATCAAGACCGCGGTCGACAGCTCGACCAACACCAACAACCGGGTCGCGATCGCGCTGCTGCTGACGCTCGCCGCGCCCGAATATCTGGCGCAGAAGTGAGGGACGCTGAGATGGAAGCCAACCAGTCCCGCCGCGCCTTCCTCCGCCGCACCGCCACGCTCGGCATCGCCGGCGGCGCCGCGCCGTTCGTCACCCAGCTCGCCGCGATCGGCGAAGCCTCCGCCGCAGTCGCCAGCGACTACAAGGCGCTGGTCTGCGTGTTTCTCTATGGCGGCAACGACTATGCCAACACGCTGCCGCCCTATGACCTGGCGAGCCACACGCTCTACACCAACGCCCGGCCGGGTCTCGCGCACCCGCGCGACTCGCTGACGGCGACCGCGCTCGCGCCGCTCAACTCGCTCGGCGGGCGCGAATATGCGCTGGCGCCGACGATGGCGCCGCTGCTGCCGCTGTTCGACGCCGGCAAGATGGCGGTGGTGCTCAACGTCGGCACGCTGGTGCGCCCGACGACCAAGGCGCAGTACCAGGCCAACTCCGTGGCGCTGCCGCCCAAGCTGTTCAGCCACAACGACCAGCAGAGTTACTGGCAGGCGTCGAATGCCGAGGGCGCGACCTCGGGCTGGGGCGGGCGGATCGGCGACTTGCTGCAGAGCGGCAACGGCAGCGCGGCGCTGACCTGCATCAGCGCCTCGGGCAACGCGACCTATCTCTCGGGACGCAGCGCGATCCAGTATGTCACCGGCACCGGTGGGCCGACTCCGCTGATCGGCAACGCCACGACGCTCTACGGCTCCTCGGCGGCGGCGAGCGCGCTGCGCTCGATCATGGGCGGCACACGCAGCCATCTGATCGAAAACGAGCATGCGATCGTCTCGAAGCGCGCGCTCGATCTCTACGCCCAGGTCAACGGCGCGCTCGCCGGCGCCCCGGCGGCGAATTTCCCGCTGTTTCCGACCGGCAACAGCCTCGCCGACCAGCTCAAGATCGTCGCGCGGATGATCTCGGTCTCGCAGGAGCTGGGCGCCAAGCGGCAGGTGTTCTTCGTGTCGCTCGGCGGGTTCGACATGCACGACTTCCTGGTGCGCGATCACCCGACCGTGATCGGCCGCGTCGCCGCGGCGATGCGCGCCTTCTACGACACGACCGAAGCGCTCGGCGTGGCGGACAAGGTGACGAGCTTCACCGCTTCCGATTTCGGGCGCACGCTGACCCAGAATGACGACGGCTCGGACCATGGCTGGGGGGCGATGCACTTCGTGGTCGGCGGCGCGGTCAACGGCCGGCGCATCTACGGTACCCCGCCCGCGGTCGGGCACAACACGCCTGACGATGTCGGGCAGGGACGGCTGCTGCCGACCACCTCGGTCGACCAATACGCCGCGACGCTGGCGAGCTGGTTCGGGGTGAGCGATTCGAGCATGGCGACGGTGCTGCCCAATATCGGCAACTATTCGACGCGGAACCTGGGGTTCGTCTGAGGCCTAGAGCTCGACCTTCCAGTCCCAGCCGAGCGGGTCGCCGTCCATCACCTCGACTCCGGCGCCGAGCAGCTCGTCGCGGATCGCGTCCGAGCGCGCGAAGTCCTTCGCCGCACGCGCTTCCTTGCGTTGGGCGAGGCGCGCCTCGATCTCGGCTTCGGTCACTTGCGCCCCGGCCGGGCGGACGCGCAGGTCGGCGCGGCTGAGCTCGAGCAGGTCGAGCCCGAGCACCGCGTCGAACTGCGCCAGCGTCATCAGCCGCGCTTCCTGGTTGAGCTGCTTGTCCGCGAGCAGCTCCTCGAGCACCGGCAGCGCCCTGGGCGTGTTGAGATCGTCCGACACCGCCGCGTCGAGCCGGTCGAGATAGTTTCCGGCGTCGCCGCCACCCTTGCCCTCGGCCTCGCGGAACTTCTCCGCGGCAAGGACCAGGCGGCGCAGGCGGACGAGCGCCGCCAGCAGGTTCTCGCCGCTGAACTCGAGCTCGCTGCGGTAATGCGCGGAAAGGCACATCAGACGGTAGGCGAGTGGGTGCACGCCCTTCGCGACCAGCGCGTCGAGCGTCGCGATGCCGCCCTTCGACTTGGACATCTTGCCGCCGCGGTCGACGAGGAAGTTGTTGTGCATCCACACCCGCGCGCCGGAATCGCCGCAGCGGCAATGGGCCTGGTTCTGCGCGATCTCGTTGACGTGGTGGATCTCGCGGTGATCGATGCCGCCGGTGTGGATGTCGAAGGGCAGGCCGAGCAGCTCGGCGCTCATCACCGAGCATTCGAGGTGCCAGCCCGGCGCGCCGCGGCCCCAGGGTGAGTCCCACTCCATCTGGCGCGTCTCGCCCGGCGGGGTGGTGCGCCAGATCGCGAAGTCCTGCGGATGGCGCTTGCCCTCGACGCTCTCGATCCTGCCCTCGCCGGCATCGTCCTGGCCGCCGGAGAGCTTGCCATAGTCGGGCACGGTGCTGCTGTCGAAATAGAGGCCGCTTTCGAGCTGGTAGCAATTGGCCTCGGCGAAGCCCTTCGCGAACTCGATCATCTTGCCGACATAGTCGGTCGCCAGCGGCATGTGGTCGGGCGTGCGGATGTTGAGGTCGCGAAGATTGCGGCGGAACACGTCGGCATAGTGGCGCGAGATGTCCCAGGCGCTCATGCCGCGCTTCCTAGCGGCCGCCTCCATCTTGTCCTCGCCCTCGTCCGCGTCCGAGGTCAGATGGCCGACATCGGTGATGTTGAGGACATGGGTGAGGTCATATTCCTTCCACCGCAGCACGCGGCTCAGCGTGTCGGTGAAGACATAGGCGCGCAGATTGCCGAGATGCGGGTCGCTATAGACCGTCGGCCCGCACGAATAGACGCGCACGCCTTTGGCGGGATCGATCGGCGCAAACGGTTCGAGCGCGCGGGTGAGCGAATTGTAAAGGATGAGAGGCGCGGCGGTCATGCGCGCGCCATAGCGCGGCGGAGGCGGCGGTCAAACCGCCTCCACGCATTCAAGCCGCGAGCGAGTCGGGCTTGCCGCTGGTGTGGAACAGCCCGGCGCCGAACGTGCCGCCATTGTTGATCGGCAGCGCCGTCCCGCAGAAGGCGCATTCGGCGGTCATCCGTCCGACCGTCCAGTGCGACTGGCCGCAGCCGGGGCAGTGATTGTGCTCGCCCGGGTGGAAGGCGATGCGGTAGCCGCTGTTGGCGGCGGTGAAGGCGTCGGTGTCATAGTACATCGGTTCGTCTCCAAACGTGCCCGGTTCGACGCGCGGAATCGCCGTTTGTTCCAAGCTCGTTTCGAAACGACGCCCAGGTGTTGCCGATATGTTACTATTTCGGGGTCAGGCGAGCGGGCGAATCCGGTCGAGAACGGTGTACGCCATCACCGCGGTCGCCACTGCGGCGTTGAGGCTGTCGGCCTTGCCGAGCATCGGGATTTTCACGCGGATATCGCACGCCTCGGCATAGGCGGCGGGCAAGCCCTGCGCTTCGTTGCCGGTGAGCAGGAAGACCGGCGCGGCGAAGTCCGGCGCGCGGTAGTCGACCGCGCCTTCGAGCGCCAAGCCGACGAGCTGGCCCGGGCCGCCGCGCAGCCAGCCGTGGAATTCGTCCCATGGCGCCCGTGCGATCGGAATGGTGAACAGCGCGCCCATGCTCGCGCGCACCGCCTCGACCGAAAAGGGATCGACGCACTCGTCGACCAGGATCAGCCCGCCCGCGCCGACTGCGTCGGCGGTGCGCAGGATCGTGCCGAGATTGCCCGGATCGCGCAGCCGCTCGGCGACCAGCCAGAGCGGTGCGGCGGCGCGATCCAGCCGGGCGAGGCCGGTCGGCAGCTCGCGATAGACGCCGACCACTGCGCCCGGATTGTCCTTGCCCGAGAGCTTGGAGAGGATGTCGGCGTCGGTCGCGACCGCCTCGCCGCCCGCGGCCTCGGTCTCTTCGATCAGCGCGGCGGCGAGCGCGTGGGTCTCATGGCCTTTCGCGAAGAAGAGGTACTCGGGCAAATGCCCCGCCTCGCGCGCCTCGGTCAGGATGCGCAGCCCCTCGGCGAGGAACAGCCCCTCGTCGCGGCGGTGCTTCTTGTCGCGCAGGCTGCGTACACGCTTGACCAGCGGGTTGGAGAAGGCGGTGATCTCGCGGGGCACGCCTCAGTCCTCGCCGAAGCGATCCTCGACCAGCCCGACGAGCTTAAGTACCGCATCCTCGGCGCCGTCGCCCGAGGCGCTGATCGTGATCGTATCGCCCATCGCCGCGCCCAGCATCATCAGCCCCATGATCGACGTGCCGGTGACTGAATTGCCATCCTTCTCGACGGTGAGCTCGACCGGCTGGGAGGAGGCGAGGGTGACGAACTTCGCACTTGCACGCGCGTGCAGGCCGCGGCGGTTGCCGATCAGGACCGTCCGGCTCACCCGACTCAAGCGGCAGCCTCCCCGAGGACCTCGGAAGCGACGGTGATGTACTTGCGGCCGGCCTCGCGCGCGGCGGCAACGGCTTCGGTGACCTTCATCGTCTTGCGCGCGCCGCCGAGGCGAATCAGCATCGGCAGGTTGATCCCGGCGATCACCTCGACCCGGCCAGCTTCCATGAGCGAGATGGCGAGATTGGACGGGGTGCCGCCGAACAGATCGGTCAGCACGATCACGCCGCGCCCGGCATCGACGTCGGTGATCGCCTTGGCGATGTCGGCCCGGCGGCCTTCCATATCGTCCTCGGGGCCGATCGAGATGGTGGCGATTCGCTCCTGCTTGCCCACCACATGCTCCATCGCGACGACGAACTCCTCCGCGAGCCGCCCGTGCGTCACGAGTACCAGACCGATCATTTTCTATGTTTGTCCCATGCGGTTCATCTCGCGACCGGGGGGCCTTCTAACGAGTCCTGCGGTGCGGTCTGCAAGTCACGATGCGCCACCGTGGGCGAAAATCCCGCGTCGCGCAACCGGGCAGCGACGCGTTCGGCGACATGAACCGAGCGATGTCTCCCTCCGGTACAGCCGAAAGCGATGGTAACATAGGATTTTCCCTCCGCGCGGTAGCGGGGAAGCAGCGCCAGGATGAGCCCCTCGATGCGCTCAAGCGCATCGGCATAGGCGGGGTCGGCGGCGACATAGTCGGCGACGTCGCGGTCCTTGCCGGTGCCGGGGCGCAGCGAATCGACCCAGTGGGGGTTGCGCAGGAAGCGCATGTCGAACACGAAATCGGCATTGGCCGGGATGCCGCGCGCGAAGCCGAACGACATCACCGACAGCGTCGGCCCGCCGAGCCCTTCCCCCGAGAAGGTCGCGCGGATCTGCTGCGCCAGCTCGTTGCCCGACAGGGTGGTGGTGTCGACCAGCCGGTTGGCCCAACGCCGCAGCGGCTCGAGCAGCTCGCGCTCGCGCGCGATGCCGTCGCCGGCCGGGCGGTCCTGCGCTAGCGGATGGCGGCGGCGAGTCTCGTTGTAGCGGCGCTCGAGCTCGGCGCCCGCACAATCGAGGAACAGCGTGCCGACGTCATAGCCGCGCTCGTCGCGCAGTTTCTTGATGCGCCGCACGATACTGTCCGCATCGAAGCCGCGGGTGCGCGTGCCGATGCCGAGCGCGAGCGGGCGATCATCGCCATCGCTGCCCTCGGGCGGATCGGTGTCGAGCAGGCGGTTGAGCAGCAGCAGGGGGAGGTTGTCGACCACCTCCCAGCCGAGATCCTCGAGCGTGCGCAGCACCGTCGACTTACCTGCGCCGGACATGCCGGTGACGAGCAGGATCTGCTTGGGCTTGCCCTTGCTCACGCGGCGAAACTCATGCGGCGGTCCAGCCGATGTGGCGCAGCGCCAGCTCGACCTTGACCGGTGCCGAGGGTTCGAGCGCGGCGAGGGCGACCTCGGGGATGTCGATCCCGGCGATTCGGCGCTTCTTCGGTCCCTCCGGCATGCGTGGCGGGTCCTCGAGGATCGTGACGAGCAGCGCGACCGGCACGCGGTCCTGGTGCGGCATGTCGATCACGCCGATCCCGCGCACCTCGATCTTGCCCGCGATATTGGCCGGCGCCATGCCGAGCAGCGCGCCGTCGGAGCGAGTGCAGATGGTGTAGTCGTCCGACACCAGCACCGCGCCGCGGTCGATCAGCCGCAGCGCGAGGTCCGACTTGCCCTCGCCCGAACGGCCTTCGATCAGAACCGCGCGCCCGTCGATGGCGACGCACGATGCGTGTAGCGTTTCGGAAGAGACGACGGCCACGCGATACCCCCGTATTATCAGCCCGGTTGCACCAGGGGAAGGCGGACGAAGAAGCGCGCGCCGTGCATGCGATCCTCGCGCGATTCGACCCCGATCGTGCCCTGATGGCCTTCGACGATGGTGCGCGCGATGGCAAGCCCCAGCCCCGAATGCTGGCCGAACGCCTCGGCATCGGGGCGCACCGAGTGGAAGCGGCGGAAGACCGCCTCGCGCGCTTCCTCGGGCACGCCGGGGCCTTCATCCTCGACTCGCGCCTCGAGCAGGTCGCCGACCGTCGCCACCGACAGCGTGACCAGCCCGCCCTCGGGCGAGAAGGAGATGGCGTTGTCGATCAGATTCTCGAACACGCGCTCGAGCCGCGCGCCCTCGCCCATCACGCGCGGGATCGCCCCGATCGGCCGGTCGAAGCGCAGGCGCACGCCGCGCGCGACACCGCGCTCGCTGCGCTGGGCGATGAGGCCGTCGAGCATCGCGACGATGTCGACCGATTCGAACTTGGCGCGGCTGAGCTGCGCGTCGAGGCGTGAGGCTTCGGAAATGTCGCTGATCAGCCGGTCAAGCCGGTGGACGTCGTCGCGGACGATCGCGAGCAGCCGCTCCTGCAGCTCGGGATCGCGGACGTTGGCGAGCCCGTCGACCGCGGAGCGCAACGAGGCGAGGGGGTTCTTGAGCTCGTGCGCGAGATCGGCGGCGAACGCCTCGGTCGCGTCGATCCGCGCGCGCAGCGCCTGGCTCATGTCGGAGAGCGAGCGGGCGAGATGGCCGATCTCGTCACGCCGCTCGGGCAGGCGCGGCACCACCACTTCGCGCGCGCGCCCGAGGCGCACGCGCACCGCGGCACGCGCGAGCCGGCGCAGCGGCCGGACGATGGTGCGCGCGAGGAACAGCGAGAGGAAGATCGACAATCCCATCACCACCGCGAGCACGACCCCGAGCCGGAAGCGCTCGATCCGCACCGTCTGGGTGATCTCGCGGGCATTGTCGGTGGTGAACACCGCGCCCTCGGGACCATAGGAGGCGGCGGCGGTGATCACCGGCGTGCGATCGGGCGCGCGCCACACGCTGGCGCTGGCCTCGCCGGTGCGGAGCGCGGTGGCAAGGTCGGGCCAGTCCAGCCCCTTGTCCGCCGCGCGCTCGCGGAACTGCGGCGCGCGGTCGGCGCCGGCGACGGTGTCGATGATCGCATCGAGGAAGCGCGCCGCGGTCTGGTTCCACGGATCCTTGTCGGGATCGCGCAGCACGACGTTGTTGAGGCCGAGCGCCTTTGTGTCGAGCCGCACGCGGCCCGAACGGTCGTAGAGGCGGATGCGCAGCCCCGCCTCGTTCGCGACGCGCAGCACCAGCGCGTTGCGGTCGTCGGGCGGGGTCATCGCCACCGCCTGCGCGATCAGCCGCGCCTCGCGGCCCGCCTGCTCGACCTTGTCGTCGACGATCCGCGCGCGGAAGCTGTCGAGATAGAAGAATCCGCCCGCCAGCATCGCCAGCGCGAAGATGTTGACCGCCAGGATGCGGGGCGTGAGGCTGAGCCGAGCCGACCAGCGCAGCGCGAGATCGCGGTCCTCGCGCGGTGCCTTACTCGTCGGAGAATCGATATCCGGCGCCATAGAGCGTCTCGATGGCGTCGAACTCGGGATCGACCTGGCGGAACTTGCGGCGGACGCGCTTGATGTGGCTGTCGATGGTGCGGTCATCGACATAGATGTCGTCCTGATATGCCGCATCCATCAGCTGGTTGCGCGTCTTGACGATGCCAGGGCGCTGGGCGAGCGTCTCGAGGATCAGGAATTCGGTGACGGTCAGCGTCACGTTGCTGCCGCCCCAGGTCACCTTGTGCCGCGCCGGGTCCATGTTGAGCCGGCCGCGCTCCAGCACGGGCTGAACTTCTTCCTCGGCGTCCGCGCCGGGCGTCGCCGAGGCGGCTTCGGTCCGCCGCAGGATCGCGCGGATACGGGCGATCAGCAGCCGCTGGCTGAACGGCTTGGCGATATAGTCGTCCGCGCCCATCGCGAGCCCCAGCGCCTCGTCGAGCTCGTCGTCCTTGCTGGTGAGGAAGATCACCGGCGTGGCGAGCTTCTCACGCAGGCGGCGAAGCAGCTCGAGCCCGTCCATCTTGGGCATCTTGATGTCGAGTACCGCCAGGTCCGGCGGATTCTCGAGCAGCGCCTTCAGCGCGGTCTCGCCGTCCGAATAGACACGCGTGACAAAGCCTTCGGCCTGCAGCGCGATCGAGACCGAGGTCAGGATGTTCCGGTCGTCGTCAACCAGCGCGATCGTTGCGGTCATGGCGCGTGGCGTAGCCGAATGCGCGGGCCTGCTCAACCGGGTGAACTGGCGATGCGCAAGCTTCGGCCCGCAGCCCGCCAGCGTTGTCGGGCGAGGGCATCAAGTCACAGTCAACGTTGTCGTGTAATCCGAATTGGTTAGCGCCGCCGTTGACACCGGTTACTGGCATTGACCCCCTATTTGCCCCCTGCCTATGCGCGACTCACTGATTACATAAGTAACGATCGTCAGGCCCCGATGCAGGGCCGGCGATAGGGAGATGGACATTGACTGATCGGAAGCCACTTGGCCTCGACACGCTCGGCGTCGGGAAGGCAGCCACCATTCACTGGAACCTGCTGACCGCGCCGCTGGTCGAGCACGCCGTGCAGCGCGGCGAGGGTAGGCTGGCCAAGGACGGTCCGCTGGTCGTCGCTACCGGCAAGCACACCGGGCGCAGCGCCAAGGACAAGTTCATCGTCCGCGACGCGACGACGCAGGACAATGTCTGGTGGGGCGAGGTCAATCGCGCGATGAGCCCTGAGCATTTCGCCGCGCTCAAGGCCGATTTCCTTGCGCATCTCGGCACCAAAGACACGCTGTTCGTGCAGGATCTGTATGGCGGCTCGCAGCCCGAGCATCGGCTCAACGTCCGCGTCGTCAACGAATTCGCCTGGCACAGCCTGTTCATCCGTACCTTGCTGGTGCGGCCCGACGCGGCGGAGCTGGCCGGGTTCGACCCCGAATATACGATCGTCGACTTGCCGAGCTTCCGCGCCGATCCCGCGCGTCACGGCACGCGCAGCGAGACGGTGATCGCGGTCAACCTGACCGAGAAGCTGATCCTGATCGGCGGCACCGCCTATGCCGGCGAGATGAAGAAGAGCGTGTTCGGCCTGCTCAACTACCTCCTGCCGCCCAAGGGCATCATGCCGATGCACTGTTCGGCCAATATCGGGCCGAACGGTGATACCGCGGTGTTTTTTGGCCTGTCGGGCACCGGCAAGACGACGCTGTCGGCCGATGCCAGCCGTACGCTGATCGGGGACGACGAGCATGGCTGGTCGGACACCGCCGTGTTCAACTTCGAGGGCGGCTGCTACGCCAAGATGATCAACCTCTCGCCCGAGGCCGAGCCCGAGATCTACGCGACGACCAAGCGCTTCGGCACGGTGCTCGAGAATGTCGTGATGGACGATGCGACGCGCACGCTCGATCTCGACGACAACAGCCTCGCCGAGAACAGCCGCGGCGCCTATCCGATCGACTTCATCCCCAACACCTCGGAGCACAATCTCGGGCCGGTGCCGAAGAACATCATCTTCCTGACGGCCGACGCCTATGGCGTGCTCCCGCCGATCGCCAAGCTCACGCCGGAGCAGGCGATGTACCACTTCCTGTCGGGCTATACCGCCAAGGTCGCGGGCACCGAGATCGGCGTCAAGGAGCCGACCGCGACGTTCTCGACCTGCTTCGGCGCCGCCTTCATGCCGCGCCATCCTTCGGTCTACGGCAATCTGCTCAAGAAGCGGATCGCGGAGAGCGGGGTCGATTGCTGGCTGGTCAACACCGGCTGGTCGGGCGGCAAGGCGACGATGCCGGGGATCAAGCGCATGCCGATCAAGGTCACGCGCGCGTTGCTCAACGCTGCGCTCGAGGGCAGCCTGAAGAATGCCGAGTTCCGCAAGGACCCCAATTTCGGCTTCATGGTGCCGGTGGAGGTGGCGGGGATCGACCCCAACATGCTCGACCCCCGCGCGGCATGGGCTAACAAGGCCGACTATGACGCCACCGCGGCGAAGCTGGTCGACGAGTTCGTCGCCAATTTCGCGCAGTTTGCGGAACATGTCGACGAAGGGGTGAGGCAAGCCGCACCGCAACGCCGGCAACCGGCACCCGAACCCGCCTGAACCGCCCGGTCATCGATCGGGCTCCCGAGAGAAAGTCCGATCGATGACCGACCATCCCATCCGCTTCTTCACGACCGACGCCGCTATCGTCCATCTCGGCGAGGGGCTGCTTGTCTGCACGCTCGCGCGCGAGGAATGGACGCACGAGGCGCACCTTGCCGCGTGCCTCTACCTGCTGGCCCGGCGGCCCGATATCGATGTGGACGCGCGGATTGCCGGTCTCATTTCCCGCTTCAACGAGAGCGTCGGCGGGGTGAATGACGACCATAGCGGCTATCATGATACGATCACCCGCGCCTATGTCGCAGGGGTTCGGCGCTTCCTGCGCGAGCGCGCGACCGGCGAGTTGATCGTGGACGTCAACGCGCTGCTCGCGAGCGAGGTCGGCGGCCGCGACTGGCCGCTGCGCTTCTACAGCCGCGAGCGGCTCTTCTCGGTGCAGGCGCGGCGCGGGTTCGTCGAACCGGACCTCGCGCCGCTGCCCTGACCGGCGTCAGTCGAGCATCGAGGCCGGAACCTTGCCGCCGTTCGCGGCGAGTTCCTGCATCACGCGCTTGTGCAGCCAGATGTTCATCTCGGCGCTGCCGTCGAGATCGCCGGTATAGCCCAGCTCCTGCGCCAGTTCCTTGCGCTCGGCGAAGCTCGATTCGAGGCCGACCAGCTTCATCAGGTCGACGATCGAGTTGCGCCAGTTGAGGTCGCGGTCGTCATTGCTGTCGAGCTCGACCAGAATGGCCTCGATATCCACTTCCTGCGGCTCCGGCGTGGGCTGGGGCTGCGGCGTCGGCTGCGCGGCGGCCGCTTCGGGCTGCGGCGTGGCTTCCGCCGGCGCGGGGGCGGCCTTGGCCTTGCCGAAAATCGCATCCTTGATCGACGAGAAAATGCCCATGCGTGCTCTCCCTCAAAACGCCGCGTGATCGTGCGGCAGGTCACCCGATCGCCATGCTGGCGACCTTCGGCGACAGGGCGATGACGCACGAAACGGGAAAAAGTGCCAAGCGTAACGAGCCTCGCCTCGCCCGGTTTTCGCGACCGTGATAGGCAAGCACGGCCACCCCCATACGGCAAGGGAGTACGAGTGATGAGCATTCTTGACAGCATTCTCGGCCAAGTCGCTGAAAACTCGACCGTCACCAATCTCGCGGCCAAGGTCGGCCTGTCGCCCGAGCATGTCGAATCGGCGATCCAGGCGCTGGCCAAGCATCATGTGATGGAAGGCGACACCGCCGAAGGCGCCGCCGCCGCGACCGGCCTGCCGGCCGACAAACTGCAGGAGATCATCGGCCAGATCGGCGGCGAAGGCTCGCTCGGCCATTTCGCCAACCTGCTCCAGCAGGACGGCGCGGCCGGCGGCCTGCTCGGCGCGCTCGACAAGGACGGCGACGGCAACCCGCTCAACGACCTGACCGGGATCGCCTCGGGCTTTTTCGGCAAGAAGTGAGCTGGCGTCCGCTGGCCGTCAGTGGCCGGCCAGCGGCAGTGAGCTTTCGACGATCTCGCTATGCTCGACGGTCTCGGGCCGTTCGAGCAGGTAGCGGTCGTCCTCCGGATAATAGTGCGCGATCGCGATGTCCGCGCCGGCAAAGGCGCGGATGTCGTCGAGCGATCGCCACCAGCTCAGCGTCACCACCTCGCCGGTGACGTCGCCGAGATCGCGGAACAGCATCTGCCAGCCGAGATTGCCGGGCGTGGCGGTATATTCGGCGCCGCCCGTCTCGGCGATATAGGCGCGATACGCCTCGCGATCGGCGGTACGGATGACCCCGCGCCAGCGCCGCAGGATCACGTCCTGCCTCCTTCCGCGCGTCGGAACATCACGTCCGTCCGCAGCACATATTTGCGTCCGCGCTCCACCGTTGCGCCGCGATGGCTGAGTGGATGGTCGAACAGCAGCGCCAGGCCGCGGCGCGGGTGATCCGCACCTCGTCATGCCCGGGCAGGTCGCGGAACAGCGTCTCGCCGCCGGCGAACCCCTCGTTGAGATAGATCATGAAAGTATAGCGGCTCTCCTCGACCGGCGATCGCGCGAAGCGGCCGTCGCGATGCCAGTCGAATTGCTGCCCGGGACCATAGCGATAGAAGCGCAAGCGCTCGTTCAGTCCCACGGCGTGCCAATGGCTTCCAGACAGCCGTTCGGCGACGGACGTCTCGACGCGCGACCAGAGATCGTCGGCCAGCGCCGTATCGTCCAGGATCACGCGCTTGTTGTTGCGCAGCTCGGGCATCATCACCGGACCTTCGTCGGTGGTGACGGGCGCCGCGTCGTAACCCAGTGCCTCGCTGCGCGCGATCAGCGCGTCGCAATCGGCGGGCCCGAGAAGACCCTCGATCGTGCAGAGCAGGGGCGTGGTCCACTGAATCCCGGTCATCTCGATTTCCGCGGGCGAGCGCTCGCCGTCAGGCCTTTCGTTCCGCGACGTGGCGGTCGATGACGCTTTCGAGCACCGTCAGCGGCACGCTGCCGCCGAGCACGACCGCGTCGTTGAACGCCTTGAAGTCGTAGCGGCTGCCCAGCGCCTTCTGCGCCTTGGTGCGCAGCGTGTTGATCTCGGTATGGCCGAGCTTGTAGCCGCACGCCTGGCCGGGCCAGGAGCAATAGCGGTCGACCTCGCCGCTGACTTCCTCGACCGACGAACCGTTGGCGGTGGCGAACCACTCGATCGCCTGGGCGCGAGTCCATCTCTTGGCGTGGAGGCCGGTGTCCACGACCAGGCGGCAGGCGCGGAAGGCGAGGCTCTGGAGATAGCCGAGCCGGCCGATCGGGTCCGCGTCATAGGCGCCGAGCTCGGCGCCGAGCTGCTCGGCGTACAGCGCCCAGCCTTCGGTATAGGCGTTGAACGACAGCAGCGAGCGCACCAGCGGCAGCTTGAAGGTATATTCGCCCTGCCAGGCATGCCCCGGAATGCCCTCGTGATAGGCGAGGGTCGGCAGGCTGAAGCGCGAGTGCAACAGCGTGGTGCGCAGGTTGAGCCACACCCGGCCCGGCACCGTGCCGTCGATCGACCCGGCGCCGCCATAGGCGCCCGGCGCGCCCGGCTCCTCGGCCAGCGGCAGCCGCTTCACCTCCACATTGCCCTTGACCAGCGTGTGGAAGGCACGCGGCATCCGGGCACGCATGTCCATGATCCGGTCGGTCATGAACTTGAGGATCTCGGCGCGGCCCGCGTCATTATCGGGGAACAGGAAGCGCGGGTCCTTGCCCAATGCGGTCATCCGCGCGCCGACCGTGCCCTTGGTGAAGCCCTGCTTCCTGAGGATCACGTCCATCTCGGCCTGGAGCGCCTTCAGCTCCTCCTGGCCGGTGCGATGCACCTCGTCGGGCGTCATGGTGGTCGTGGTGCCGGCACGCAGCGCCCAGGCGTAATAGGCCTCGCCGTCGGGGAATTTCCACACGCCCGCGTCCGACGTCGCCTTGGCGCGGTGGCGCTTCAATTCCGCGATCTGGCGGTCGAGCGCCGGGGCGATCCTGCCCGCGGCGATCCGCGCCGCCTCGGCCGCCTGGCTACCGGTGACCGGCTGCTTGCCGGCATAGTTTGTGACCAGCTCCCATTTGCCCGCGTCGGTGCCCCGCGTCAGCGCGATCTGCTTGAGGCACTTGTCGAGCAGGAAATCGGGCGCGATCACGCCCTTGTCGTAGGCGATCTTGAGCCGCTCGGTCTCGCCGTCGAGCAGCCCGGCATATTGGTCGAAGCGCGCGAGCCAGCTCGCCGCGTCGGCCGCATTCTCGACTTTGTGCTCGGTGTCGAGGAAGCGCGGGATGTCGAGATAGCCGCCGACATTCTGCACCACGACATAGGGCGAGTTGCGCCACCCGCCGACCGCGACGTCGCCATAGGGAAAGGCGAAGCCGTCGAGCGCGTTCCCGAAGGCGGTGGTGACCGCATCGACATTGGTGCGCATCACCGGGCTGAGACCCGCCGGGTCGAGCGCCTTCAGCTCCGTGACGCGCTTGCGCAGCCCCTCGGCGACGCGCGCCTTGCCGGCGATGCTGCGGTCCTCGAGCCTGGAGCGCAGATGCGCGCGCTCGCCCTTGTCGATGCCGAGGCTGGTCGCGCCCTCGGGCCCGTTCTCGAGCAATTGCTCGGCGGTAGCGGCGAGCAGCTTGTTCGCCGCCGCATCGCCCGGTGCCGCGGCCTGGCCGCGCGCGAAGGCCGGCAGCGTCGCAAGCGTGGCGGTGGTGGCGAGGAACTGGCGGCGGGTGGTGCGCATGGGGTCTCCGAAAACGGGGAGTTGGTTACCGGCGAGACCTTAGCGCGGCGCACTGGAAGCGCCACCCCGCTTTGCCTGTTCCACGGGAGGACAGTTCAGACCGCTTCGAGCACCATGTTGAACGGTCCCTCGGTCGCGCGCCGCACCCGATCGAAGCCGGCCTCGCGGACGATCTCCGACAACCGGGCCTCGCCGGCCTGCGCGCCGAGGCCTTCGCCCACTTCCTGATCGAGCGAGGTCGGGACGCAGATCATCGTGGAGGCGTTATAGTACAACCGCCCGACCGGGTTGAAGTTCTGCTCGGGGCGGTCGCCGGCGATCGGCTCGACGATCATCCAGGTGCCGCCCGGCGCGAGGATGCCGCGCATATGGGCCGCGCACCCGCGCGGATCGCCCATATCGTGCAGGCAGTCGTACATGGTGACGAGATCGAAGCCGCTCTCCGCGATCTCCTTGGCGGCCGCGACCTCGAAGCGCACGCGATCGCTGAGGCCATGCGCCGCGGCGTGGCGGCGCGCTTCCTCGATCGACGGCGCGTGGAAGTCGTAGCCGGTGAACTGGCTCTCCGGATAGGCCTGCGCCATCAGCAGCGTGGAGAAGCCCACGCCGCAGCCGACATCGGCCACCTTCGCCCCGCCGCCGCGCAGCCGGGCCTCGACCCCGTCCAGCGCCGGGATCCACGCCTGGACGATGTTGTTGACATAGCCCGGGCGGAAGAACTGCCCAGTCGCGCAGAACAGGCAACCGGCATGATCGCCCCAGCGCACGCCGGTGCCGTGGCGGAAACATTCCTCGACCTTGGCCTCCGCTTCGATCATCGCCGCGACCAGCTCGAACGCGCCGGCCAGATAGACCGGACTGTCCTGGTTGACGAAGACCATCGCCTGCTCGGGCGACACGCTGAAGCGCTGGGTCGCCGGATCGAAGTCGATATAGCCGCTGGCCGTCTGCGCCAGCGCCCATTCGCGCACATAGCGTTCGTGAAGTCCGCCCGCCCGCGCGGCGAGCTCGGCCGCGGTGGCGGGGGCCTCCGCAAGCGCCTCGAACAGCCCAAGCCGAAGACCGATGCGCACCGTCGGCACGCTCGTCGCGCCGCCGAGATCGCCCAGCATCTTGCCGATGAACGCCTGGAACTTCGCTTCGTCGATTGCCGGCATGCTGTCCCTCCATCCGATGAGGACGCGACCCTTCGACTCTGTTTTCTCCGGCGGGTCATAGCATAGTTCCGGCGCCGCGGCGACGCCCGGGTCAGACGGCGGGAGGTTCGATCGCTTTCACCGTCTCGACCACCACCACGCCGCCGCGCACGCCCGCGATCCGCGCCTTGGCGCCCGCCGCGAGGTCGGGCCCTTCCGCGGGCCATTCGCCGTCGCCGACGCGCACCCGGCCGGTGCCGCCCTCGATCGCCTCGACCACCGTCACCGTCTGGCCGATCATCCGCGCGGCGCGGTTGTTGAGGTCGGGGTCGCTGCTCGGCACCGGGTTGGCGCCGTACCAGCGCTTGCCCACCAGCACGAACACCGTCGACCAGGCCGCGAAGCTCACCAGCTGCCCGACCAGCCCCAGCTCGGGAAACAGCAGCGCAAGCACGCCGGTGATCGCCGCGCCCATCGCGACGAAGGTCAGGTACACGCCCGGCAGCATCAGCTCGGCGATCGCCAGGATCGCGGCGAGGATCAGCCAGATGAAACCGCCCTGTTCGGTCCAGTTCATTCGCCCTCCTTCTCGACGATCGGCGCATGGCGCACGCGCGGTGCGGCCGGCGGCGCGGCGGGCGCATCGAGCCTGCCGAGCGCGTCCTTGGCGAGCTCGCCGATCCCGCCCAGCGTGCCGATCAGCTGAGTCGCCTCGACCGGGAACAGGATCGTCTTGGCGTTGGTCGAGGTCGCGAACTTGCCGACAGCCTCGACATATTTCTGCGCGATGAAATAGTTGAGCGACTGCGCGGAGCCGCTTTCCACCGCCTGGCTGACGAGCTCGGTCGCCTTGGCTTCGGCCTCCGCCGCGCGTTCACGGGCTTCGGCGTCGCGGAAGGCGGATTCCTTGCGGCCCTCGGCCTCCAGGATGCGCGCCTGCTTCTGGCCCTCGGCGCGCAGGATCTCCGAGGCGCGGCTGCCCTCGGCCTCGAGGATGTTGGCGCGCTTCTCGCGCTCGGCCTTCATCTGGCGCGCCATCGCGTTGACGATGTCGGCGGGCGGGCGAATGTCCTTGATCTCGACGCGAGTGATCTTGACGCCCCAGGGCGTGGTCGCGTGGTCGACGACGGAGAGCAACCGCGCGTTGATCTCGTCGCGCTTGGACAGCGTCTCGTCGAGATCCATCGCGCCCATCACGGTGCGCAGGTTGGTGGTGACGAGGTTCAATAGCGCGACATAGAGGTCGCTCACCTCATATGCCGCCTTGGCGGCGTCGAGCACCTGGAAGAACACCACGCCGTCGGTGGAGATCATCGCATTGTCCTTGGTGATGATCTCCTGCCCCGGGATGTCGATCACCTGCTCCATCATGTTCACCCGCCGGCCGACGCGGTAGAAGAAGGCCGGGTAAAGGTTGAACCCGGGCTTCGCGACGGTGGTGAAGCGGCCGAAATGCTCGATCGTGTACTCATAGCCCTGGCGCACGATCTTGATGCTGGAGAACAGGTACATCAGCACCAGCAACACGCCGACGAAAAAGGCGCCTACGGTCAGTTCCATCTCGATTCCCCCGGTTGCAGGGCCTCGCAAAGGCCCTCGGATGCTAGCATAGAGCGGGGATGAGCACAGTCCATTACATCGCGCCGCGCACCGCGCTGTTCCTGCCCGCGTCGAACGCGCGGGCGATCGAGAAGGCGCGGACGCTCGCCGCCGACATGGTGATCCTCGACCTCGAGGATGCGGTGAAGGCCGAGGACAAGGCGCGCGCGAGGGACGCGGCGACGGCCGCGGAGGGATTTGGCGGCCGCCCGTTCGGCATCCGCGTCAACCCCGAGGGAAGCGAGCATTGGAAGAAGGACCTCAAGGCGGTCAAGAAATCCGCTGCCACCCATGTCATCGTGCCCAAGGTCGAGAAGCCCGAGACGATCGTCTATGCCGCCGCCTATGCCGACCGGCCGGTGCTGGCGATGATCGAGACCGCGGCGGGGGTGATGAATGTCGGCCCGATCGCGTCGGCAAGCGGCTGGGGCGTCGAGATGGCGGGGTTGATCGCGGGGACCAACGATCTTGCCGCCTCGCTCAAGCTCCCGCCCGCCGCGGGGCGCGCGCAGATTCAGCTCGCGCTCCAGCTCATCGTTCTCGCGGCGCGCGGGCGCGAGATCTGGGCGATCGACGGCGTGTTCAACAAGCTCGAGGATCCCGAGGGGCTGGCCGCGGAAGCCGCCGAGGGGCGCTTGCTCGGCTTCGACGGCAAGAGCCTGATCCATCCGAATCAGATCGACGTCGTGCGCACGGCATTCGATCCCACCCAAGCCGAGCTGGAGCAGGCCCGCGCGCTGATCGCGGCTGCGAACGGCGGCGTGGAACGCTTTGATAACAAAATGATTGAAGACCTGCATGTCGAGCAGGCGAAGGCCCTGCTCCAGCGAATGGAAGGATGGCGAGAGGGAGGCGAGGGTGCTGTCGGATCTGAAACGGGCACATGAGACTCTGCTCGCCTGCCTGGATGAGCTGGAAAAGCTGGCCGAGGCGAACGTGCCGGACCCGGCGAAGCTGGCGAGCGTGCGCTGGAAGCTGAGCAGGGCGAGCGGGGAGCGCCGCAAGCTGGTCGAAGCGGCGTGCGACCTGCTGCTGAACAGCGCGAACGCGATCGACCGGAACCGCGCCGCCGCGTTGCGAGGGGAAAGCGCCGAGCTGATCGCGGCATCGTCCCGCCATGTCGGCCGCTGGACGATGGACGAGGTACTCGCCGACTTGGTCGGCTATCGCGAGGCGTCGGCGGCGATGCGCAAGTCGATGCGCGCGCGGATCGCGCAGGAGCAGCGCGCGCTCTATCCGCTGCTCGAACGCGCCGCGGCCTGATCCCTGTTCGCTCCGAAATCGATCAGAAAACAGCGGATTCGATATCGTTACGGACCGGACAAGGTTTGAACCCGATCCGTTCCGGTCCGATCATCCCGACGCGAAGCGGGGGATGGGGAATGCGATATTCGGCGTTAACGGCGCTGGCCGGGGCGGCTCTGATCGTGACCGCGGCTCCGGCGCTTGCGCAAACCGCCGCGCCGAGCGAGGCGGGCAGGCTTGCCGAACAGTGGCGCGTGGCCAAGCGAGCGGAGCTGCTGCGTCGGCAGGCGAGCCTCGTTGCGGAGATCGCGGCGCTCGACAAGGGCGCGACGCCGGACACGCTCGCCGCCGCAGCAGCGCAGGAGGAGAAGAACGCGAGGGCGGAGCCGCCCGAGAAGAAAGACGATGACAAGTCCGAAGGCAAGAAACCCGAGGAGAAGAAAGAGGACGGGAAGCAGAAGTTCGGCGGCATCGAGTTCGGTGTCGGTGTGTCGTTCACCGCCGATCTCGGCTCGCGCGATCGGATCGGCGAGGCGATGCTCGATCCGAACGGGATCGTCCGCGTCAAGGACGAGAATAACGGGCGCGCCCGCATCATGCTGGAATCCCATTATTTCTTTACGCCGTGTGGCCGGGTCTTCGGGATCAACGGCTTGGGGCGAAACGAATGCACCATCGAGAACGGGCGGGTGAAGAGCCGCGCGCCCGCCAGCTGGGGCATCGGCCCTTTCGTCGCATTGCAGCCGGGCGACGAGAACGTCATCGAGGCGATCGGGATGGGGTTTATGATCGGCTTCCGCAAGAATCCGGAGACGACGCAGAGCTTCAATTTCGGCATCGGTTATGTGGTCGATCCGAACACCCGGGTCCTTGGCGACGGGGTGCTGCAGGATCAACCGCTCCCCGTCGGCGAGACCGAGATCCGCTACAAGGAAACGGCGCAAAGCGGGCTGCTCTTCCTCGCCTCCTTCTCCTTCTGAGCCCTCCCCCTAGCGCACGCCGGTATCCACGGTTACATGGGCCGCCAACTTCCGACTCAGGACATTGGCGCTCTCATGGATATCCCTCTCGGCCTCACCTTCGACGACGTCCTTCTCTACCCGGGCGAGTCCGAGGTGCTGCCGAGCATGGCGGACACCCGCACCCATGTGACGCGCGACCTCGCGCTCAATATCCCGATCCTTTCCTCGGCGATGGACACGGTGACCGAGGCGGACATGGCGATCGTCATGGCGCAATTGGGCGGCATCGGCGTGCTCCACCGCAACCTCACGGTCGAGGAGCAGGTCGAGGCGGTGCGCGCGGTCAAGCGCTTCGAGAGCGGCATGGTGGTCAACCCGATCACGATGCGCGCGTCGGGCACGCTGGCCGAGGCGCAGGCGCTGATGGCGCGCCACAAGATCAGCGGCATCCCGATCACCGAGGAGAGCGGCAAGCTCGTCGGCATCCTCACCAACCGCGACGTGCGCTTCGCCGAGAACCCGAACCAGCCGGTCAGCGAGCTGATGACTCACGAAAACCTCGCCACCGTCGCCGCGGGCGTCGGGCAGGACGAGGCCCGCCGCCTGCTCCATCAGCGCCGCATCGAGAAATTGCTGGTGGTCGACGATGCCTATCGCTGCATCGGCTTGATCACGGTCAAGGATATCGAGAAGGCGGTGAACTATCCCGAAGCCACCAAGGACGGCGCTGGCCGCTTGTGCGTCGCCGCGGCCACCACGGTCGGCGACAAGGGCTTCGAGCGCACCGAGGCGCTGGTCGATGCCGAGGTCGACCTGATCGTGATCGACACCGCGCACGGCCACAACAAGGACGTCGCGCGCGCCGTCGAGCGGGTGAAGAAGCTTTCCAACCGCGTGCAGGTCGTCGCCGGTAACGTCGCGACGGGCGAGGCGACCAAGGCGCTGATCGGTGCGGGCGCGGACGGGGTGAAGGTCGGCATCGGCCCGGGGTCGATCTGCACCACGCGCGTCGTCGCGGGCGTCGGCGTGCCGCAGCTCACCGCGGTGATGGACAGCGCCAACGAAGCGGCGAAGTCGGGCGTGCCGGTGATCGCCGATGGCGGCCTGCGCACCTCGGGCGACCTCGCCAAGGCGCTGGCCGCGGGCGCCTCGACCTGCATGGTCGGTTCGCTGCTCGCGGGGACCGAAGAGGCACCGGGCGAGACGTTCCTCTACCAGGGGCGCGCCTACAAATCGTATCGCGGCATGGGCAGCGTGGGCGCGATGGGCCGCGGCTCGGCCGACCGCTATTTCCAGGGCGACATCAAGGATCAGCTCAAGCTCGTCCCCGAGGGGATCGAGGGACAGGTGGCGTTCAAGGGCCCGGCCAAGGACGTGATCCACCAGCTCGTCGGCGGAATCAAGGCGGCGATGGGCTATACCGGCGCGGCGACGATCCCCGAGCTGCAGCAGAAGGGCCGCTTCGTCCGCATCACCAATGCGGGGCTGCGCGAGAGCCATGTCCACGACGTGACGATCACCCGCGAGGCGCCGAACTACCCGACGCGCTGAGCGGCGTCCGGCTTCGGGCGGTTCAGCGCAGGGTCAGTCGCGGCACCGCATCCCGCTCCGCGCGTTGGCGCGGGTAGAGGAGATGCGCGATGATCGAGCCGATGAACCGCAGGAGCCTGCTTGCCGGGATGGCGATGCTTCCGCTCGTCGCGGTGGCGGGCTGCATGGCCGGCCCTGGCAGCTATACGGTCGAGGAGGGTGTCCGCCGTCTCCTCACGCTGTCGAGCCAGCGCGCCTTCGACCGGCTGATCCGACCCGGCGGCTTCTATGACGACCAGCTCACCCGGCTGAGCATGCCCGAGCGCCCCGACGACCGGTCCGGCGCGGTGCTCGCCGCGGTGCTGCGCACCAATGCCGTTCGCAGCCGCATCGCGATCGCACTCAACGATCTTGCCGTCGATGCCGCCGACCGGGCCACCCCGGTGGTGCTCGACGCGATCCGCCGCATGACCTTTGCCGACGCGCTCGCCGTGCTGCGCGGCGGACCGACGGCGGCGACCGACCTGCTCGCGCGCGAGACCGAGGGGGCGGTGATCGACGCGATGTATCCCGATTTCGCCGATGGCCTGCGCGGCGACGCGTTCGAGATCCTGACCGCTGCGGTCGCGGCGGCGTCGGGGTTCGATCTCGGCGCACTCGCCCGGGACGTTTCGCGGCAGGCGGGCCGCGCGATCTTCCTCGCGATCGGGCGCGAGGAGGCGGAGATCCGGCGCAACCCGCGCGCGACGCGCGATCCGGTGTTGATCGCGCTGCTCGGCGGCTGACCGTTCAGCAGGTTCCGGCGGCGAGGGCGCTGCGCGCGACGCGCGCGCCGCGCCGCGACCACAACACCATCGCGAGCCCGATCGTCGAGGTCGCCGCGCCCGCCAGCGCCACCGCGGGATAGCCGAGCCCGCCCGCGATCACCGCGCCGCCCAGCGCCGCGCCGATCGCGTTGCCGAGGTTGAACGCGCCGATATTGACCGAGGAGGCGAGGTTGGGTGCGTCATGCGCGGCGGCCATCACCCGCACCTGCAGCGGCGGCACCAGCGCGAAGCTCGCCACGCCCCACAGGAACACCAGCACCGCCACCGGCGCGTGGAACGGCATCAGCGCCGCAAAAGCGACCAGGATCGCGGCGAGCGAGCCGAGCGTCACGATCAGCGTGCGGTCGACCGACTTGTCGGCGAACTTGCCGCCCAGCCAGTTGCCGACGGTGAGGCCGACGCCATAGGTCACCAGCATCGCGGTGACGAACGCCAGCGAGGCGTGTGTCTGCGTCTGCAGGATCGGCGCGATATAGGTGAACACCGTGAACATCGCGCTCGACCCGATCACGGTGAGCCCCAGCGCGCCCAGCACCGGGCCGCGCGCCAGCACGCGCAGCTCGTCGGCGATGTTGCCGCCCTCGGGCGCGGGCATCGCCGGCAGCGTCAGCCGCAGCGCCGCCATCGTCACCACGCCGAGCCCGGCGATGCCCCAGAAGGAAGCGCGCCAGCCGAGATGCTCGCCCGCCCAGGTCGCCAACGGCACGCCGACGACATTGGCGATCGTCAGCCCCATGAACATCGCCGCCACCGCCGCGGCGCGGCGCTCGGGCGGCACCAGGCTCGCGGCGACGATCGAGCCGACGCCGAAGAAGGCGCCGTGGTTGAGCGACGTGATGATCCGTGCGGCGAGCAGCATGCCATAGCCGTCGGCGACCGCTGACAGCACGTTGCCGAGCGTGAAGATCGCGGCGAGGCCGATCAGCAAGATACGCCGCGGCACGCGCCCGGTGGTCAGCGTCATCAGCGGCGCGCCGATCAGCACGCCGAGCGCATAGGCGCTGACCAGCAGCCCGGCGGCGGGGATCGAAACGCCGAGATCGGTCGCGATCACCGGCAGCAGGCCCATCGGCGCGAATTCGGTCACGCCGATGCCGAAGGCGCCCGCGGCGAGCGCGAGCAACGGGGGATTGAGCTTCATGGGTTTTCTTCCGGATCAGAATCTTGTTGGAGGGTTCGGCACCGGCCCGTCCCCACCCGGCCACCCATATGATACTGCCGTATGGATGGCCGGGTGGGGGAGCGGGCCGGTGCCGCAGTCAAACGATTGCCGGGTTGAGGCGGGCGAAGCCCTCCTGCTGCCGATAGGGGGTGTGGGGGTAGGGCGGCAGCACGTCGCTCGCCGTATCGAGCGCGGCGACCTGCTCCGCCGTCAGCGACCAGCCGATCGCGCCGAGATTCTGCCTGAGCTGTTCCTCGTTGCGCGCGCCGATGATCACCGACGACACGGTCGGGCGCTGCAGGAGCCAGTTGATCGCGACCTGCGGCACGGTCTTGCCGGTCTCTTCGGCCACCGCCTCGATCGCGTCGATCACCTTGTAGAGGTGTTCCTCGCTCACCGGCGGCGCAAACTGCTCGGTGTCGTGCAGCCGGCTGCCCTCGGGCACAGGGCGGTTGCGGCCGATCTTGCCGGTCAGGCGCCCCCAGCCGAGCGGGCTCCACACCAGGGCGCCGACGCCCTGATCGGCGGCCAGCGGCATCAGGTCGGCCTCATAGGCGCGCCCAATCAGCGAATAATAGACCTGGTGCGCCACGAAGCGCGGCCAGCCATGACGATCCGCCGCGGCGAGCGCCTTCATCAGCTGCCAGCCGGGGTAGTTGGAGACCCCGGCATAACGCAGCTTGCCTTGCGCGATCAGCATGTCGAGCGTCGCCAGCAGCTCCTCGGCCGGAGTGTGCGCGTCGAAAGCGTGGAGCTGGAGGAGATCGATATGATCGGTGCCGAGCCGCCGGAGCGACGCCTCGACTGCGGCGATCAGCCGCGACCGCGACGCGCCCCAATCGGCGGGCCCATCACCCATCGGTAGCCCGGTCTTGGTCGAGATCAGCACCTGGTCGCGCCGGCCCTTGATCGCCGCGCCCAGCACTTCCTCCGATGCGCCGTTCGAATAGACGTCGGCGGTGTCGAACAGGTTGACCCCGGCCTCGAGGCAGATGTCGATCAGCCGCCGCGCTTCCGCGGCATCGCTGGTTCCCCATGCGCCGAACAGCGGCCCCGTGCCGCCGAACGTGGCGGTGCCGAAGCTCAGCACTGGCACGCGCAGTCCCGATGCGCCCAATTGCCGGTATTCCATCACGATACTCCCTGATAGGCGTTGGACGCACAGATGGATGGCGGCAACCAACCCTTGTAGATTGTCCAGACGCGAAGGATTTTTGCATTGGAAGCAAAGATGGAAAGCGGTGCCGACCGCGCCCGCTCGCTCGAGATCTTCGCCGCGGTCGCGGCGCAGGGCAGCTTCTCCGCCGCGGGCCGCCAACTCGGCCTCACGCCCTCGGCGGTCAGCCGCACCGTCGACCGGATCGAGGCGCGGCTCGGCGTGCGCCTGTTGCTGCGCACCACCCGCGCGCTTACTCTCACCGCCGAGGGGCAGGCCTATCTCGCCGCCGCCCGCCGCATCCTCACCGATCTCGACGATGCCGAGCAGCAGATCGCCGACCAGGGGGCCCCTCGCGGACGGCTGCGCGTCAGCGCCGCGCTCTCGCACGGGCGCCTCTGCATCGTTCCGCTGCTCGGCGACTTCGTCCGCGCCTATCCGCACATCCTGGTCGACATCAGCCTCACCGACGCGATCGTCGATGTCGCGGGCGGGCAGGCCGATGTCGCGATCCGCTTCGGCCCGCTCGCCGACAGCGGGCTCACCGCACGCAAGATCGGCGAGACGCGCCGCGTGATCGTCGCTTCGCCCGGCTATCTCGCGCGCCGCGGCACGCCGCGTGTGCCCGCCGACCTGCACGATCACAATTGCCTCAACTTCAACTTTCGCCGGGCCGAGCCGATCTGGCCGTTCTGCGACGGCGCCAGCGACTATGCGATGAGCGTCACCGGCAGCATCGAGGCGAACAATGGCGAGACGTTGGGCCAGCTCGCCGCCGCCGGGGTCGGCATCACGCGGGTCGGCGCGTTCAGCGTCGCCGACGAGATCGCCGATGGCCGGCTCGTCCCCTTGCTCGAGGAGTTCAACCCGGGCGATGTCGAGGCGATCCACGCCGTGTTCGTCGGCGGCGCGAACACCCCGGCCCGCGTGCGCGTCTTCGTCGATTTCCTCGCCGAGCGGCTCCGCTAGCGACTTCGTTTATTTTCAACGGACTAGTGCTACTAGGGAGCGTTCGTCAGGCTCGCGCGTTGCAGGCCGAACGTCAAAGACGCGCATAACGGAGCAGGGAGAAGCGTGGAGCAGCTGTTGCGCAAGGGGGAGGGCTGTACGCCTGCGTTTCTCGACGGCGGCGGCGAGATGGGGCGGCGGATCGCCGAATTCGACTGGGCCGCGACCAGCGTCGGCGCCATCGAATCCTGGTCGCAAAGCCTCTGCGCGATCGTCGCCTATCTGGTCCATTGTCCCGTGCCGCTGGTGATGTTGTGGGGCGAGGACGGGGTGCTGCTCTACAATGACAGCTATTCGGTCTTCGCCGGCGAGCGCCATCCGCAGATCCTGGGGCAGAAGGTTCTCGAGGCCTGGCCCGAGGTCGCCGATTTCAACGCGAATGTGATGAAGGCCGGCCTGGCGGGCGAGACGCTCGCCTATCGCAACCATGTGCTCCGACTCAACCGCACCGGCCGTTTCGAGGATGTATCGCTGAACCTCGATTATTCGCCGGTCTATGACGACGACGGCGATCCCGCGGGCGTGCTCGCGGTGGTGATCGAGACCACCGAATCGGTCAAGGCCGAGCAGGCGCTGCGCGACAGCGAGGCGCGGCTGCGCTTCCTCGACCAGCTGGGCAAGCGCACGGCGCGCAGCAACGATCCGCAGGAGATCCTGTCGATCACCACGCGCATGCTCGCCGAGGCGCTCGGGGCGTCGAACTGCGCCTATGCCGACATGGACGAGGATCAGGACGGCTTCACGATCCGCGGCGACTGGGCGCGCGAGGGTTCGCCTTCGATCATCGGCCATTACAGCCTCGCCGATTTCGGCGAGCTCGCGGTGCGCAACCTGCGCGCCGGCAAGCCGCTGGTCATCAACGACAATCTCAAGGAGATCGCGCCGCACGAGGCCGCGACCTTCCAGGCGATCGGGATCGCCGCGACGGTGTGCCTGCCGCTGGTCAAGAACGGGCGGCTGACGGCGTTGATGGCGGCGCATCACAAGCAGCCGCACCAATGGACGCCGGAGGAGTTGGCGCTGATCCGCGAGGTGACCGAGCGCAGCTGGGCACATGTCGAGCGCACCGGCATGGAGGCCGAGCTGCGCGACACCGCGGCGCAGCTGCGCGAGCTCAACGAGGATCTCGAAAATCGTGCGATCGAGCGCTCGATCGCGCTCGCGCAGAGCCAGACTCAGTTCCGCCTGCTGGTACAGAGCGTGACCGACTATGCCATCTACATGCTCGATCCCACCGGCGTGGTGTCGAGCTGGAATACGGGGGCGCAGCGGATCAAGGGCTATGCGCCCGACGAGATCATCGGCCGGCATTTCTCCCATTTCTATCCCGACGAGGATCGCGAACGCGGCGAGCCGAACCGCGCGCTGGAGACCGCGCGCAAATATGGCCGCTTCTCCTCCGAGGGCTGGCGCTTGCGCAAGGACGGCAGCCGCTTCCGCGCCAGCGTCGTCATCGACGCGATCCATGACGACGACGGCAAGCTGATCGGCTTCGCCAAGATCACCCGCGACATCACCGAGCGCGAGGAAGCGCAGCGCGAACTGGAGGTGGCGCGCGAGGCGCTGTTCCAGTCGCAGAAGATCGAGGCGATCGGCCAGCTCACCGGCGGCGTCGCGCACGACTTCAACAACCTCCTGATGGCGATCATGAGCGGGCTGACCTTGCTCAGGAAGCGCGTGCCCGAGGATCCGCAGATCTCGCGCCTGATCGACAATTCGCTCCAGGCGGCAGAGCGCGGCGCCGCGCTGACCCAGCGCATGCTCGCCTTCGCACGGCGGCAAGAGCTCAAGCCCGAGCGGATCGACGTGATGGCGCTGGTCGCCGACATGCGCGGATTGCTCCAGCGCACGATCGGTCCGTCATGGCAGATCGACATCAGCTTCCCGGCCGGCCTCAGCGCCGTCTCCGCCGACGTCAACCAGCTCGAGATGGCGCTGCTCAACCTCGCGGTGAATGCGCGCGACGCGATGCCGGACGGCGGGCGCATCGCGATCGAGGCGGTCGACCAGGAAGTGATCGGCACGGTCGGCGAGCTGTCCTCGGGCCGCTATGTCCGGCTGAGCGTGATCGACCAGGGCACCGGCATGGACGCCGAGACGCTGGCGCGCGCGACCGAGCCCTTCTTCACCACCAAGGGCGTGGGCAAGGGTACCGGGCTCGGCCTGTCGATGATCCACGGCTTCGCCAAGCAGAATGGCGGCATGCTCCAGATCGAGAGCGAGCCCGGCCGCGGCACCCGCGCGCATATCTGGCTCCCCGCCGCCGGGGCAGATGGCGCGCACGAGCCGGTGCGCCCGAGCGATGCCGCGCTCGTGCCCGGGCGGCCGCGGCTCGTGCTCGCGGTGGACGACGATCCGCTGGTGCTGATGAACACCGCCGCGCTGCTCGAGGATCTCGGTCACACGGTGATCGAGGCGGAATCGGGTGCGCAGGCGCTCGAGGTGCTGCGCGAGCGGGAGGACATCGCGCTGCTGATCACCGACCAGGCGATGCCGGTGATGACCGGCAGCCAGCTGATCGCCGCGGCACGCGAGCTGCGGCCGGACATGCCCGTCATCCTCGCCACCGGCTATGGCGAGACTCCGGCGGATTCGGCCTCGCGCGTGACCCGGCTCAACAAGCCCTTCACCCAGGCCGACCTCAGCCGCGCGGTGTCCGAGACGGTGATGGAGCTCTCCTGACGCCGGTTCCGGCGCACCGACATGTTTTGGTCGCAAAGCCATCCTACCGAGATGCGCTCGCCGGCACCCAGCGTCTTGTCCCGAGGTTCATTGTCACAGCCGGATTCCTCCGCGCCGTCTCCGCTGGACCGCCTGCGCGGCCGTTTCGGCATACGCACGCGGGGCATCGCGCTGGCGCTGCTGGTCGAGCTTCTGGTCGTGCTGATGATCTTCACCCTGGCGCCCGACCTTGTCGGCCGCAAAGACGGGGATGCCGGCATGACGGTGTTCGGGGTACCGCCCGAGCCTGAGCCGGAAGCCGAAACCGAGGATACGCCCGCGCCCAGTGCCGTACCGAAGCAGCCGCGCGCCCAGCCTGTGGAAGCGCCGCCCGATCCCGTGGCGCAGCCGCCCGTGCCGCAACCGCAGCCGCAACCATCCCCGCCGGTGATGCTCGACATCCCGCTGAGCCGCATGCCCGACCTCGCCGCGCTTCCGCGCAGCGCCGCGCCCGCGGCGCCGCGCCGTGCCGCGGCGGGTCCGCCAAATCTCGCGAGCCTGCCGGGGGACACGCCGCGGGTCGAGGGCAGGGGGCCGCGCGGTGAGCCGCTCTACGCCGCCGCCTGGTATCGCGAACCCTATGACAGCGAGCTTTCCGGTTATCTCTCCACCGCGCAGGGGCCGGGCTGGGGGCTGATCGCCTGCCGCACCGTGCCCGAGTTCCGGGTCGAGGATTGCGTGATGCTCGACGAATATCCCGAGAGCTCGAAGATCGCGCGCGCCGTGCTCGCCGCCGCCTGGCAGTTTCGCGTGCGCCCGCCGCGCCTCGGCGGCCAGCCCAAATATGGCGAATGGGTGCGGATCCGGATCGACTACGGCATCAGGCGGCAGACTCCGCCCTGACGCTGCGCGCGGCGAGCGCGGCCCGCACCGCGACCGCCGCCACGGCGAGCGCGGCGATCGCCTCCAGCGCGGGGAAGGCGAAGGGCAGGGCGACGATCGCTGCGGCGAAGAGCGGCAGCACCCATTGTGCGGCGCCACGGAGCTCGAACCGGTCGCGCACCAGCCACAGGCCGAACAGATAGATGCCGAGCGGCACCGCCACCGCAAGATCGCCGGCGCGCAGGCCGAGCTTCGAATGACCCGTGAGGATTTCGACCAGCACGGCGAAGCCCGCTCCCACGGCGGCGCCCGCGGCGTAGACGATCAAATGGCCATAGCCCCATTGCAGCGAGCGGCTCAGCCGGCTGGTCGAAAGCTGCTCCTCGCGCGCGAAATAGAGCCACCACATCGCGAAGGTGATGACCAGCGCGGACAGCGCGGTATGCACCAGCCGCACGTCGAAGCTGCCGTCCCATGCCTTCTGGAGCGCTATCGTCGCCGCGAGCAGCACTTCGCCCAGCACGATGATCGTGAGCAGGCCGTAGCGCTCGACGATATGGTGGCGATGCCACGGCGTCCCCGCCGCGCGCTCGGCGATGGCGGGGACCGCGAGCTCGATCGCCCAGCCCAGCAGGATCAGCGGCAGGAGCGCCGGCGATTCCGGCGTGGAGAGGAAGTAAAGGCCGAGCCAGTAGAGCTGGGCGAACGCGATTCCGCCGGCATAGCGCAGCGCACCGGCCCGCCGCGGCGGATCGTTCCACGCCGCGCGCAGCCACAGCGCGATCATGCCGGCGCGCATCACGGCGTAGCCGCTCACCACCAGGCTGAAGTCGAGATGCGCGGCGAAGCGCTCGGCGCCCGCCGCGAGGAGCAGCGCGCCGCCCATGATCACCATCGTCAGCAGGCGGGTCAGCGCGTCGTCATTGTCATAGGCCGAGGCGAACCAGGTGAAGTTCATCCACGCCCACCAGATCGCGAAGAAGGTGAGCAGATAGCCCACGATCCCCTCGGCGGCATGATCGGCGGCGATCGCATGGTGGAGCGCGGCGGCCGCGGCGGCGATCGCGATCACCGTGACCAGGTCGAACAGCAGCTCGAGCGGCGTCGCGACGCGGTGCGCCTCGTGCGGGTCGCGCGGGGCCATCGCCCGGATCGCTGCGTGCCTCGTCATTCCTGCCCCCTTCCAATGTTGGAACCCATCTGCTTTGCCGTCCGGGTGATCCGTTTCGAACCCGCCCCTTCGCTTCCCCGCATGCGCGCCGTCAACACCCGCGCAACGTGTCAACTTCGTCAACCTGGGCGTCAACCGTGACTCCTGCCGCACGCACCCAGACCGCGATCGAGCTGCTCGACCAGATCGTCGCCGCCGCGCGCGATGCCGGGGCGTCGGGCGATGTGCTGATCCAGCGCGGATTCGCCACGCGCCGCTATGCCGGCTCCAAGGACCGCCGCGCGATCCGCGGACTGATCTACGACGCGATCCGGCTGTGCGGCGAGCGCCCCGAGTCCGGCCGTGCGGCGATGCTGGCGCTGGCGAAGCGCGACCCGGACCTGGCGGCGACCTTCGACGGCTCGCCTTACGGACCCGCGCCGATCGGCGACGAACCCACCGCCGAGTCCGGGGTCGCGCCGGCCTGGCTGGTCGACGCGCTCGCCGCCTCCGGGATCGGCGGGGATCAGGCGGCGGCGCTGCTCGGCCGCGCCTCGCTCGACCTGCGCGTCAACACGCTCAAGGCGGAGGTCGGGCAAGTCCGGGCGGCGTTGCCCGAGGCGGTGCCTGTCGAGGGCCTGCCCGCGGCGCTGCGCCTGCCGCCCGATACGCCGATCGAGAAAAGCCAGCCTTATCTCGACGGCTGGATCGAGGTGCAGGACGCCGGCAGCCAGATCGTCGCGCTTGCGGCGGGAGCAAAGCCCGGCGCGCGCGTCGTCGATCTCTGCGCGGGCGGAGGCGGCAAGACGCTGGCGCTCGCCGCGGCGATGGACGATCGCGGCGCGCTGCTCGCCACCGATGCCGACCGGGCACGGCTCTCGCGCCTGATGCCGCGCGCCGAGCGGGCGGGGGCGACGATCGTCGAGACCCGCCTGCTCGATCCCGGCCGCGAGGCCGAGCCGCTCGCCGACTGGACGGGCGCAGCCGACCTCGTGCTGATCGACGCGCCTTGCTCGGGCACCGGCACCTGGCGCCGCAATCCCGAGGCGCGCTGGCGGCTCACCCCGGCGCGCCTCGCCAAGCTCGTCGAGACGCAGGCGCGGCTGCTCGATGTCGGGGCGGCGCTGGTCAAGCCAGGCGGCGCGCTGGTGCATATCGTCTGCTCGCTGCTCGACGCCGAGGGGGCGGGGCAGGCGGAGGCGTTCCTGGCCCGCCACCTGGGCTGGGCCGCCGTGCCGCTTGCGCTTCCCGCCGGAACCCCGCATGGACCGGGGATGCGCCTCACCCCGCTGTCCCACTCCACCGACGGCTTTTTTGTCGCGAAGCTGGTGCGCACGTGATAGCGCTGGGCATTCCACGTCCGGAGACCGTCATGCGTATCACCCTCGTGTCAGCCGCCGCAGCGCTCGCGCTGCTCAGCGTGTCGACCTCGCTCTACGGCCAGCGCGCCGACGACCAGATCGACGCGCGCTCGGTGGCGCTGCTCGAACGGGGCAAGGCGGCGAAGGCGGCGGGCAATCTCGACGGCGCCAACGACCTGATCGAGAGCGCGCTGGCGGTCGATCCGCGCAACCGCCAGGCCTATGTGGTGCTGGCCGAGGTCGCGCGCGCGCAGGGGCTGCCGGGCAAGGCGATCCGCTTCTACCGCGAGGCGCTGACGCTCGAGCCCAACGACGTCGCCGCGCTGCGCGGGCAGGGCGAGGCGATGGTGCAGAAGGGCGCGGTCGAGCGTGCCAAGGAGAATCTCGCACGGCTCAAGACGCTGTGCGGCGCGAACTGCGCCGATGCGACTCAGCTCGCCGCCGTGATCGCCAAGGGCCCGCCGGCGACGGCGACCGCGAGCGCGCAGGTCGTGCCGCCGCCCAAGGTCGAGACGAAGAAGAACTAGGCCGAGAGCGTCCGGGCGAGCGCGACGAACTCGTCGACGCTGACCGTCTCGGCCCGCCGCGTCGGATCGATCCCGATCCCCTCGGCCGCCTCGACCGCGCCGGGTACCGCCTTGAGGCTCTGGCGCAGCATCTTGCGCCGCTGCCCGAACGCCGCTGCGGTCAGCTTCTCCAGCACGGCGAGCCGGACTCCCTCGGGCTCCGCGCCGGGCACGATGTGCACCACCGCGGACATCACCTTGGGCGGCGGGGTGAAGGCCGAGCGGTGCACCGGCATCGCGATCCGGGCCGAGCTGCGCCACTGCGCCAGCACCGCGAGCCGGCCATAGGCCTCGGTCCCCGGCGCCGCGACGATCCGTTCGGCGACTTCCTTCTGGAACATGAGCGTAAGGCTCGCCCACCAGGGCTGCCACGCCGCCGACAGCCAGCCGACGGTCAGCGCCGTGCCGACATTATAGGGCAGGTTGGAGGCGATGTGCGGCTTGCCCGCGAACAGCACCGGCGCGTCGATCTCGAGCGCGTCGCCCTCGATCACCGTGAGCCTGCCCGGAAACGCCTCGCCGAGCTCCGCCAGCGCGGGGATGCAGCGCCGGTCGCGCTCGACCGCGGTCACCTTCGCGCCAGCCTGCAACAGCGCGCGGGTGAGGCCGCCGGGGCCGGGCCCGACCTCGAACACTTCCCGCCCGTCGAGGTCGCCCGGCACCCGCGCGATGCGGTCGAGCAGCTGCGAATCGAACAGGAAATTCTGCCCCAGCGCCTTGCTGGCGCTCAGCCCATGTTTGCGGATGACCTCACGAAGCGGGGGAAGGGCGGTCACGCCTCCGCCAGTGCCCGTTTCTCCGCCGCTTGGCCAGCCATGCGGATCGCCGCGATCATGGCGCCCGGCTCGGCCTGGTCGTGCCCGGCGATGCCGAAGGCGGTGCCGTGATCGGGCGAGGTGCGCACGATCGGCAGGCCAAGGGTCATGTTGACGCCCTCGTCGAAGTGCAGCGTCTTCAAGGGCACCAGCGCCTGGTCGTGATAGAGACAGATCGCCGCGTCGTAGCCGGCGCGGGCGCGGGCGTGGAACATCGTATCCGCGGCGAACGGGCCGACCGCGTCGATTCCCTCGTCCTGCAGCTGGCGGATCGCCGGCTCGAGCACGTCGATCTCCTCGCGCCCGAGCGCGCCGCTCTCGCCGGCATGCGGGTTGAGGCCGGCAAAGGCGAGCCGCGGCGATTCGATCGCGAAGTTGCGCGCCAGGCTGCGCGCGGTGACGCGGGCCTTGGCCACGATCAGCTCGGTCGAGATCGCCTGCGGTACCTCGGCCAGCGCGATGTGCGTGGTCACCGGCACCACGCGCAGCGTCGGTCCGGCGAGCATCATCACCGTATTCTCGGGCGCGATGCCGCAGCGCTCGGCGACGAACTCGGTCTGGCCGGGATGGGTGAAGCCGATGCGGTAGAGCTGCGCCTTGGACACCGGCCCGGTGACCAGCGCGCCCGCCGCGCCGGAGCGAGCGAGGCCCGTGGCGAGCTCGAGGCTGTCGAGCGCGCATCGCGCGCCGGCGTCGTCGGGCTGGCCCGGGACGATTGCCTCTGCATCTGCGACGACGAGGACCGGCAGGGCGGTGTCGAACACGCTGCGGGTCTCGTCGGGATTGCCGATGGGCATGATCGGACCGTCCCACACCGCCGCGACCGCGCGCGGATCACCTACCGCGAAGAAAGGCGGGAGCGCCTGGAAGGCACGATCACGCCAGGCCTTGGCGACGATCTCCGGTCCGATCCCGGCAGGATCGCCCATCGCCACTGCGAGCGGGCGAACCGGCGCGCTCACGGCTCAGCGATACTCGACGATCGCGTCGCGGCGCAGGTCGCGGAGCATGCGCTGGGCGCGAAGGTTGGTGCGCTGTTCTTCGATACCCTCGCGAATCTGGTCGGCGCTGGGCAGGGCGGCGGTCTTGGGATCGTCGCGCCCGCATAGCACCAGCGCACGCACGCCCTCGGTCGGGGTGCCGAAGGGCGGGGTCGACTGGCCGACCTGGAGCTTGAGGACGATCTCCTGCAGCTGCGGCGGCAGATCGCGGGCGCGCACCGAATCATTGTCGACGACTTCGGCGCCAAGCGTCTCCGCCGCCTTGCTCACCGCGCCGCAGCCCGCGGTCGATTGCAGCACCTTGGCGAATTCGGCGGCCTTCTCCTGCGCCTGCGCCTGGGTGGTGCCCGCGGGGAACTTGACGGTCAGCTGGCGCAGGCTGAGCTTGGCGTCGCGCGGATCGGCGGTCAGCACCTGGCGCTTATCGACGAGATAGAGCACCGAGAAGCCGCCCGGCACCTCGATCGGGCCAGCGACCTGGCCGACCTGCATCTGCTGCGCCGCCTGGGCGAGTGCGGCGGGGAGCATCGCGGCGCGTACCCAGCCGAGATCGCCGCCCTGCGCAGCCGTCGTCGCCTCGGAGAAGCGCGCGAAATACTCGAACGGACGGCCCTGCTGCATCTGCTGGATCATCTGCTGCATGGCGCTGAACTTCTCGCCCGACGTCTCCGGGGTGGCCGAGAGGTAGATTTCGCGGAGGTGGAATTCCTCGGTGCCCTTGGCTTCCTCGAGCCGCTGGATGATCGCCTGGACCTCTTCGGTGCCGACATTGATGAAGGCGCCGATCTTGCGCTGGATGACGCGCTGCCAGGCGAGTTCGCCTTCGATCTGGCGCTTGAACGAACGCTCCGACGAGCCGATCTCGCGCAGCCAGGCGCGCATCTGCTCGGGGGTGCGCTGGTAGCGGCTGGAGATCGACGCGAAGCTGCGGTCGATCTGGTCGGCGGGGATCGTGATCTCGTTCGCTTTGGCTTCCTGGATCTGGATCGTCTCGTCGGTCAGCAGGCGCAGCACCTGCAGCCGAAGCCGGTCCTGCTCCTCGGGCGACAGCTTGAGCTGGTTGAGCGCGACGAACAGGTTGAAGCGCTGGTCGACATCGGTGCGCGTGATGACATAGCCGTTCACGATCGCGGTCGGCTTGCGCACGTTGGGATCGACCTTGCCGAAGATCTGGAGATTCTCGGGCAGATCGAGATTGGCGGCGCTCGAGGGCACCTGGTCGTCGCTCACCGTCTGCGCGGCGATCGCCGCGCTGCCCGCGATACCAAGAAGCAAAACCGCCGAACGGCAGAAACCTACGACTTTCAAAGTCATCTTCACCTGTACCTGAAACCAGTTCCCGTCAGCGGGCCGTGGGGCGTTTACTCGCCAATTGTGCCTGAACTGGGGCTTAGCGCCCCAAATTCTTGAGCGCCAGCGTCAACAGATAGCTGCTGCCGCGCCGCGCATCACCGGTGGTCTGGTAATCGCGCTTCCAGGTGAGGCCGAGACGGAGGCAATCGTCCTCATATTCGAAGCCCAAGCGATGCCGCACCGGCTCGAACCCGTCGGAGAGCGAGGTCGGGTCCTCCTCGCGGTCGGTCAGGTCGATCACCGCCGAGCCGAACACCGACCAGAAGCGCGCGACCTTCACCCGCGCGCCGATCCGCGCTTCCTCGCGGTCCTGCAGATCCTCGAGCGCGAAGCCGACATTGCGGTTGAGCCGCAGATAGCCAAGCGTGGCGAAGGTGTCGCGCGAGCCCACCGTCGCGTCGATCTCGTTGCGGCGGATCGCGAAATTGTCCTTGTCGAGCCGGTAGCGGTGGGTGAACGACAGGAAGTCCTTGTAGCGCACCACCGTCCGCCCGACGATGTCGGAGAGGCGGTCGGTCAGCCCGGTGCCGTCGGGCAAGATCGTCGGGCGCGAATCGAGGCGGTAGCTCTGGCCGATATTCGCCTCCACCGAGAGGCCGGGCAGGTACAGCGCATAGTCGAGCCCGAAGGTGAAGCGCGTCGAATCCTCGAACCGGTCGTAGCCAGGGAAGCGGTTGAGCGCGAACAGGTTCGAATCCTCGAGATCGACCGCGCGCGCGTCCTCGTTGGGCACGTCGAAATTCTCGAGCCGCGGCGCCGCAACGACCTGGAAGCGCGGGGTGATGCGCTGCACGCCGCCGAACGCCTCGCCGATCAGCGGCCATTTCATGTCGATCGCGAGCGCCCCGATCGCGCGGCCGCGGAACCCCTCGAGCCCGCGATAGCTGATCTGGCTGGTCGCCGCGGTATCGGTGGTGTTGTAGAGGTCGCCGCGGCCATAGGCGGTCAGCGTGATCTCCTGTCCCCAGGCGGTGAGCTTGCGCAGGTCGTAACGCAGCGAGGCGAAGGCGCGCTGCGTGTCCTGCCCGCTCGCGCGACCGATCGCGAGGCTGTTGACCTGGAGCTCGAACCGCCCGCCCTCGAGCAACCCCTGGCCGAAGCGCAGGCGATAGTCGATCTCGGGCAGCGCGATCGGCTGGAGGCCCTGGCTCTCGGTCGGTCGCAGCGTCTGCACCGCCCAGGCGTTGATCGTGAGCATCGAGTTGCGGTCGATTCGTTCGATGCGGGCATTGTTGCGCAGCCGGTCGTCGCTCGAGATGTCGTAGCGGCGCAGGAACGTGCGGTCGCTGGCGATCCGCATCGATCCGCTGACGCTCCAATAGGGATCGAGCTGGAAGCGCCCGGTGGCGTCGAGATAGCCGCGAAAGGCGTTCTCGCTCGACACGTCCGGCGTGGGCGAGACGAAGTCGTCGCTGCGCCGGCTGTAGGTGCCGTAGCCGGTGACGCGGAACGCGCCGTTCGACGTGAGCAGGCGATACTCGCCCTGCAGCATCGGCAGCGCGCCGGTGAAGATGCGCGGCGTGATCGTGAAGTCGCTGTTCGGCCCGAGGCTGACATAATAGGGCTGGGCGAACTCGAAGCCGTTGACCGCGTCGTAACGGATCTCGGGGGCGAGCAGACCGCTCGCATTGCCCGCGCCGACCGAATGCGAGAAGACCGGCAGCGGCAGCGTCGCGAAGCCGAACAGCGAGACGCGCGCGCCCTTGTAGCGGATGCGCTGCTTGGCCGGGTCGTAGACCACGCGCACCGCCGTGATCTTCCACGACGGCTCCTTGGGGCAGTTGTTCGAATCGACCACCGCGCAGGGCGTATAGGCGGCGCGCTCCACGCTGATCACGCCATTGGCGTCGCGCGTGCCGCGCTCGGCGGCGAGGCGGCCGCCCTGCTCGAGCACGACGAGCATGTTCTCGATCGCGCCGTCCTTCAGCGAATCGGTCAGCTCGATGCGGTCCCCATAAGCGGTGTCGCCCTCGGGATTGGTCACCGCGATGTTGCCGGTGGCGAGCACCTGGCCGGTCTTGCGGTTCCAAACCACCTTGTCGGCGCGCAGCCGGTTGCCCTCGCGGAACAGGCGCACATCGCCGCTGACGGTGACGATGTCGCCCTCCGAATCATATTCGGCGAGGTCGGCGGAGAACTGGATCTGGTCGGGATCGTCGGGCAGCGGCTCTTCGGACGGGGGCGGCGGTTCGGTCGGGCGGTCCTGCAGATTCTGCGCGGCGGTGGCGGCGGGCGCGAGACAAAGCGCGAGCGGCAAAATCCCGGCGAGAAGCAGAGCCTTGCGCGTCACGTCCGAACCAACCCCTTAAACACGCCGCTGCAGCAGCCGCCTTCCGCCCTATCGCATCGCGCGCCCGGCTTCGCAATCGCCGGGCTTTGCCGTTCGCCTTGCACTGGCCTAGAGAGGCCTCAAATCACGACATCCAGCCCTCAGGAACAGGAAGCTTCATGCGCGTAACATTCTCCGCCACCCGGCCCGCCGATGCGGCCGTGATCGCTCTGCCGGTCGAGAAGGACGGGCTCGATCGCATGCCGGCCGGCACGCTCGACGACGCCACGCTGGCGCTGGCGCGCGGCGCGGCCAAGGCCGGGCGGTTCGACGGCGAGGCGGGTTCGATCGTCGAGATCTTCGTGCCGGGCGGGGAGGGCGCGAACCGCCTGCTGCTGCTCGGCGTCGGCGCGGGGGGCGAGGCGGATTACGAGCGTGCCGGCGGCGCGCTGACCGGGCGCTTCCTCACCTCGGGCGTCACCTCGATCGCGATCGATTTCGCGAGCCTCGGCGGGGCGCCCGCCGCACGCGCGGTGGCGCGGCTGGCTGCGGCGTCGGTGCAGCGCGGCTGGCGCCACGACGTCTATCGCACCCGTCTCACCGACAAGCAGAAGCCGACGCTCGACGAGATCGTTCTGGCCGGCGCGCCCGAGGGCAGCGAGGCGGCCTGGACGCAGCAGGAAGCCGTGACCGCCGGGCTCGACCTGACCCGCGGCCTTGTCTCCGATCCGCCCAACATCGTCTATCCCGAGAGCTTCGTCGAGCGCTGCCGTCACCTCGCCGAGCTCGGCGTCGAGATCGAGGTGCTCGACCGCGCGGCGATGGAGAAGCTCGGCATGGGCGCGCTGCTCGGCGTGGCGCAGGGCTCGGTGCGCGAGGCGCGGCTGCTGGCGATGCGCTGGAATGGACGCGGCGAAGGCGATGTCGACGTCGCCTTTGTCGGCAAGGGCGTGACCTTCGACACCGGCGGCATCTCGATCAAGCCGGCCGCGGGCATGGAGGACATGAAGTGGGACATGGGCGGCGCCGGCGCCGTCGCGGGCGCGATGAAGGCGCTCGCCACGCGCAAGGCCAAGGCCAACGTCATCGGCGTGTGCGGGCTGGTCGAGAACATGCCCGACGGCAACGCCCAGCGCCCGGGCGACATCGTCACCTCGATGTCCGGCCAGACGATCGAGGTGATCAACACCGACGCCGAGGGCCGGCTGGTGCTGTGCGATGCGCTCACCTGGGTGCAGAAGACGCATAACCCCAAGACGATCGTCGATCTTGCGACGCTGACCGGCGCGATGATCATCAGCTTGGGGTCCGAGCATGGTGGCCTGTTCGCGAATGACGACGGGCTTGCGAACGAACTGCTCGCCGCGGGCCGCGCGACCGGCGACCTGCTGTGGCGCTTCCCGCTGGGCGAGGCGTACAACAAGCTGATCGACAGCCCGATCGCGGACATGAAGAATGTCGGCCCGCGCGGCGCCGGGTCGATCACCGCGGCGCAGTTCCTGCAGCGTTTCATCGACGACGGCGTGCGCTGGGCGCATCTCGACATCGCCGGCATGGTGTGGGCGGACAAGCCCGGCAACACCTATGACAAGGGCGCGACCGGCTATGGCGTCAAGCTGCTCGACCGCTTCGTCCGCGACAATTTCGAGCGCTGACCTTGCAGGTCGATTTCTACCACCTCACCGTGACGCCGCTGGAGCGCGCGCTTCCCGGCATCGCGGTGAAGGTGGTGGAGAGCGGCCAGCGGCTGCTGATCGTCTCGGCCGACGAGCACCAGCGGCGGCGGATCGACGGCTCGCTCTGGACCTGGCAGGTCGAGAGCTTCCTGCCGCACGCGCAGGCGGGGGCGGGGGACGACAGTGTCCAACCGATACTGATCGCGGGCGAGGTGGCGCCGGCCAACGGGGCGCGCTTCGTCGCGCTGATCGACGGCGAGTGGCGCGACGCGGCGCTCGAGTTCGACCGGGCGTTCCACTTCTTCGACGGCGACAAGATCGCCGAGGCGCGAGCGGCGTGGAAAGGGCTGGCCGACCGCGATAGCGTCGAGCGGCGCTACTGGAAGCAGGACGAGAACGGTCGCTGGGGGCAGGCGGCTTAGCCGAGACAAGCGCCGTCGATAGCGGGACTCGGGACGGGTGGGCATCTGAAAGTGCCGCCGGCACCGGCGGGAAGTTGACGAAATTACGCGGAACGCGGTTCATTCTGTCAACTTCGTCCCCCTCTGCCCGTGCGTGTTCGGCAGTGCCGTTCCGCGGCGCGGATCAACGAAATCAAAGAGCGATGCCGTGCGGCCGGACAATGCAAGCAAATGAATTCCAACATTGCAAGCGGAGCGGCAATGGGGTCGTAAGCGATCAAAGCCATTCTGACGACCGCCCCTTGCCACCGCTTCGCCACCCGACTAGACGCCCGCGCAATCCCAACCCCCCAATGACAGGAGCCGCACGGCCATGGCCGCGAACCGGACCTTTTCGATCATCAAGCCCGACGCCACCCGCCGCAACCTGACCGGCGCGGTCACCAAGATGCTGGAGGAGGCGGGCCTTCGCGTCGTCGCGTCCAAGCGCATCCAGATGACCCGCGAGCAGGCCGAGGGCTTCTACGCGGTCCACAAGGAGCGTCCGTTCTTCAACGACCTGGTCCAGTTCATGATCTCGGGCCCGGTGGTGGTGCAGGTGCTCGAGGGCGAGAACGCCGTGCAGCGCAACCGCGACATCATGGGCGCGACCAACCCCGCCAATGCCGAGCCCGGCACGATCCGCAAGGAGCTGGCCGAATCGATCGAGGCGAACTCGGTCCATGGTTCGGACTCGGACGAGAATGCGGCGATCGAGATCGCGTACTTCTTCAAGCCGGAAGAGATCGTCGGCTGATTTCCGGGCTTCGGCCCCAGCGACAAGCAAAGGCCCCTCCCATGCTGGAGGGGCCTTTCTTTTTTTTGTGAGCCGCACACCCAATCGTCATCCCGGCCTTGTGCCGGGATCCACCGTGAGGCGGGCGATGCGCGGACGGCTCTGTCGCGGCGCGTGAGGAACCGTGGATCCCGGCACAAGGCCGGGATGACGGGGCGAGACGTATCGCGCTACTTTACCCCAACCGCGCCAGTTCCTGCGCCCACAGCACATCGATCCGCGCCTGGTCGCCGCCGCGCTCGCGGATGCGCGCCGCTTCGATGCGCAGCTCGCGGCCGGCGAGCATGCGGCCGCTGGTGCGCCACACCAGCTCGACGATCGCCCGATCCTGCTTGGTCGCATCGCCCGCGCGATAGCTGACCGTCACCAGCACCGGCAGCCGCCCCTCGCGCTCGTCCGCGCCCTTGTCGGTCGCGCCGAGCACCGCGCCGTCGAACCAGCTGGCCTCGATCCGGGGCAGCACCGGCGCCTGCGCCCCGACGTTCAGCGCCTTTGGGAAGGCGACCGCGGTGTCGAGTATCTCGTGCGCGGGATCGCTCAGCGTCACCTGCCGCCCACCGCTCACGCTTGCGCGCAGGTCGAGCCGGGTCTCGGCGGCCTTCGCCTTGCTGGCCTCGGCCGCCTTCTGCCTCGCCTCGTCGCGCTTGTCGGCCCAGCTCAGCCACAGCGACACGGCGGCGATGATCACGCCCGCGACCGCGACGATCTCGCCGATGGTCAGCCAGCGGCGGCGGATCGCGCGGGCTTCGGCTTTCTCTGCTGGAGTCTCGCTCATGCCCGATATCTACCGGGAGTCACCGCCTCGGCAAGGTGATCGTCGCGGAGAGCCCGCCGTCCTCGCGATTGGCAAGCGCGATGTCGCCACCCGCCTCGCGCACGATCGCGCGGGCGAGGGTGAGGCCGAGGCCGACGCCGCCAGTGGTGCGGTTGCGCGAGGGGTCGAGCCGGGTGAAGGGATCGAACACCGCAGCGAGTTGGTCGGGCGGGATGCCGGGGCCGCGATCGGCGACCTCGATCCGTACGGCGTGCTTGTCGGAGGACAGCAGCACCTCGCCGCCGCCGCCATATTTGACGGCGTTCTCGATCAGGTTGCGCACCGCGCGGCGCATCAGCGCGGGGCGCAGGTGCACGATCAGCCGCTGGCCGTCCCGATATTCGACCGGATGGCCGAGGTCGCGAAAATCGTCGACCACCGCGTCGATCAGTGCCGACAGGTCGGTCTCGGTCGGCGGCTCGCTCGGCCGGCCGAGCCGCGCGAGGCTCAAGATGTCCTCGAGCGTGCGGTTCATCTCGTCGATCGTGTCCGCCATGCGCTCGCGGTCCTCGTCGTCCTCGACCGACTCGATCCGCACGCGCAGTGCGGCCAAGGGCGTGCGCAGGTCGTGCCCGATCGCACCGAGCATCTGGTCCTTCTCGTCAAGCATCGCGGTGACGCGGCGGCTCAGCGTATTGTAGGCGGCGATCACCGCGCGCACGTCGCCCGGGCCGCGTTCCTCGACCGGCTCGCCAGGGTCGGCGGGGTTGAAGTCGCGCGCCGCGGCGGCGAGCTTGCGCAGCGGGCGCGCGACGCGATGACCGATCCACAGCACCGGGATCAGCACCACGGCATAGAGGATCAGCGTCTGAGCGATCAGCTGCCAGATCAGCGAGCGTTCGGTGCGCGGCCAGCCGGTGGTCATCGTCAACCAGCCCTTGCCGGGAATCTCGACGGCGACGCTGAGCTCGGCCCCCATGCGCTTCATCCGCTCGGCGCGCAACGCGTTCATTCGGGCGAAGCGCGGATCGGTGGCCGAAATCGGCCTGAGGCCGGTCACGATCCGGCCGACGGGCAGGTTCGCTTCGCGCATCGCCTGGCGGATGCCCTCCTCGACGTCGAGGCGCGGTTCCAGCCCGGGCTCGATCGGGTTGGCCGGCCGCAGCCGCAGGCGCCCTCTCGCGCGTTCGCGCCCATCCCCCGGCGGGTCGCGGAAACGGCCGTCGCGCAGCCGCTCGGCGGCGTCGACCACGCGAGTGATCGCCGGCGCTGTGACCTGGCTGAAACGATAGGCGCGGCGCTCGCGCAGCAGCAGTGCGAAGTTGATCGCCTGCGCGACGAACAACGCGACCGCGACGAGCAGCGCGATCTGGCCGGTAAGGCTGCGGGGGACGAGGCGCCGCATCACGTTCACAATTTGGTGACGTCGCTCGCCAGCGTGTAGCCGCCGCCCCACACGGTCTTGATGAGAGTCGGGTTCTTGGGATCGGGCTCGATCTTCTTGCGCAGGCGGCTGACCTGGTTGTCGATCGCACGGTCGAACGCCGCCGCCTCGCGCCCTTGCGTCAGGTCGAGCAGCTGGTCGCGGGTCAGCACCGCGCGCGGCCGCATCACCAGCGCGAGCAGCAGGTTATACTCGCCGGTCGAGAGCGGCACCGAGACGCCGTCGCGGTCGACCAGCGCGCGCTCGCCGGTCTTCAGCACCCAGCCCGAAAAGGCGTAGCTGCCGCTCTCGGGCGCATGCTGGCGCGTGCCGCCCACCTGCATGCGGCGCAGCACGACCTTGATCCGCGCGGCGAGCTCGCGCGGGGAGAAGGGTTTCACGACATAGTCGTCGGCGCCCATCTCGAGTCCGACGATGCGGTCGGTCTCCTCGCTCTTGGCGGTGAGCAGGATCACCGGCGTCTCGCTGGTCGCACGGATGTGACGGCAGAGGCTGAGGCCATCTTCGCCCGGCATCATGATGTCGAGCACCACCAAGTCGATGGCATAGGCCGACAGCCGCGCGCGCGCCGCCTCGGCATCGCCGACCTGGGTCACGCGAAAATTCTGCTTGGTGAGATACTGGGCCAGCGGTTCTCGGATCGAGCGCTCGTCATCGACGAGCAGCAAGTGCGGGGTCTCTGCAGTCATCTCCGCTGGCGTAGCAGATTCACCGCCAGCCGGAAGACCCCGTGCCCTTGCCGAAAGCCGAGCCGCGAGTGCCGGGCGGGCACGGAGGAGGTCGTAAAGCCCGCCCGGCATGCCGCTCACTCGTCCTGGGGGGTGGCAGGCGAGGGCGCGGTGGTCCCGCCGGCGCCGCGCTTCTTGCCGCGCTGCGCCTGCATCTCGGTGGAGTCGATCTTGCCGTCGCCATTGGCGTCGAGCTTGGCGAAGCGCTCGGCCGACTGGGCGTCGAATTCGGCCTTGCTGATCGCGCCGTCGCCATCGCCGTCGGCACGCTTCATCACGTGCCCGGCCTTCATCGCGCCGGGGGCTCCCATCGTCTCGCCGGCGGCGGCCTGCGCCCGGGCGCGCTTGCCCATGCCCATGCCACGGCCCATGCGGCGCTCGTCCGCGCCGATCGTGCCGTCGCCATTGGCGTCCATGCGCGCGAAACGGGCTTCGACCGCGGCGCGGTTCTCGGCCTTGCTGATCATCCCGTCGCCATTGGTGTCGGCGCGTTCCATCGCGCGGTCGGCCATCGCGCCGCCGCGCCGGGCGCCGGGCATGAAATCGGCCATCTCGCCGCCCTTCCGCTCCGCCATGGCGGCGCGTGCGGCGTCGACGCCGGCTTTGCGCTCCTCGGCGCTCAACTGGCCGTCCTTGTTGGCGTCCATCCGGTCGAAGCGCGCATCGGCGCGCTCGAGCATCTGGGCCTTGGACATCGGCTGCCTGGGCGCCATCGGGGGTTCGGTCTGGGTCGCGATCGCGACGCCGGCGGCCAGCATCGTGCCGATCGCCGTGGCAGTCAGAAGATTCTTCATCGGTCGTGGCTCCTCTCAGGCGGCTTGGCGCCGCGGATGGTGCCCTTTCTGAATATCGCCTGTCGCAGCCCTATGTCAGCGCGCTGCGAAAGTGTCGCAACTTGTATCAGTGGGAACGAATCCGCGTCGACTGCGGGAACCCTTTGTATCGGCAACTCCCTTCGTCACCCCCGGGGCTTGACCCGGGCCGTGCTGCCTCGATCGGTCGAAGAGAAGCTCCGCCCCGGGTCAAGGCCGGGCGGGCGAAGGGGTGTGGTTCGACAGGGCTCAGCCGAAGATGGCGACGTGTTGTTCGTGCGGCTCAGCCAAAGATGGCGACGCCTTGTTTCCCCTCCGCCACGAGCGCACCGTCGGCGTTCCACATGCGCATCGCCTGGCTCGAATAGCCTTCGCGGGCGATGTCGGTCTCCGCGTGCAGCAGCCACCAGCCGTCGGTCGTGACCGGCCGGGGGCGCAGGATGTTGACGATCCAGGTGAGCGAGGAGAGCGGCGTCAGCTTCTCGAACAGCTTGAACGCGGCGGGCGGGAGCGCGTCGCCCAGCGCCATCAGCTCGACCTCGGGATCAAGGCCGTCGCGCTCAATCAATCGTCCCCAGCGCAGCCAGTCGGTCGACCCGCTCGCGTCCTTCAGGTCGTAGAAATTGAAGTTGCCGGTGAAGAATCCAGCCGGACCTGTGTAGAGCTCGGCATCGGCGGCGGGCGGCGCGTGGCGCGCGGGCGTGGTGGCGTCATGGTCGATCGCCGACTGGAGCGCCGCCATGAACACGAAGGTGGTGCGCAGCCCCAATCCCGCCTCAGAGACGATGTCGGACTGGATGAAGGCGGCGTTGCGGCCGCGCCGCAGCTTGGCCGCGGTGACGGTGACCGCCCCCGCGAGCGGTCCGATGAACGCGATCTGCGCCGAGCGCAGCGGGGGCAGGTCGGGCTCGACCTGCTTGGCCGCGGCGAGCGCCAAAGCGGTCGAGAGCCCGCCATAGGTCGTGCGCCCCTGCAGCCAGTTGGACGGGATCTCGGTGGTGAAGCCCGTCTCGGTGCGCCGGGCCTCGGCGAGCAGGGCCGGGAGCGAGGTCATGCCGGCTGGGCCTCCGCATAACGGTCGCGCAACTCGCGCTTGAGCACCTTGCCGATCGCGCTGCGCGGCAGCTCGTCGACCGCCACCAGCGCGGACAGGCGCTGCGTCTTGCCCAGCCCCGCATTCACCGCGCGCAGGATGTCCTCGGCCGCCGTCGCGTCGGCGGGGACGTAGAACCCCACCGGGGTCTCGCCCCATTGCTCGGACGGCACGCCCACAACGGCGCAGTCGCGCACCCCGGCGTGCCTGGCGAGCTCGGCCTCGAGGTCGCTCGGATAGATGTTGAACCCGCCCGAGATGATCAGGTCCTTCTTGCGGTCCATCAGGATCAGGAAGCCGTCCTCGTCGAACCGCCCGACATCGCCGTGGCGGATGAAGCGGTTGCCCCACGCGTCGAACCATTCGGCGTCGGCGCTCGCCTGTTTGCGGCCGTAATAGCCGCTCATCATCGCCGGGCTGCGCCCGACCACCTCGCCCATCTCGCCTTGCGCGACCTCGCGCCCCTCCTCGTCGATCAGGCGGATATCATGGCCCTCGACGGGCACGCCCACGGTGTGGAGCTTGTTCGGGAACATGTTGCAGATCAGCACGCTGGTGCCGCCACCCTCGGTCATTCCGTAATATTCGACGAGCAGCCCCGGCCAGCGCGCCAGCACATCGGCCTTGAGCGCGGGCGAAAAGGGCGCGCTGGTACAGGTCTTGAGGCGGAAGGCGGAGAGGTCGAAGCTGTCGAAATCCGCGACCGCCATGATCCGCTGATACTGCACCGGCACCAGCATCGCATGCGTCGCGCGATGCCTCGCCGCCGTCGCGAGGAACGCGCGTGCGTCGAACTTGCCGAGCAGCACCGCCGTTCCGCCCCACGCCAGGGTCGGGATGAAGCTCACCAGCGTGGTGTTCGAATAGAGCGGGGTCGCGATCATCGTCACCGCGTCGCCGAAGCCTGCCGCGGCGTTGCGCACGATATGCGCCCAGCGCATCGCATGCGGCTGGACGATGCCCTTGGGCGTGCCGGTGGTGCCCGAGGAGTAGATGATGTTGAACGGATCGTCCGGGCCGATCTTCACCGGCGCCGGCTTCGCGTCATCCGCCACGAACTCGTCGAGCGCGATCCGCTTCCCCGCGATCGGCCGGTCGCCGAGCGTCGCGGCGGCGTCGGTGTCGAGGAACACCAGCGGGGCGTCGCAATCGGCGATCATCGCCGCCATCTGCTCGCCGGTCGAGGACGGGGCGATCGGTGCCGGCGCGCAGCCTGCGCGGATCGCGGCGAGGAACACCACCGCATAGTCGATTGAGGTTGCCCCGACGATCGCGATCGCCTGGCCCTTGGCGCCGCCCTCGCGCTGGATCATCGCCGAGATCGAGTCCATGCCCGCGTCGAGCTGCGCATAGCTGAGACTCGCCTCGCCATGGATGATTGCGGTCTTGTCGCCGCGCTCGCGGGCATGGGCGGCGATCAACTCGGGCAGCGTGCCGAAGGGCTGACCCAGGATTTCGGCGGCGGTCTGCATTCTCTCTCCTCGATTCGGGCGGAGGCTAGGCGAAACGAGTCGGGGCTGCCATACGCGATCTTCTAAAACGGAGCAGTGGCATGACGCGGATGGAGGGGATGGCGGCGATCGTCACCGGCGGCGGCACCGGAATTGGCGCGGCGGTGGTGCGGCAGCTGGCGGCGCGCGGCGTGAAGTGCGTGGTCAACTACGCTTCGAGCAAGGACGCGGCCGAGGCGCTGGCGGCAGAGGTCGGCAACGGCGCGATCGCGGTGCAGGCGGACATCGCCGACGACGCGCAGTGCCGCGCGCTCGCCACGGCCGCAACGGACGCGTTCGGGCGGCTCGACCTGCTGGTCAACAATTCGGGCAAGACCAAGTTCGCCAATCACGAGGACCTCGACGGGCTCGACGCCGAGGACTTTCTCGACATCTACCGGCTCAACACCGTCGCCCCGTTCCAGATGATCCGCGCCTGCGCTCCGGCGATGCGCGAGGGGCCGGCGAGCGCGGTGGTCAACATCGCCTCGGTCGCGGGGATGTTCGGCAACGGCTCGTCGGTCGCCTATGCCGCGTCGAAGGGCGCATTGGTGACGATGACCAAGAGCCTCGCGCGGGTGTTGGCGCCGGCGATCCGGGTCAACGCGGTGGCGCCCGGCTATGTCGGCACCGGCTGGTTCAGCGAGCGGATGACGCAGACGGCGTTCGAGGCGTTCGAGACCTTCATCGCGAGCCAGACGCCGATGGCCATGGCCGCGCATGCCGAGGACATCGCGGGACCGGTGGTCAACCTGCTCGACCCCGCCAGCCGCGTGATCACCGGCGAGACGGTGCTGCTCGACGCGGGCGCGCATCTCGACGTCGGACTGTCGCGGCGGCCGGGGCGGGGATAGGGGGGCGAACGACTTGGCCTGCTAGCTCGTCATCCCGGCACGAGGCCGGGATGACGGCATAAGGGTCAAGCTGCCGCCGTGTTCGCCGCGGTCTGGCCGAACAGGATCTTCTTGTCCTCGTCGGTCATCGGCGGGTTGCCCGGGCGGACCTCCTCGCCCTTTTCATAGGCGCGGATCGTCGCGGGGCGGGCCTTCACCGCCTCGAACCAGCGCTTCACATGAGGAAAGTCGTCGAGATTCTGGCCCTGCGCCTCGTGCGGGACGATCCACGGGTAGATCGCCATGTCCGCGATCGAATATTCCTCGCCCGCGACGAACGGTTTCCCGCTAAGCTGGCGGTCGAGCACGCCGTAGAGGCGGTTGGTCTCGTCGATATAGCGCTTCTGGGCGTAGGGAATCACCTCGGGCGCATAGCGGTTGAAATGGTGGTTCTGCCCGGCCATCGGGCCAAGGCCGCCCATCTGCCACATGAGCCATTGCATCTGCGCGATCTTGTCGCGCGGCTCGGGACCGAAGAACTTGCCGGTCTTGTTGGCGAGATAGGTGAGGATCGCACCGCTTTCGAACACGCTGATCGGCTCGCCGCCGTCCGCGGGATCGGTGTCGATGATCGCGGGCATGCGGTTGTTGGGGGCGATCTTGAGGAAGTCGGGCTTGAACTGGTCGCCCTGGCCGATGTTGACCGGGTGGATGGTGTAGGGGAGGCCGGCCTCTTCGAGGAACAGCGTGATCTTGTGGCCGTTCGGGGTGGGCCAGTAATAGAGATCGATCATCGGGGCGCGTCTCCTGGGGCAGGGGTTGAGCGCGACAGATGGGGTGGCCGGATCGTTACGCAACCGCCGCCTGCTCGCCCCGCGGATGGCGCAGCAGAAATATCGCGACGATCCCCACCGCGACGAACGCCAGCGCCGAGGCGAGCGCGAAGGCGGCGCCCGGAAAACCGTGCTCCGCGCCGTAAGCGAGCGTCTGGGTGAGGCTGAGCGGGCCGAGGATCGCGGCGATGCTGGCGAGGCTCGCCATGCCGCCCTGCAGCGCGCCCTGGTTCGACGCATCGACCATGCGGCTGAGCAGCGCGTTGAGCGAGGGATAGGCGAGCACCTGCAGCGCGCCGACGACGAGCAGCGCATAGACCTGCCACCCGCGGTCGGCGAAGGCGTAGCCAGCATAGACCAGCGCGCCGACGATCAGCCCGATCATCACCGTGCGCGTCTCGCCCAGCAGCGCGATGGCGCGGCCGGTGACGAAGATCTGCGCCACCGCCATCGCCGCGCCCGAGGCGGCGAGCGACCAGCCGATCGCCTGGCTGTCCCAGCCATGCGCGAGCTCGGCATAGAAGGCCCAGGTCGAGGGATAGACCTGGTGCGCGAGCTGCCAGATAAACATGACGATCAGCAGCGGCGCGGCGCCCTTGAGCCCGAACAGCGGCGCGAAGGTGCCGAGCGGGTTGGCGCGCCGCCACTCGAACGGGCGGCGATTCTCGGGCGCGAGCGTTTCGGGCAGCCAGATCGAAATCCAGGTGGCGTTGAGCGCGGCGAGCGCGGCGGCGGCGATGAACGGCGCGCGCGGGCCGAGATCGGCGAGCAGGCCGCCGAGCGCCGGACCGATGATGAAGCCGATACCGAAGGCTGCGCCCATCAGGCCGAAGGTGGCGCCGCGCTTCTCGGGCGGGGTGACGTCGGCAAGGATCGCGTTGGCCGGTCCGTAGACCGCGCCTGCGATGCCCGCGACCAGCCGCCCGGCGAACAGCCAGGCAATGGTCGGCGCGAACGCCATCAGCGCATAGTCGATCGCGAAGATCAGCATCGCGGCGAGGATCACCGGCCGCCGCCCGAACCGGTCGCCGAGATTGCCGAGGATCGGCCCGGCGAAGAAGTGCGCCAGCGCGAACACGATCGCCAGCCAGCCGCTGATGCGCGTCGCCGCGGGGAGGCTTTCGCCGGTCAGCTCGACGATCAGCGTGGGGAGCACGGGGAGGACGATGCCGAAACCGATCGCGTCGATCAGCACGGCGGCGAGCGCGATGGGGACGGCACGGTGATGGAAGCGCATGGGATCCCTTTTCTGGAGGCGCTTCTAGCCCGATCGAGGCCCGGTTTCTATCCTCTCCCTGGCGGGGAAGGATCGCCCTTGGCGCGCCGCCGCGAAACGGCGCTTGACGCGTGCCGGACCATACCGCAAATTCTAAATCACGATTTCCGGCGATTCTCGGCAGCGGGATGAAAACGGACAAAGTGGAACATGTCGTTCACGAAGTTGGTGTTTCGGACAAGACATGGGTCCGCGGACCGGAGTGGAGAGGAGAAGAAGGTGGCAACCCTGGCTGAACCGGCGACGAGCGGGCTCGATCAATTCCGCGAGGAGGTGCGCGAATGGCTGAGCGCGAACTTCCCCGCCTCGCTCAAGGGCAAGGACAATGCCCTGTCGGCGGTCGAGGGGCCGACCGCAGAGACGCCCGAGCAGGCGGCGTGGCGCAAGGCGATGGGCGAGAAGGGCTGGGGCGTGCCGACCTGGCCGAGGGAATATGGCGGCGGCGGGCTCAGCCGCGCCGAGGCCAAGATACTGGCCGAGGAGATGGCCAAGATCGGCGCGTGGAACCCGATCGGAGGCATGGGCGTGATGATGTTCGGCCCGACGCTGCTGGAATATGGCAACGAGGCGCAGAAGCGCGAGCATATCCCGGCGATCGCCAAAGGCGAGGTGCGCTGGTGCCAGGGCTATTCGGAGCCCAATGCCGGGTCCGACCTCGCCAATTTGCAATGTTTCGCGGAGGATCGGGGCGATCATTATGTCGTCAACGGCCAGAAGACCTGGACCAGCGGCGGGCAATGGGCGGACAAATGCTTCGCGATCGTGCGCACCGACAAGACGCAGAAGCAGGGCGGCATCACCTTCCTGTTGATCGACATGGACTCGCCCGGGGTCGAGGTGAAGCCGATCCAGATGATCAGCGGCATGTCGCCCTTTTGCGAGACCTTCTTCACCGACGTGAAGGTGCCCAAGGAAAACCGCGTCGGCGAGGAGGGGCAGGGCTGGACGATCGGCAAGCGCCTGCTCCAGCACGAGCGGACCAACCTGTCGGGCGGCGGATCGCGGCTGATGCCGAGCGGGCCGTCGCTGGCCGATGTCGCCCGGAAATATGTCGGCGCGGATGCGGAAGGCCGCGTGGCCGATCCCGACCTGCGCGCGCGCATCGCCAAATGGGAGATGGACTGGCGCGCCTTCCTGCTCACCGCGATGCGCGTGCAGGCCGAGAGCAAGGCGGTGGGCGGCGTGTCCGAGGTCTCGTCGATCCTCAAGACGGTGGGGACAAAGCTGGGGCAGGAGCGGGCCGAGCTGCTGATCGAGATCCAGGGGATGGAAGGGCTCGGCTGGGAAGGCGAGGGCTTCAGCGAGGCGCAGCTCAAGGGCACGCGCGCGTGGCTCTTCGGCAAGGCGACGACGATCTATGGCGGATCGACCGAGATCCAGAACAACGTGATCGCCAAGCGGATTTTGGGGATGCTGGATCATCAATAGCTGAGCGTCACCCCGGTCTTGGCCGGGGCCCACCGTGCCGCGAACGATGCGTGAAAGGCTGAAGGGCAGCGCCTGAGGCGAGGTGGATCCCGGCACGAGGCCGGGATGACGGTCGAGGGTTTTGGAGAAGACGAATGGCCGTTCTGACCGAAGAACAGACGATGCTGCGCGACATGGCGCGCGAGTGGGCGGGCAACGAGAGCCCGGTCTCGGCATGGCGCAAGGTGCGCGATGCGGGCGAGGCGGCGGGATACGACGCCGGCGCCTGGGGCAAGATGGCCGAGATGGGCTGGACCGGGATCATCATCCCCGAGGCGCAGGGCGGCAGCGACTTCGGCTGGCTGAGCCTCGGCCTGGTGATCGAGGAGCTGGGCAAGACCCTGACGGCGAGCCCGCTCGCGGCGTCGGCGGCGGCCGCCTCGGCGATCCTGCTCGGCGGGAACGAGGACCAGAAGGCCAGGTGGCTGCCGCGCATCGCCAGCGGCGAGCTGGTGGCGACGCTGGCGGTGGACGAGGGGCCGCGCCACGATCCGGCGGCGATCGCGGCCAAGGCCGAGGGCGGCAAGCTGTCGGGGACCAAGGCGTTCGTGGCGGAAGGCGACAGCGCCGGGCTGTTCGTGGTCGCGGCGGCGGACGGGCTGTATCTGGTCGAGGCGGGGGCGGGCGTGACGGTTTCGCGGCGGCACCTGACGGATTTCCGCAGCCATGCGGCGGTGCGCTTCGAGGGCGCCGCGGCGGATCGGCTGGCCGAAGGCGGCGACAAGCTGCTCGACGCGGTGCTCGACCGCGCCGCGGTGCTGGCCAGCGCCGAGATGCTCGGCATGGCGAGCGCGGCGTTCGACACCACGCTCGCCTATTTGAAGCAGCGCGTGCAGTTCGGGCAGGTGCTGGCGACCTTCCAGGCGCTGCAGCACCGCATGGCCAATCTCTACAGCGAGATCGAGCTGATGCGCTCGGCGGTCGAGGCCGGGCTGGCCGCGATCGATGGGGGCGGCGACACGCGCCAGGCGGCGTCGCTGGCCAAGGGCAAGGCCAACGAGGTCGGCCACCTGATGAGCCGCGAGCTGATCCAGCTGCACGGCGGGATCGGCATGACCGACGAATATGACGCGGGGTTCTATTTGAAGCGGATGCGCGTGCTCGAGCAGATGTGGGGGAGCACGGCGTATCACCGCGATCGCTTCGCGCGGGTGGGCGGGTTTTGACTATCTAGCCCTCTCCCGCTTGCGGGAGAGGGTTGGGTGAGGGCCTTCTTTCTTCTATCGTACGGCCGTGCCCCCGGTTCGCCGCAAGATCAGCCCTCACGCCGCCAAGCTCCGGCGTGATCGAACGGACGCCGAGGACCGTTTCTGGCAAGCGGTACGCAATCGACGGCTCGACGGTTTCAAGTTCCGGTTTCAGCACTCGCTCTGGCCCTACGTCGCCGACTTTGCATGTCTGGAAGCGATGCTGATCGTCGAGCTCGACGGCGGGCAGCATAGCGAGGCGGAGGATGCGCGGCGCACCGCATTCCTTGAGGCGAAGGGCTTCCGGGTTCTGCGCTTCGGGAATCACGATGTGCTGGAAAATCTGGAAGGCGTGCTCGCGGTGGTGGCGGCCGCACTTGCGGAGACGCGCGCGTAAGAAAGAGCAGAAGGCCCTCACCCCGACCCTCTCCCGCAAGCGGGAGAGGGAGAAGAAGGGGCAGCCGGCCTGGTCCTCAGCTCCCGATCGCCTCCCTGATCGCCTGCTCCACCGGCGAGTAAGCGCCGTCCGTGCGATCGAGGCTGAGCGGCTCGCGCGGCAACAGCGGGGGCTGGGCCATGAAGCGCGGCTCGGTGCCGCGATGGGGCTGGGCCGCGTGGACCAGGAAGGGGTGGCAGAGATAGACGGTGCCCGCCTTGCCCGTCGCCGCCACCTCGCGCCGGTGCGCCGAGCCGGCGAAGCCGTCCGCGGCGAGCTCGCGCAGGGTCAGGCCGGCCGCGCCCGCGGGGGCGAGCTGGCGGGCGATGTCGATGTGCGATCCGGCGCGGATGCGCGTGGGGGCGTCGTCGGGGCCGACGTCCGAGAACAGGAACAGCATCAGCAGCGCGCGGCCCTTGCTGAAGACATTGGCGCGCCATTCCATGAAGTCGGCACTGTCGCCGAAGCTGACGTCGATGTGCCAGCCGGCGTCGCCGGGGTCGTCGGGCGAGGGGAAGCGCACCGGGAAGGTGCCGAGCGCCCCCTGCGGCAGCCACCGGCCCAGACCGGCGAGCTGGTCGAAGGCGGCGTGGAGCACCGGTGTGTTGGCGGCCTCGCGGAACGGGGGCTGGGCATAATGGCCGAGCCGGACCACCGGCCGCGTCCAGGTCGAACGGTCGTGCGGGTCGCAGCCGGTGTCGCGCCACAGGATGGCGCGCGCGGCCTCGGCCGTGGCGGCGGGGAAGGCGTCGTCGATGCGGACGAAGCCCTCGGCGACGAAGGAAGCGATCTGTGCGGCGCTCAGCGCGCGTGTGTCGTGACCCATGATGGTCTCCTATCGATGATGCAGGCGTTCGGACGGCGCCGGGGCACCGCAGGACGAGCCGTGGCTCGCGGGTCCGCTCAGGCGAGCGGGAACGCGGCTGCGCGATTGAAGAAGACGATCGTCATGGTGCGGGCAGGTTAGCCGCAGCGGCGTGCATTGCAAGCCGGGCCGCGGTGACGCCGTGCGGCCACTGATTTCGAACGATCGTTCAGCATACCCTGATATCCTCCCGGCCGATCGTGCGCGGCGGTTTCACGCTAGGTTAAGTGGCAATTTGCAACGGTTTTGTTGGCTTGACCGAAAGCCCGATCTTCGATCTATTCGAGTTTACGGTATGGAGCCGGGCAGTGCTCCAGCCTGGGATAAAAGGGGAGTGATGATATGAAGCGGTGTCGTTACCTGGCCGCGGCCGCGGTTCCTGCCTTGATGGGCGCGTTCGCCGCGCCGGCCTTCGCCCAGCAGACCCCGGAGCCGCCGGCCGAGGCCACCAACGAGATCGTGATCACCGCGCAGGGCCGCGCGCAGCAGCTCGCCGACGTGCCGCTCGCGGTGTCCGCGGTGACCGCCGAGGCGCTCGAGCTGACCGGCGCGAGCGACATCCGCCAGCTCAACCAGGTCGCGCCGTCGCTGCTCGTCTCGTCGACGGGGTCCGAGGCGAACGGCTCGGCACGCATCCGCGGCATCGGCACGGTCGGCGACAATCCCGGCCTCGAGAGCTCGGTCGCCGTGTTCATCGACGGCGTCTACCGCTCGCGCTCGGGCATCGGCCTCAGCGAGCTCGGCGAGATCGAGCGGATCGAGGTGCTGCGCGGGCCGCAGGGCACGCTGTTCGGCCGCAACGCGTCGGCCGGCCTGATCAGCATCGTGTCGAAGGCCCCGTCCTATTCGGGCTTCTCGGCGGGCGCGGAGGTCACCTATGGCAATTACGACCTGTGGCGGCTGACCGGCAACGTCAACGTGCCGCTGGGCGGCGACTTCGCGGCGCGGATCGACGGCGTCTATGTGAAGCGCGACGGCTATTACAACGACGCCGCCAACAACACGACGGTCAACGACCGCGACCGCCTGTTCCTGCGCGGCCAGCTGATGTTCGAGCCGTCGAGCGACCTCACCGTGCGCATCATCGGCGACTATACCAAGCGCGACGAGGCGTGCTGCGGCGCGACCTATGTCGACAACAGCGTCAACCCGTATATCGGAAACCTCAACAACCCCGCGATCCCGCTGCAGCAGCCGGGCGCGGTGCCCGGGCGCACCAACGATTCGGGCAACAACATCATCAACGTGATGACCGCGCTGGGGCAGAACCCCGCGGCGCTCCACGCCGGCTGGTCGCGCGAGCTGTCGGTGACGCCCGGCCGCACCTATGGCGGCGAGACCGAGGATTGGGGCGCCTCGCTCCAGATCGACTGGAACCTGGGCGGGGCGACCCTGACCTCGATCACCGGCTATCGCAACTATTCGAGCAGCCAGGGATCGGACACCGACTACAGCACCGTCGACATCCTCTATCGCGCCGACGACGGCAATTCGGGCCGCGAGTTCAAGACGTTCAGCCAGGAGCTGCGGCTGCAGGGCACGGCGTTCGGCGACAAGCTCGACTGGCTGATCGGCGCCTATTACGCCAACGAGGACCTGACCGCGACCGACAACCTCAAGTTCGGCAACCAATATGGCCGCTTCGCCACCTGCCGCATCGTCTCGCCGGGCGGGCTTTCGGCGCTCTATTCGCCGACCTCGCCCGCCTGCCTCGCCGCGCGCCCGGCGCTGTTCGGCGCGGCCTCGCCGCTGATCTATGCCGCGTTCGACAATCTCGACAGCATCAACAACCGCGGCACCACGCTCGACGTCTATGAGCAGAACAGCCGCAACTGGGCGCTGTTCACGCACAACATCTTCCACCTGACCTCGACGCTCGATGTCACGCTGGGCGTGCGCTACACCAACGAGCGCAAGAAGTTCAACGCGACCTTCGGCAACAACAACACCGCCTGCGTCGCCAACCAGGGCCTCGTCGGCGCCTTCGTCAATCCCAACAGCCCGGCGTTCAACACCGCGCTGTTCGCGGTCTCGCAGTCGATCCTCAACCTGTCGTGCCAGGGCAACTCGACCTCCGAGCTCAACGGCGTCTCGATCAACGACGAGCGCAAGGAGGACGAGTTCACCGGCACCGCGGTGATCTCGTGGAAGCCGGTCGACGAGCTGCTGGTCTATGCGAGCTATTCGCGCGGCTACAAGGCGGGCGGCTTCAACCTCGACCGTTCGGCGCTCAAGGCGCCGGCCCAGTCCTTCGCCAGCATGGGCGGCGCGCAGGCGCTGGTCGGCAACCTCCAGTTCGACCCCGAGATCGTCAATGCCTTCGAGATCGGCGCGAAATACTCGAAGGGGCCGTTCGCGCTGAGCGTCGCAGCGTTCCGCCAGCAGTTCAAGAACTTCCAGCTCAACACCTTCGACGGCACGGTGTTCATCGTGCAGAACGTCAATGGCTGTTCGGCCGACCTCGGCGGCGCCGACCGCGACCAGAGCTTCTTTCCGGGATCGGCGAACTTCCTCAACCCGGTGATCGCGCCGGGCGCGGCGTTCAACTACAACCCGGCACTGGGCACCGGGGCCTGCGCGGCGGACGACGTGACCTATGGCGTGAGCTCGACCGGCGTCGAGGTGGAGGCGTCGATCAGCCCGGCGCGGTTCCTGACGGTCAATCTCGGCCTGACCTATGCCGATACGCGTTATCGCGACGACCTGGTCGGCAACGACAGCGGCGCGCCGCTCAACCCGGCGTTGCGCATGCTGCCGGGCGACAACCTCTCGAACGCGCCGGAGATCGTCACCACGGCCTCGGTCGCGTGGACGCCCGAGCTGGGCTCGAGCGGGCTGTCGGGCCTGTTCTACCTCGACACGCGCATGACCGGCGACTTCAACACCGGGTCCGACCTGTTCCCGCAGAAGGAGCAGGATTCCTATGCGGTGTTCAACGGCCGCGTCGGCATCCGCGGGCCGGGGGAGAAATGGGCGATCGAGTTCTGGGCGCAGAACATCTTCAACGAGAAATATGCCCAGGTGGCGTTCAACTCGCCCTTCCAGGCGGGCGGATCGACCACGCCGCCCTATGCGGCGGGCTTCACCTTCGCGCCGTTCGTCGACCCGCAATTCCCGGGCGGGCGCCAGATCTTCTCGCAATTCCTGGCCGAACCGCGGACCTACGGCATCACCGGCCGCGTGAAATTCTGACGGCCTGCGTCCAATCCCAGGGCGGGCGCCGCGCGGATACTCGCGGCGCCCGCCCTTTCCTTGCCCGTGTATGAGGTGCGTATGACGACGACCCCGCCAGCGACTGCCGCCGACGAGGTCGCGATCCGGCGGCGCAGCGTGACGCTGGCGTTGCTCACCGCCGCTTACTTCTTCAGCTATATGGACCGGCAGATCCTCGCGATCCTGCAGGAGGATATCCGCCGCGAGCTGCTGCTCAGCGACACCCAACTCGGGCTGCTTGCGGGGTTCGCCTTCGCGATCTTCTATGCGACGCTGGGGTTGCCGGTGGCGCGCTGGGCGGATCGCGGCAATCGCGTCAACATCATCGGAATCGCGCTGGCGCTGTGGAGCGCGATGACCGCGGTGTGCGGACTGGCGCAGAACTTTGTGCAATTGCTGCTCGCGCGGATCGGCGTCGGCATCGGCGAGGCCGGGTCGAGCCCGCCCAGCCACTCGATCATCGCCGACCTCTATCCGCCCGAGAAGCGCGCGGGGGCGATGGGGATCTACTCGCTCGGCGTGGTGCTCGGCGCGGCGGGCGGGACGATCATCGGCGGCACGCTGGCGCATTTCTTCGGCTGGCGCACGGCGATGTTCGCGGTCGGCATCCCCGGCATCCTGCTCGCGGTGATCATCAAGCTGTTCGTGGTCGAGCCGCGGCGCGGGCTTTCCGACCCCGCGCATGCCGCGGCGCATGCGGCGATGCCGGGCTTCGTCGAGGGCTTCCGCTCGCTGTTCGCCAGCCGCGCGGCGGTGCATCTGGTGATGGGCGTCACCATCACCTCGCTGATCGGCTATGGCCATACCGCGTTCGGGCCGAGCTTCCTGATCCGCACGATCGGGCTCGACAAGCTCCAGATCGCCTCGATCGTGGCGCCTGTTGGAGCAGTGTGCGGCACGCTGTCGGCGGTGCTCGGCGGGTGGCTCGCCAACAAGGCGGCCGAGCGCTGGGGGCTGCACAGCCAGGCGTGGCTGGTGCTGGCGATGAAGGGCGTGGGACTGCCCCTGTCCTTCCTGTTCTTCGCGTCGAGCGACCCGTGGATCGCGGTGCCGATCTACTGGGCCTCGCTGATCCTGGTGAACTCCTATCTCGGCCCGACCTTCGCGCTGATCCAGGGCCTCGCGCCGCTGCGGATGCGCGCATTGTGGGCGGCGGTGACCTTGCTCGTCATCAACCTGATCGGGCTGGGGCTGGGGCCGACGCTGATCGGGGTGATCTCCGACGCGCTCAAGCCGTCGCTGGGCGACGCGCAGTCGCTGCGCTGGGCGATGCTGACCTTCGCCGCAGCGACGCCCTGGGCGCTGTTCCACTATTGGCGCGCGGGGGTGTGGCTCAAGCGGAGCGCGGCCTAGGGCGCGCTGGTCAGCCCCTGAGCGGCGAGCCAGCTCGACAGGACGGCGATATATTCGGGCGAGTCCGCGCGCTCGGTGCCGTCATTCTTCGGATCGAGCGAGGTCTTCTCGTCGACCGACATCTGCATCGCATGGTCGGCGCCGGCCACGACATGCACGCGCATCCTGGGCAGGCGCGCGGCGACCCTCTTCAGCCGCTCGACCGAATCGGCGACCGGCACCACCGCGTCGTTGGCGCCGTAGAGGACGAGCATCGGCACGCGTACCTTGGTGAGGTTGGCGAGCGGATCGTTCTCGATCTCCCTGCGCCACTGCGAAACTTCGCGGTCGCGAACCGTCTCGCCCATATAGGTGTACTTGAACCAGGGCTTGGTCTTGGCGGCGTCGATGCGTTGCTGCGCGGCCTCCCTGCTCGCGGTGCCGCGCATGTAATCGTCGACGGCTTTGCGCGTCGCGACCATCTGGTCGATATCGGCCTGCGAATAGCCGTTGGCGCGCAGATGGTTGGTCGAGGAGAACAGCATCTGCACGTCCGCGGTGACGACCGGGCCGGCGACCGCGATGACGAAGGCGATGTCGGGGCTGCGCGAGGCGGCGAGCGGCGAGATCCAGCCGCCCTGGCTGAGGCCCCAGGTGCCGATGCGCTTCGCGTCGATGCGCGGATCGGTCTTCAGGCTCTTCACCGCGGCGATCGCGTCGTCGGCGAGCACGGTGAAGTCGCCGCCGGCGCTTTGCGTGCCCGACCGGCCCGAGCCGCGCCGGTCATAGGTCAGCACGGCGATGCCGAGCGCGGGCAGCACGGTCTTGAGGTGCTCGTAGAGCGACGCGTCGCCCAGCGGCGAGGAGGCGCTGTGCGTCACCACCACCGCCGCCACCGGCTTGCGCCGCACGGGCATGTAGAGCGTGCCCGACAGCATCGCGCCGCCGCTGGCGAAGCGGTGCGTCTCGACCGAGACCTTGACGGTGGCGGGCGCGCTCCACGGCAGGGTGGGCGGCTCCTGCGCCGAAGCGGCGGGCGGGAGCGCGGCGAGGAACATCGTCAGGGCACAGAGGCCGGCGGTTGGACGCATCGTCGATTTTTCCGATGTGGGAGGATGCGGCAAGGTCGCCGTCGCGCGCGGGCCCGTCAACCCCGGTCCTTGCGCGGTGGCGTCGACCTTCCCGAATAGAGGAGGATGAACAGCCCGGCCAGGATCGGGATGCCGCAATAGGCGAGGATGAAGAGCAGCTTGGCCCGCGGCTCGGCCGGCTGGGCCGCGCGCGCGAACTGGTCGACCTGGAAGAAGACCTGGATCACCCCGAAGATGCCGAGCGTGCCGAGCAGCGCGGCGAACTGGCGATCCTGCTTCCGGACCTGCGCATCCTCGGCCGCCTTGCGCTCGCGGTCGAGGTCGCGGATCTGCTCCTCGAGCGAGCCCAGCGCGGCCTCGTAGGCGAGCTTGAGGCGCGAGGTGCCGCGCAGCCGCTCGAGCTCGTCGAACACGTCGCGCTCGGTATCGTAGCGGAACGGGTTGGCGTAGCGGTGGCGCTCATAGACGTGGAAGGCGGCGATGCGGGTGTCGTTGATCATCCGCTCGGCCGTCTCGAAATGGCCGTGACGGTCGGTCTTGGCGGCGTGGCCGCGGCCGATCTCGGCGGTGATCGCGTCGATCGCGGCGAAGGTGCTTTCCTCCTGCGCGCGGGTCAGCGCCTCGTTGTGCATCGACAGCGCGTGGATCAGCAGCGCGTAGGGGCAGGTGCCGACATGGTCGTTGCCGACCTCCAGCGTGCGCGAGCGCGAGACATAGGTGATCATCGCGCGCGGATTGGCATAGCGGACGAAGAACCCCTCCTGCTCCTGAGCGTCCGAATTGGGATAGATCGGATCGAGACTGTCGAGAACTTCGGAGGCTTCCTGGTTGGTGAAGTCGATGATGTTCTGGTTGAAGCCGGCGAGGAACAGATAGGCGAGCCGGTCGCGGGCATTGGTCGGGCAATCGGCCGGGTCGGCCTGGTCGAGCATCTCGTCCCAATAGGCGGCGCCGAGCTCGATCCGCCGCGCGCCGCGGCGGCGCTGCCTGCTCACCAGCGCCGGATAGCCGTCGAACTGCTCGTCGGTCACGCGGCGGCGGCGGCTCTCGAGCGTGCCCGACGCATCCTTGGGCTGGATCAGCGAGAGCAGGTGCGAATCGCGGATGAAGAAGAGCGAGCGGCTCTCGGGGCATTCGAGGCCCGGCACCTCCATCGAGGGCAGGCTGCGCACCGCATCGTCGAAGCCGATGCCCGGCCGCGCGAGCGGGTGCGTGCCGGCGATGCACCGCCAGTCCTCCGCGAAGCGTTCCCGCACGAATGCCCAGAAGGGGACGCCCTGCGCGCTCGTGCGGCGGCGGACCGACATGCCGACCATCTGGTGGATCGTCGTGCCGGCACCGTCCATCCGGAACTCCTTGGGCCAGGCGAGCTTCTGGAGCAGCGAGAGGAAATAATAGGTCGAGGGTCTCTTCGCCTTGAGGTCGCGGTCGAGATCGGGGCCGTAATGGGCGGCGAAGCTGAGATGCCAGGAGAGCGCACCGTTGCTGTGCGCATACCAGAAGCTGCGCAGGCCGATCTTGCGCTCGCGGTGTTCCGGCGGGACCGCGAAGACGAAGGTCTTGCCTTCGGTCGTCCATTGCACGGTGGCGGGCATGACGAAGAGCAGCCGCTCGGCCGCGCAGCCGGCGAACAGCCGGTCCTCGACCTTGCCGAGGCGCGAGCGGTCGGCAATGTCGTTGAACAAGGGCTCGATCGCATCGCGCAGCGTGCGGGTCGGCTTGCTCACCGCCGCCCCGGCGATCTGCGCGCCGAGCGGGCCGGCCGCATCCTCGGCGCCCGCGGGGCGCAGGCGATCGGCGGGGATGTAGAAGGACAGGGTCCAGTAGAGCGTCCGGTCCTTCGAGACCTCCGTCCTGCTGCGACTGCGCGACGTCCCGTCCGGCGACTCCATCGTTCCCCCCGCCTGGCCCCGGCGGTGAAGGTAAGGGCGGTCAGCCCGCTTTGGCAAATGCCAACATCGACCGTGCCGGAGGTAATGGCTTACCCCGTTCGAGTCGTGCCAGCGGGGCGAGGAGGTCGAGCAGCGCGACCTGCGCGCCGGTCCGGGCCAGTGCGGCGAGACCGGCGAGCTGGGCGCCGGCGACCGGCTCGGCGGCCGGGTCGCCGCCCTTGAGCACCGAGACGCCGAAGAAGCTCTCGAGATGATCGTGGAGGAAGGCGGCGGGAACCGCGTCGCCGGGATAGGCGAGCGCGGCGTAGAGCAGCCCGTCGTCGCTCGCCTGGGCCGCGCTCAGCGCGGGCTGGACATAGGCGAAGTCGACCGCGCGTGCGCCAAGCCTGGCCCAGATCGCGAGCCGGTCGACCTGATCGAGCCCCGAATGCGCGGTGTCGGCGGCATATTCCTCGGCGGTCAGGCGGAACGGGTCGTTCTGCTCGATGAAGATCGCCGGCATCTCCTGCTCGGGACGGCCGGTGGCGCGCTGGGCGAGCCGTGCCACCGCCGCCATCAGCTTGCGCGCGAGCCCGCGCCCGCGCACCTGCTGGTCGACATAGAGATAGTTGAGCGCGACCGAGACGTGCGGTTGGCCGGGCCGGGCGCCCATGCCGGTGGCGAGGAAGTTGGCGCCGCCGAGCACCGCGCCGCCCGTGGCGTCGCGCAGGGTGATCACCAGCTCGCGGTGGCGGCGGCCGAAGCGCAGCGGCGCGCCGCGATTGGCGGCGAGGCAGTCGCGGAATCCGTCCAGCTCCTCGCGCTCGTCGGGCAGGACGAAGGCGCGGTCATAGCCGGCGAAGAAGTCGGCGAGGATCGGCGAGGCGGGGTTCTCGGTGCCGGTGACGGCGAGGTCGCCGTCGAGGGTGGCGGACCAGGTGGCGTCGGGCAGGTAATCGGCAGACATCGGCACCGCCTATCAACTTTGGAAAGCGCCGTCATCGCCCGGGCCCATCGAAGGTGATCCGATTGCTTGCCTGCGCCAGCGCCGGGACATAGTCTTGCCAGGTGAGGGAGGCGTTCGATGTTCCTGATAGCCCTGATGTTGGCCGGTCAGCAGGCCGTTCAGGCCCCGGTGTCACAGGCCGATGTCGTGATTACCGGCAACCGGATGCGGGACGCGCTCGACAAGTGCCTCGCGCGCAACTGTCCGCCGGAAGAGGAAGTGGATGCGGCGATGAATGCGGGAGCGGAGAGCTTCGCGGCGGGCCGCTACGAGGAGGCGAAGGCGATCCTGCGCCGCGCGGTTTCCCGCAACAAGCGATATGGCGCGCGCATGCCGGGGCCGATGTCCGACCTGTATGCGACCTATGCCGACGTGACCGAGCATGAAGGCGACAAGGAGGTGTTCAAACACGCGACGCGCGAGAGCGTCGATGTGCTGCGCCGCGCATATGGTCCCGGCCATTCGGCGGTGCTGCGCGCATCGGCGCGCGTCGGCGACATGTGGGTGAAGCTCGGCGACCTGACCAGCGCGGACGGGGAGTATAAGGACGCGGCCGGGGACGCGCAGCGGGCGGGCAAGGGGGACCTGGCGGCGGCGCTGATCTTCCGCCGCGCCTGGTTGGCGCTCAGCGCGCGCGACCTGGCGCGGTCCCGCCGGTTGCTCGAGCAGCTCGAGGGCAGCCATGGTCAGGACGCGCGCTTCGCCGGCCTGCTGCGCGTGCTGCGCGCGAGAATCTCGATCGCGAAGGGAGATGCGAACAACACCGACGAGCTGGTCGCCGCACTGCGCGGGGCGGGCGGGGCCGAACCGGTGCTGCTCTACGCACCGCCCTATCCTGAGCTCGGTCGCGCGGGCGGGTCCGGCGTCGCGGTGACCGGTGGCGTCGATGTGATGGCCGCGCGCGCCGCCACGGCGGCCGACCATGGAGACCTGTTCTGGGCCGATATCGGCTATTGGGTCCGGCCCGACGGCAAGCCGGCCGAGGTCGAGATCCTGCGCCCGTCCAAGGAGGTGCAATGGGCCAAGCCGCTGATCAGGAATATCGAGGCGCGCCGCTACGCACCCGCCCGGCAGGACCCGGGCGGGGTCGGCACCTATCGCGTCGAGCGGTTCACGCTGCGGCCTTCCTACGGGCTGCCACCGGGTTCGCGCATCGAGCGGCGCACCGGAAAGCTGACGCTGCATGTGATCGACTTGACCAAGCTGGCGCAGCGCGACGGCGCCGCACCACAGCCGTAACGCGTCAGAACCCCAGTACGCGGTCGTCGAACAGGCCGAACACGATGGTCGAGGCGTAGAAGGCCACCGCGCGCTCGCGCGGCATGGTGCCGGCCCATTTGCGCATGTCGAACGCGGCGTTCTGCAGCGCCATCATCGTCTGGCTGGCGACGAGCGGGTCGATCGCGCGGATCGAGCCCTCGGCGATCCCGTCCGAGAGCATGCCGGCGTAGCGCCGCGCGATGCGGTTGGAGCGGTCGACCATCGCCGTGCGCACCCGCGGCGGCAGGCCCGATAGCGCGGTGGTGCGCAGCAGCGGCCCGCGCTCGGAGAATTGCACGTCGAGCAGGGTGGCGATGATGCTGACGAGCTTGTGCCAATGGTCGCCGGGCCCCTCCTCGGCGACGCGCTGCGCCTCGGCGATGATGTCGAAGCTGCGCTTGTAGCATTCGATCACCAGCTCGTCCTTGGCGTCGAGATGGTGGTAGAAGCTGCCCTTGGTGACGTTGAGCTCGGACGCGATCTTCTGCACCGAGGCGCCGCGATAGCCGAGCTCGTTGATCAGCCGTGTCGCCGCGAGCAGGAACGCCTCGCGTCCCGGTTCGGCCTCGTCATGCTCGAGGTCGAGCATCTCCGGCGTCCACGCCGCGCCCTCGGCGGCGATGCCGTGGCGGAACACGTCCATCAGCCGCGCCTCGACCCGCGGATATTCGTCGAGCTCGTAGCGGATCAGCCACACCGGCAGCCAGAAGGTGTTCTCGAGCAGCACATGCGCGCGGCCGCCATAGAGGTCGGTCTCGGCGCGCGTGCCGCCTTCGCCCCACAATGCGCGGGTGCGGCGGAAGACGTGCTGCCAGCGCTTGAGTAGCTCGGTCCTGACGTCGCCTTCCATCGCGCGGAGGTCGGAGAGGATGGCGAACGCCTTCTCCTCGCCGCGATGGATGCGCGCGAGCCGCTCCATGTTGATCGACAGGTAGCGCGCGACCCGCGCCTCGGGGGTCGCCTCGCGATGCGCCTCGTCGAGCATCTCGTCGAGCCGGTCGAGCGTCGCGTCGAAACAGGCGGCCGCCAGGTCTTCCTTGCGCTTGAAATAATAGGTGACGCTAGTGGTGTTGAGCCCGACGCGTTGCGCGACGTCCGCGAAGGTCATGCCCTTCGCGCTCTGCTCGTTGATCACGTCGGCGGCGGCCGCGAGGATCGCGTCGCGCTTCGCCTTGAACCGTTTCGTCTCGCCCCGCACTTCAGCGGGGATCACCTCGTCGACATCCATCGAGCCAGATTAGCAGCTTTGATTCGAAGGAACAGTCCTAAAGCGGGTAGGGGGCGTTCCGCATGATTACGCGACGGAAAAATGGGGCGTGAGCCACTTTACCGAAAATCGGGTATGGCGTATTCGATTCGAAACCAGATTCTGAGGAGAGGGCGCATGGACTTCACGCTGACCGAGCGCGAGACTCATTTCCGCGACCGCGTGAAGGGCTTCATCGACCAGCATATCGCCCCGCGCGACGCGGACTACCACCGCCAGGAGCGCGAGGGCGAGCGCTGGAAGGTGCTGCCGGTGATCGAGGAGCTGAAGCAGGTCGCCAGGGCGCAGGGGCTGTGGAACTTCTTCATGCCGCCGCACTCCGGGCAGAAGCATGTCGACGAGAGCTTCGAGTTCGAGGGCACTCAGCTCAGCAACCTCGAATATGCGCTGTGCGCCGAGGAGATGGGGCGCGCGGGCTGGGCGAGCGAGGTGTTCAACTGCTCAGCGCCCGACACCGGCAACATGGAGGTGCTGCACCGCTACGGCACGCGCGAACAGAAGGACCGCTGGCTGAAGCCGCTGATGGACGGCGAGATCCGCTCCGCCTTCCTGATGACCGAGCCCGACGTTGCCTCGTCGGACGCGACCAATATCCAGACCTCGATGGTCCGCGACGGGGATCACTACGTCATCAACGGCCGCAAATGGTGGTCGTCGGGCGTCGGCGATCCGCGCTGCGCGGTGGCGATCGTGATGGGCAAGACCAATCCCGACGCCTCGCGCCACGCCCAGCAGAGCCAGATCCTGGTGCCGATGGATGCGCCCGGTGTCAGGATCGAGCGGATGCTTTCGGTTTTCGGGTATGATCACGCGCCGCACGGCCATGGCGAGGTGGTGCTCGACAATGTCCGGGTGCCGGCCGACAACCTGCTGCTCGGCGAGGGACGCGGGTTCGAGATCGCGCAGGGCCGGCTCGGGCCGGGGCGCATCCACCATTGCATGCGCTCGATCGGGGTCGCCGAGATGGCGCTCGAGCTGATGTGCAAGCGGCTGGTCAGCCGCGTCGCCTTCGGCAAGCGCATCGCCGATCACTCGATCTGGGAGCAGCGCGTCGCCGAGGCGCGCTCGAACCTCGAGATGATGCGCCTGCTCTGCCTCAAGGCGGCGGACATGATGGACAAGGCGGGCAACAAGTCGGCGCAGGGCGAGATCGCGATGATCAAGGCGATGGGCCCGCGCATCACGCTGCAGATCCTCGACGATGCGATCCAGGCGTTCGGCGGTGCCGGCGTGTCGGGCGACACGCCGCTGGCCAGCGCCTGGGCCGGGATGCGCACGCTGCGCTTTGCCGACGGGCCGGACGAGGTGCACAATCGCGCGATCGCGCGGGCGGAGTTCGGCAAGTACGGGGACTATAAGGCGGACCGCCCGTCGAGCGGCGACATGGCGGCGGCGCGCTAATCTTCACGTCACCCCAGCGAAAGCTGGGGTCTCGTGCGGTGTGAGACCCCAGCTTTCGCCGGGGTGAGGGAGGAGGAAGGTTTGAAGGCAGCGGTCCTGTTCGAGGCGAAGCAACCCCTCGAGATCCACGACGTCACGATCGACAAGCCGGGGCCGCGCGAGGTGCTGATCCGCACCGCGGCGTGTGGGGTATGCCGGTCGGACCTGCACTTCGTCGACGGCGCCTATCCGCACGTCATGCCGACCGTGCCGGGGCACGAGGCGGCGGGCGTGGTCGAGGCGGTGGGGAGCGAGGTGACGCGGCTGCGGCCGGGCGATCATGTCATCACCTTCTTCACCGTGTTCTGCGGGAGCTGCGAGTTCTGCGTCTCGGGCCGGCCGTCGCTGTGCGTCGACAGCTCGACGCGGCGGCCCAAGGAGGCCGAGCCCAAATTGCGCCTGTCCGACGGCACCCCGCTCGCGCATTTCCTCAACCTCTCCGCCTTTGCCGAGCACATGCTGGTGCACGAGAATGCCTGCGTCGCGATTTCGAAGGAAATGCCGCTCGACCGCGCGGCCTTGCTCGGCTGCGCGGTGATGACCGGGGCGGGCTCGATCTTCCGTGACAGCAAGGTCAGCCCCGGCGAGACCGTCGCGGTGATCGGCTGCGGCGGGATCGGGCTGGCGGCGGTCAACGCCGCGAAGATCGCGGGCGCGGGCAAGATCGTCGCGATCGACCCGGTCCCCGAGAAGCGCGCGCTGGCGCGCAAGATGGGCGCGACGCACGACTTCGATGCGATGGCCGAGGACCTGGTCAAGCAGGTGCTCAAGCTCACCGACGGCGGGGTCGATTATGCGATCGAGGCGGTCGGGCGGCCCAATACCGCCGAGATGGCGTGGCATGTGCTGCGCCGCGGCGGCACCGCGACGATCCTCGGCATGATCGCGCCGGGCCAGTCGGTGAGCATCCCCGGCCCGACCTTCCTCACGGGCAAGAAGCTGCAGGGCTCGCTGGCGGGATCGATGCAGTTCCCGATCGACCTGCCGCGGCTGGTGCAGATGTATCTCGACGGGCTGCTCGACCTCGACACGATGGTCGCCGAGCGCATCCGGCTGGAGGGCATCAACGGCGCGTTCGACAATCTCCGCAAGGGCGACGCGGTACGATCCGTGATCGAATTCGCATGAAGCCGCCGGCGGGACATCGCGGCGGGCTGCCGATGGAAGACGTGAGCGACCTCGACGTCGCGAAGCTGACGGATTGGATGTACGCCAATGTCGCGGGGTTCGCCGGACCGCTGCGCTACGCCAAGTTTCCCGGCGGGCAGTCGAATCCCACCTACCGCATCGACGCGGCGAGCGGCGCCTATGTGCTGCGGCGCAAGCCGTTCGGGCCGCTGCTGCCCTCGGCGCACGCGGTGGACCGCGAGTATTTCCTGATCTCCAAGCTCCACCCGCTCGGTTTCCCGGTCGCGCGGCCGTTCGGGCTGTGCGAGGACGACGCGGTCCTCGGCTCGGCCTTCTACGTGATGGAGCTGGTCGAGGGGGTGACCCATTGGGACGGGTCGCTACCCGACAAGACGCCGGACGAGCGAAGCGCGATCTATTTCGAAATGTGTGACCGGCTGGCGCAGTTGCACAATATCGAGTGCGAGCGCGCGGGGCTGGGCGATTACGGCAAGCCGGGCAGCTATTTCGAGCGGCAGGTGGGGCGCTGGACCAAGCAGTACCGGCTGGCGCAGACCGACGAACTGCCCGATGTCGAGAAGCTGGTCGAATGGCTCCCGCGCACGCTGCCGCCGCAGACGCGCACCAGCGTGGTGCATGGCGACTATCGCATCGACAACATGATCTTCGATGCCGGTGCGCCGCGGGTGAAGGCGGTGCTCGACTGGGAGCTGTCGACGCTCGGCGACCCGATGGCGGATTTCAGCTACCTGCTGATGAACTGGATGATCCCGGCCAACGGCGCATCGGGGATCGGAGGGATCACCGGGCCGCAGAGCGGTATCCCGACGGTCGAGCAAATGGTCGATCGCTACTGCGCCGCCACGGGCCGCGACGGCATCCCCGACCTCAACTGGTATTTCGCCTTCGGCCAGTTCCGGCTGATGAGCATCGTGCAGGGAATCAAGAAGCGGCTGCTCGACGGCAATGCCAGCAATGCGCACGCCGAGGAGACCGCGGCGCGCGTGCCGGGGCTGGCGGCGAGTGCGTGGGAGTTCGCGCAGAAGGCTGGAGCATGAAGCGATGAAATTGTTCGACCTGACCGGCAAGGTGGCGATCGTCACCGGCAGCTCGCGCGGGATCGGCAAGGCCTCGGCCGAGGCGCTGGCCGATCACGGCGCGAAGGTGGTGATTTCCAGCCGCAAGCAGGATGCATGCGACGAGGTCGCCGCGGCGATCAATGCCAGGCACGGCGAGGGGACGGCGATCGCGGTGGCGGCGAGCATCTCGGACAAGGAAGCACTCCGGCACCTCGTCGACGAGACCCGGCGCGCCTTCGGACGGATCGACATCCTCGTCTGCAACGCCGCGTCCAACCCCTATTACGGGCCGCTGGCGGGAATCGAGGACGATCAGTTCCGCAAGATCCTCGACAACAACATCGTCTCCAACCACTGGCTGATCCAGATGACCGCGCCCGAGATGCGCGAGCGCAGGGACGGCGCGATCGTCATCATCTCCTCGATCGGCGGCTTGCGCGGGTCGCCGGTGATCGGGGCGTACAACGTGTCCAAGGCGGCCGACTTCCAGCTCGCGCGCAACTATGCGGTCGAGTACGGGCCCGACAATGTCCGGGTGAACTGCATCGCGCCGGGGCTGATCAGGACCGACTTCGCGCGGGCGCTGTGGGAGGATCCCGAGACCGAGAAGCGCGTCAACCAGGGCACGCCGCTGCGCCGCCTCGGCGATCCCGAGGATATCGCCGGGGCCGTGGTCTATCTCGCCTCGCCCGCGGGACGGTACATGACCGGGCAGGCGATGGTCGTGGACGGCGGGGTGACGATCTGATGGCGCGCTTCCAGGGCAAGTCGATCATCGTCACCGGCGCGGGCAGCGGGATCGGGCGCGCGGCGGCGATGCTGTTCGCGGCCGAGGGCGGCAAGGTGGTCGCCGCCGACAGGACCGAGGGTGCCGACGAGACCGCGCGGCTGATCGCCGAGGCGGGCGGCACCGCCAAGGCGATCCGCATGGACGCGGGCAGCGAAGCGGACGTGATCGCGACGGTCGATCTCGCCGTGGCCGAGTTCGGCGGGCTCGACGTGATGTTCGCCAATGCCGGCATCTCGGGCGGGATGGCCAATATCTTCGACACCACACCCGAGCTGATCGCCGAGGTGCTGCGCGTGAACCTGATCGGGCCGCTGCTGGCGATCAAGCACGGCGCGCCCAGGATCGCCGAGCGTGGCGGCGGGGCGATCGTGCTGACGGCGAGCGTTGCGGGAATCCGCTCGGGCGCGGGCAGCCCGGCCTATTCGGCATCCAAGGCGGGGGTGATCAACCTCGCGGCGGTGGCCGCACAGCAGCTCGCGGGGTCGAACGTGCGGGTCAACGCGCTGTGCCCTGGGCTCACCGAGACCGGCATGACCAAGCCAACCTTCGACTATGCGCGCGAGGCGGGGAAGATGGACCGCGTCGGCCGCCTGAACCCGTTGCGTCGCGGCGCGCAGCCCGAGGAGCTGGCGCGTGCGGCGCTGTTCCTCGCTTCCGGCGATGCGAGCTACGTCAACGGGCAGGCGCTGGCGGTCGATGGCGGGCTGTCGTCGAGCCATCCGGTGACGCGCCAGGAATATGGCAAGACCGCCGTTTGACACATTCCCGGTTTCCCCGCACGCTGCCCGCCTGGACAGGGGGAGTGGGGGATGCGCAGGCTTCTCATCGGCTTGGCGGCTGCCGGCATTCTGACCGGTGCGATGCCGGCGATCGCGCAGGACGAGATCGTCGTCACCGGGATGCGCAGACTCAATCCGGGCGACGGCGATAACCGGCCCGTCGAGCTGGTCGTGCCTACCCCCGCGGCCGTACAGATGCTGCGCCGCACCGCCGACTTCGCGGTGCAGCAGGTGATCGTGGTGAGCGATACGGTCGAGGAAGCGGACGCGCGCAAGGAGGTGCAGGCGATGATCCGCAAGGCGATCGACCTGTCCGCCGGATCGGGCGTGCAGCTGGCCAGCGGCGAATTCGTGGTCGAGCCGCTGACGCCGGGCAATTACAAGGACCTCAAGATCGAGGAGATCGACGAGGACGAGTTGAGCGGCGAGGCGACGAAATTCCTCGTCAAGGTGCCGCTCGCGCCCGGCATCGACGCCAAGGCGGCTCTCGCGCGGATCGACAAGTTCATCAAGGCCGTCCCCGCGGCCGGCCGCGCGCAGATGAAGGCGTATAGCGAGCTCACCCTGTCGGTGGTCGATCCCGAACAGTATCGCGGCGCGATCATCGACCTGGTGGCCAAGGATACCGCCGTCACCAGCGGGCGCTTCGGCGCGGGCTATGGCGTCGAGGTGACCGGGCTCGACAAGCCGGTGCAGTGGAAGCGCGCGAGCCTGACCGAGGTGCAGCTGTTCCTGCCCTCGAACAGCACCGTGCGGCCACGGAATTGAGCGCGAGGGGGAGAACAGCCATGCGAACCGCTTGCAAAGCCCTGATCGCCCTGACCCTGCTATCGGGCGCGGCGCCCTTGCTCGCGCAGGAGATGCTCGTCACCGCGTCGCGCCGCGCGCCCGGCAACTATGGCGGAGTCGATACGAGCGGCGTGATTCCCGCACAGCGCCCGATCATCCATTTGAAGCGCACCGCCGACTATGTGGTGCAGCAAGTGTGGATCGCGGGCGACACGCGCGAGGCGGCGAAGCGCAAGGAGGAGCTCGAGGCGACGCTGCGCAATGCCATCGGCAGCGCGGGCAAGGCCGGGGTCGAGCTCGCCACCGGCGACTATGTCGTCGAGCCGCTGACGCTGACCAACTACCGGAACCTGACCTATGTCGGCGACGGGCGGCCCGATACGTCGCGCGCGCTCTTCCTGGTCAAGGTGCGGCTGACGCCGGGCATGGATATCGGCGCGGCCAAGGCGCAGATCGCGAAGTTCGTGACATCGGTGGCGAAGGCTGGGCGCACGTCGATGGCAGTGACGGGCGAGCCGACGCTGAGCGTGGTCGATCCCGACCAGTATCGCGGCGCGATCATCGACCTGATCGCAGCCGACGCCGCCGCGCAGGCGGTGAAGTTCGGACCAGACCATGGGGTGGACGTGATCGGGCTCGACCGGCCGGTGGAATGGGCGCGCGCGGGCGCGACCGAGGTGTTCCTGTTCCTGCCCGCAGCCTATACGGTGCGCTCGAAGAAATAGCGCTCAGCGCATCTGGCGGATGACGTCGGCGAACATCACGCGGGCGACCACCGCGCGGCCTTCATTCTCAATGTCCAGCGCGTCATGCGCCAGCCGGGCCGGATCGGGCGTGCGCGCGAGGATGGTCCGCGCCATCCGGTTCGCCTCCGCCAGCGCCTCGCCCAGGTCGTTGAGATCGCGCCACTGATCGGCCGGGCAGGCGGGCGTATCGCGTTGATGGAAATAGAATAACGGCATCGGTCCGGCGCGCTGCCATCCTCCTGGACGGGGATCGCGGCGGCGCGGTCCCGACAGGAGCAGAACCCCGATGCAAATCAATTGGTTCCGGCGCGATCCTCGTTCCGCAGCCGCATCAGCCCTTCCTGTGCGGTGCTTGCGACGAGCCGCCCGTCGCGGGTGAAGATCTTGCCGCGGTTGAAGCCCCGGGCATGGCCGGCCCAAGGGCTGTCGGTCGCGTAGAGCAGCCATTCGTCGGCCCGGAACGGCTCGTGCAGCCACACGGCGTGGTCGAGGCTGGCGGTCTGGAAGTCTGGCCTCAGCCAGGTCAGGCCATGCGGCAGCAGCGCGGTGCCGAGCAGCGACATGTCCGAGGCGTAGGACAGCACCGCGCGGTGAGTCGCGGGATCGTCCGGCAGCGGCGCGATCGCGCGGAACCAGCTGTGCCACAAAGGCGGCGCCTTCTCCGGATTGATCCAGTCGCGCGGGGTGACCGGACGGATCTCGATCGGGCGGCGGCGCAGGAAGAAGGGGCGCATGCCCTCGGGGATCTGGTCGATCTTCTCGCGGCGCAGTTCCTGTTCGGACTTGAGCTCCTCGGGCGGCGGCACGTCGGGCATCGCGTCCTGGTGGTGCAGCCCGTCCTCGGCGCGCTGGAACGAGGCGGTCATGTTGAGGATCGGCACGCCGCGCTGCATCGCGATGACGCGGCGGTTGGCGAAGCTGCCGCCATCGAAATCGCGCACCACGCGATAGGTGATCGGATAGTCCTCGTTGCCCGGGCGCATGAAATAGGCGTGGAGCGAATGCGCGGTCTTGCCTTCGACCGAGCGCTGCGCCGCTTGCAGCCCTTGCGCGATCACCTGCCCGCCGAACACCCGCCCGCGCCCGCCGGGCTGGCGATGGCCGCGATAGAGGTCGGCGTCGAGCTCCTCGACGTCGAGCAGGACCAGCAGCTCCTGGACGATCTCTTCGTCGGTGCGCCTGGGCCTGGGTTGCGGATCGTCGGCCATCAGTAGCCGCTTGCCCTCGCCAGCTGGTCGGCATGGAAATTGGCGTCGCCGAACATCTCCGCCAGCACGCGGCCGCGCTTCATGTAGAAGCCGATGTCGAACTCGTCGGTCATGCCGATGCCGCCATGCATCTGCACCCCTTCCTGCACCGCGAGCGTCGAGGCAAGCCCCGCCATCGCCTTGGCGACCGAGACGGCCCCATCGGCCCTGGCATCGCCCGCGTCGAGCAGCTGCTGCGCCTTGAGCACGGCGGCGCGCGCGACCTCCAGCTCGGCATAGAGGTGTGCGGCGCGGTGCTGGAGCGCCTGGAAGCTGCCGATCGGCACGCCGAACTGCTTGCGCTCCTTGAGATACTGGACAGTCATGTCCATCGCCCCGCCGGCGACGCCGAGCGATTCCGCCGCAGCGCCGGTGCGTCCAGCGGCGAGCAGCGCGTTCAGCACCGAACGCCCACCATCGACCTCGCCGATCACCGCGTCGGCATCGACCTCGACGCCGTCGAAGACGACGCGCGCGGCGAGGCTGGAATCGGCGAGCCGCTGGGGATCGGCGGTGAGGCCCGCCGCGTCCCTCGGCACCGCGAACAGGGTGACGCCGGCATCATCCTCGGGCGAGCCAGCGGTGCGCGCGGCGACGAGGAGCAGGTCGGCGACATGGCCGTGGGTGACGAACTGCTTGGCGCCCGAGAGGCGGAAGCCGTTGCCCGCACGCTCGGCCCGCATCGCGAGCGCCTTGCCGTGCTTGGCCTTCTCGTCGATCGCCAGCGCAGCGACGGTCTCGCCCGCGAGGATGCCGGGAAACCAGCGCTCGCGCTGGGCGCTGCCCTTGAGCGCCTCGACCGCGGCGACGGCAGTGGTCAGGAACGGGGAAGGGGAGAGGTTGCGGCCGATCTCCTCCAGCACCACGCCCGCCTCGACATGGCCAAGGCCGAGGCCGCCATCGGCCTCCGGGATCAGGATGCCGGTAAACCCCATCTCGGCGAACTGCTTCCACAAATCGCGCGAGAAACCGGTCACGTCGTTCGCGTCGCGCAGGGCGCGGAGGTGGCTGACCGGCGCGGCGTCGCCCACGAATTGCTGCGCAGCATCGCGAAGCATGGCCTGTTCGTCGTTCAGAAACAAAGGCATCGATTTCTTCCTTCGTCATCCCGGCCTTGTGCCGGGATCCACCGCGCCGGCAGCGCAGGTGGAGACGTGGACCCCGGCACAGGGCCGGGGTGACGGTTCGGTTCAGGCGCCCGGCAGCTCCAAAATCCGCTTGGCGATGATGTTGAGCTGGACCTCGCTCGTCCCGCCCTCGATCGAATTGGCCTTGGTGCGCAGCCAGGCGCGCGGGGCGGCGCCGTTGTTCGACGCATCGCTCTCCCATTCGAGCGAGTCCGATCCGCCCGCGGCCATCTCCAGCTCGTGCCGCGCCTTGTTCAGCTCGGTGCCGTAATATTTCATCATGCTCGGCTGGGCGGGGTGGGCGCGGCCGGCCTTGAGCTCGTCAAGGAAGCGCTCGGACATCGCCGCGAAAGCGCGGGCACGCACCTCGTGCAGCGCGATCTGCCCGCGCAGCAGCGGGTCGGCGAGGCGGCCGTCCTCGCCCAGGCCCATCCGCGCCACCGCATTGCCGATCAGCGTGCCGCCGCTCGACAGGCCGAGCCCCATGCCCGAGATCATCTCGCGCTCATGGCCGAGCAGGTACTTGGCGACGTCCCAGCCCTTGTTGAGCTCGCCGACCAGGTTTTCCTTGGGCACCTTCACATCATCGAAGAAGGTCTCGCAGAAGGGCGAATAGCCGCTGATCAGCAGGATCGGCCTGGTCGACACGCCGGGCGAGGCCATGTCGAACAGCAGGAAGCTGATCCCGGCCTGCTTGACGCTCTTGTCGGTGCGGACGAGGCAGAAGATCCAGTCGGCCTTGTCGGCATAGCTGGTCCACACCTTCTGCCCGTTGACGAGGAAATGGTCGCCCATGTCCTCCGCGCTGGTGGCGAGCGCGGCGAGGTCGCTGCCCGCGTTCGGTTCCGAATAGCCCTGGCACCAGCGGATCTCGCCGCGCGCGATCCTGGGGAGATGCTCGAGCTTCTGTTCCTCGTTGCCGTACTTCAGCAGCGCCGGGCCGAGCATCGAGATGCCGAAGCTGCTCAGCGGATTGCGGCAGCCGAGCGCGCGCATCTCCTCGCGCAGGATCTTGCTTTCGGCCGGGGAGAGGCCGCCGCCGCCATACTCCCTGGGCCAGTCGGGCACGGTCCAGCCGCGCGCGGCCATCCGGTCCATCCACGCCTTCTGGTCCGGAGTGAGCGCTGACTGATCGCGCCCGCCCCATACGGTGTCCTTCTCGCTGCGCACCGGTTCGCGCATCGAGGCGGGGCAGTTCGCCTCCAGCCATGCCCGTGTCTCGGCGCGGAAGGTGTCGAGATCACTCATTGCAGCACTCCGTAGAGAAGGTTGGCGATCGCGATGGCGCGGTGGTCGTCGCGCCAGCCCGTCATTACCTGCAGGCCGACGGGCAGGCCGTCGGCGCTGGTTCCGGCAGGGAAGGCGGTGGCGGGGAGGCCGGGATAAGTGGCGAGCCCGGCCCAGACGAGCTGCGTGTCATACGACACGTCCTGCCCGTCCACGGTCATCCGGCGTTCATTGTAGGGATCGTCGCGGTGCGGGAAGGCAGTGACGACATTGGCAGGCACGACCACCGCGTCAAATTCGTCGAACAGCCGGCCCCAGGCGCGGCGGTTGCGCGCCTGCGCGTCGAGCATGCCGAACCAGTCGGCCAGGCTTGCGACCTGCCCGTCGGGGCCGGGTGCGCCATGGGCGAAGGTGATCGCCAGCATCTTGCAATAGGCGCGATGCTGCGCGGCGAGGTCGGGGAGCAGGTCGCTCGATCGGACAATATGGATGCCCGCGTGCCCGGCCGCCGCCTCGACCCTGGCGAGTGCAGCGCGGATTGCGGGATCGGTCGGCGCCGCGGGATGCTGGTCGAGCAGCAGCAGGCGCTTGTGGTGCAGGGGAGACACCGGCCGCGGCGGCGGCGCTTCGGCCAGCACATCGAGCGTCGCGGCGAGATCGGCGGCGTCGCGCGCCATCGGGCCGACCACGCCGAGCGGCGGCGGCGCGCCGTCGGTGCCGGGGAAGCGGTGGCCATAGGGATCGATCAGCCCGTAGCTCGGCTTGTGTCCCCACACCCCGCAGAATGCCGCGGGCACGCGGATCGAGCCGCCGATGTCGGAGCCGATCTCGACCGGCACGAAGCCCGCCGCCAGCGCCGCCGCCGATCCGCCCGAAGAGCCGCCGGCGGTGCGGTTGGGATCGACGGGATTGTTGGTGCGGCCATAGACCGGGTTGTCGGACTGCCAGTCTGCCAGTCCCGGCGCGACATTGGTCTTGCCGATGATCACAGCCCCTGCGGCCTTGATCCGTTGCACCACTACCGCGTCGCTCGTTGCGATGTTGTCGCGGGCGTGCTCGAAGCCCCAGCTGGTCGGCAGCCCGGCAACGTCGAACGCCTCTTTCACCGTCATCGGCACGCCGAGAAAGGGCGGCCGCTTGCCGTGCGCCACGGCTTCGTCGGCACGCTCGGCAGCCTCAAGTGCGCGATCGAAGTCGCGGATGACGACGGCGTTGATCGCGCCGTCGCCCGCTGCGATCCGCGCGATCGCCAGCTCGCATTGCTCGCGCGCACTGGTTTCGCCGCGCGCGATTGCCGCGGCGATCCCGAGCGCGCTCGCCCCGGCCCATGCGTCGGTCACGCGCGGAGCCGGGGCGGCCAGCTCAGCCATTGAACTTCCCGCCGCTCTCGGCCTTCTCGCGCAGCAGCTTCGAGATTTCGAAGCCATGCTTCTCCAGCCCTGCGACGATGGTCTTGAGGCCCACCTGGTCGGCCCAGAACATCGGGCCGCCGCGATAGGGCGGCCAGCCATAGCCGTAGATCCACACGACGTCGATGTCCGACGCGCGCTGGGCCATGCCCTCTTCCAGGATCTTCGCGCCTTCGTTGACCATCGTGTAGAAGGTGCGCTCCATGATCTCCTCGTCGGTCACCTCGTGCTGCGGGGTTCCGGTCTTCTGGCGGAACTCCTCGATGATCTCGGCGACGCGCGGCGAGGGCGAAGGATTGCGCTTGTCGTCATAGTCATAGAAGCCGGCCTTGGTCTTCTGGCCCCAGCGGTTCTCGGCGGCGAGCGCGTCGCGGATATTCTCGATCCGGGTCGGGTCGCGGTGCCAGCCGATGTCGACCCCGGCGAGATCGCTCATCTGGAACGGGCCCATCGGCATGCCGAACTCGACATGGACCTTGTCGACCTGCATCGGGGTCGCGCCCTCGTGGAGCAGCTTCATCGCCTCCATCTGGCGCGGGATCAGCATGCGGTTGCCGATAAAGCCGTAGCAGACGCCCGCAACCACGGCGACCTTCTTGATCTTCTTGGCGAGGTCCATCACCGTCGCCAGCACGTCCTTGTCGGTCTTCGCCCCGCGCACCACTTCGAGCAGCTTCATGATGTTGGCGGGCGAGAAGAAGTGCATGCCCACGACATCGCCCGGACGGCTGGTCGCCGCGGCGATCTCGTCGATGCTGAGATAGCTGGTGTTGGACGCCAGGACTGCGCCGGGCTTGGCGATCGTGTCGAGCTTGCCGAAGATGTCCTTCTTGACGTCCATATTCTCGTACACGGCCTCGATGATGAGGTCGCAGTCCCCGAGGTCGTTCAAGTCGAGCGTCGGCTTGAGCAGCCCCATCGCGCCCTCGACCTGTTCGGTCGTCATCCGGCCCTTGGCGGCGGTGGCCTCGTAGTTCTTGCGGATCGTGCCGGTACCGCGATCGAGCGCCTCCTGCTGCATCTCGGCGATCGTCACCGGGATGCCTGCCGACAGAAAGTTCATGCTGATGCCGCCGCCCATCGTGCCCGCGCCGATCACGCCGGCGCGCTTGATCGGGCGCAGCTTGGTGTCCTCGGGTACGTCGTCGATCTTCGCGGCCTTGCGCTCGGCGAAGAAGATGTGGCGCAGCGCCGCGCTCTGCGCGCCCATGATCAGCTTCATGAAGCCCATGCGCTCGCGCTGGACGCCCTCGGCATAGGGCTTGCCGGCGGTCTCCTCGATCACCGCGATGATCTCGGCGGGCGCGTCCATGTTGCGGAAGCGCTTGGCGTTGGTCTTGCGGAATTCGTCGAACACGCCGGGCTCGACCGTTACCGGCTTCTCGCTGGTGCGCGGCAGGGGACGCACGTCCGCCACTTCACGGGCATAGGCGACGGCGTCGGCGGTCAGGCTGTCCTCGCCCGCGAGGCGATCGACCAGGCCGGCGTCCTTGGCGACCTGCGCCGGGACCGGATCGCCCTTCGCCGCCAGCTCCAGCGCGAACTGGACGCCGGCGACGCGCGGCAGCCGCTGGGTGCCGCCCGCGCCGGGCAGGATGCCGAGCTTGACCTCGGGCAGGCCGAACTTCGCCGAGGGCACGGCGATGCGGTAATGGCAAGCCAGCGCGACTTCGCATCCTCCGCCGAGCGCGGTGCCATGAACCGCGGCCACCACCGGCTTCTCGCTCGACTCGATCAGGTCGACCAGGACCGGAAGCGAGGGCTCCTGCATCGGCTTGCCGAACTCGGTGATGTCGGCGCCGGCGAAGAAAGTGCGCCCGTCGCAGCGGATCACCGCGGCCTTGAGGCTGTCGTCGCCCGCCAGCTCCTTGATCGCCGCGTCCAGCCCTTGGCGCACCGCCGCTCCGAGCGCGTTCACCGGCGGGTTGTTCGAGGTGATGACGAGGACGTCGCCCTGGCGTTCGGTGGTGATTACGGACATCAAACTCTCCAAGTATTTGGCCAGTGAAGGCGGTGGTCAAACCAGCGCCGAATAGATCATCGTCTTGAGCTCGCGCCGGATCGGGTAGAGGCCCGAGGGCGAAAGCTGGGTCATGAAGATCATGGTAATCCGCTCGACCGGATCGACGAAGAAGGCGGTCGAGAACATCCCGCCCCAGTAGAACTCGCCGATCGAGCCGGGGATCATCGAGCGCGCCGGATCGAGGTTGACCGCGAAGCCGAGTCCGAAGCCGGTACCGGCGTTCTGAGTCTCGCTGAACAGCGAGCGCGACATCGACGCGAGATCCCGCCCGCCGGGCAGGTGGTTCGCCGTCATCAGCTCGAGCGTCTTGCGCCCGATGATCCGCGCACCGTCCAGCGTGCCGCCGTTCAGCAGCATCGTGGCGAAGCGGTGATAGTCGAGCGTGGTCGAGACCAGTCCGCCGCCGCCCGAAAGCAGGGTCGGGCGCCGGCTCCACGCCGACTTGGCGCCCTGGTCGTACATCACCCGGCTGCCCTGGACGACGGTCCAGCAGTCGGTCAGCCGGTCGACCTGCTCGGCCGGCACCCAGAAGCCGGTGTCGGCCATGCCGAGCGGGGCGAAGATGCGCTCCTCGAACACACGGTCGAGCGGCATGCCGGCGATTCGCTCGACCACCGCGCCGAGCACGTCGGTCGAGACGGAGTAGTTCCACGCCTCGCCCGGCGAGAATTCGAGCGGCAGCTTGCCCAGCGCCGCGACGAACCCGTCGAGGTCGAGATTGCCATGCCAGTTCTCGATCTTTCCGGCGCGATAGGCGGCGTCGATGTTGCCGCGGTTCTGGAAGCCATAGGTCAGGCCCGAGGTATGGCGCAGCAGGTCGACCATGCGCATCGGCGCCGCGGTCGGCCGGGTCACGAACGGCACGCCCCCGCCGCCGCCGTCATAGACGCCGACGCCTTTGAGCTCGGGCAGCGCATGGTGGACCGGCGTGTCGAGCGCGACCTTGCCCTCCTCGACCAGCTGCATGAATGCGATCGAGGTGACGGGCTTGGTCATCGAGGCGATGCGGAAGATCGAACGTTCGTCGACCGCCGCGCCGCCCTCGCGCGCCGCGCCCTGGTGGCTGAAATGCACGATTCGCCCTTCGCGCGCGATCAGCAGCTGGGCATGGGGCAGCTTGCCCGAGTCGAGGTAGCGCGCCCTGACGAACGCATCGATCGCGTCCAGCCGGACGGGGTCGAAGCCGGTGTCGGCAAGCGGTGCGATACGCGCGGCGTCCATACCCCTAATTCGAATCCTTGTTTTCAGCGCTTCGCGCCGCCTGTCGCTTCCCTATTGCGTTTGGCAACGTATGAATCAAGAATAACCTGAAGGCGGCGTGGCGGAAATGCCAAACCGCACATTCTACAAAGCTGGAGAGATGCACGTGGCCGCCGAACCGATCATCCCGCTCGACCCGTCCTGGCCAAAGATGACGCTAGGGCAGGCACAGGCCCTGATGACCGCGCCGGGCCAGCCGCTCGAGATGGAGGAGGCCGAGATTCGCGGCGTGCCGACCCGGGTGTGGAAGAACGCGCCGCCCAATCTCGCCGCCCTGGTCCAGCTGTCGCGCACGCATGGCGAGCGGCTGTTCACCATCCATGAGGACGAGCGGATCAGCTTCGAGGCGAATTTCCGCGCCGTCGCGCATCTCGCGACGAAGCTGCGCGAGATGGGGGTCAGGAAGGGCGACCGCGTCGCGCTGGCGATGCGCAACCTGCCCGAATGGCCGGTGATCTTCTTCGCCGCGGTCAGCATCGGCGCGATCCTGGTGCCGCTCAACGCGTGGTGGACGGGCGGCGAACTCGAATATGGCCTCGCCGATTCGGGCAGCAGCGTGCTGTTCGTCGATGGCCAGCGCTACGAACGGCTCGCCGAGGTGTTGCCGCGACTGCCCGATCTCGAGCACGTCGTCGTCAGCCGCGCGCGCGGCGAACTGCCGCCGGGGACGCAGCGGCTGGAGGCGCTGATCGGCACGCCCATGGACTGGGCGGCGCTGCCCGACGTGCCGCTCCCGGCCGACCCCGGGCTGGTGGCCGAAGACGATGCGACGATCTTCTACACCAGCGGCACGACCGGCCATCCCAAGGGCGCGCTCGGCACGCACCGCAACCTCGCCACCAACATCATGTCGAGCGCCTATTGCGCCGCGCGCGCCTATCTGCGGCGGGGCGAGATGCCGCCGCCGCCGCAGCCGCGCGTCGGCCTGCTGGTGATCCCGCTGTTCCACGTCACCGCCTGCTCGGCCAGCCTGATGGGGGCAATGGCCGCCGGGCACACGCTGGTGTTCATGCGCAAATGGGATCCGGTCGAGGCGATGGCGATCATCGAGCGCGAGAAGGTCAACCTGACCGGCGGCGTGCCGACGATCGCCTGGCAGCTGCTCGAGCATCCCGACCGCCACAACTATGATCTATCGAGCCTCGAGTCGATCGCCTATGGCGGCGCGCCCTCGGCGCCCGAGCTGGTCAAGCGCATCTATACCGAGTTCGGCGCGCTGCCCGGCAATGGCTGGGGGATGACCGAGACGATGGCGACGGTCACCCAGCACGGGGGGGAGGATTATCTCAACCGCCCGACCAGCGCCGGCCCGCCGGTGCCAGTGGCGGAACTCAGGATCATGGCCGAGGACGGGGTGACCGAACTGCCGGCCGGGCAGGTCGGCGAGCTGTGGGCGAAGGGCCCGATGATCGTGAAGGGCTATTGGAACCAGCCCGGGGCGACCGCCAAGACCTTCGTCGACGGCTGGGTCCGCACGGGCGACCTCGCGAAGCTCGACGAGGAGGGCTTCCTCTACATCGTCGACCGCGCCAAGGACATCGTCATCCGCGGCGGCGAGAACATCTACTCGTCCGAGGTCGAGGACGTGCTCTACGCGCATCCCGCGGTGACCGACGCGGCGCTGATCGGCATCCCCCACAAGACGCTGGGCGAGGAGCCGGTGGCGGTGGTCCACCTCGCGCCCGGCACGCATGCGAGCGAGGCGGAGCTGCAAGCCTGGGTGCGCGAGCGGCTGGCGGCGTTCAAGGTCCCGGTGGCGGTGCGCTTCGTCAAGGACACGCTGCCGCGCAATGCGAACGGCAAGATCCTGAAGAAGGACCTGAAGGCGATGTTCGCGGAGGAGGCTGCGGCTTGATCCTTTTCGCCGCCCGCCCGCGCCATCCCGGCGTCCTCTCTCGTCCTCCCGGGCTTGACCCGGGACAGGGCTTTCTCGATGGGCCTGTTGCCAGCTAGCCGCCAATCACTCCGGCAACCGCCGCCTTCCACCCTGCAAGCCGCATCTCCCGCGCCCCGGCATCCATCCCCGGCTCGAACGCCTCCACCGCGCCGCGCATCCCGGCTGCTTCCTCGAGCCCCGAAAACATCCCGCAGCCCACGCCCGCCAGCATCGCCGCGCCGAGCGCGGTCGTCTCGGTGAAGCCGGGCCGCTCGACCGTCACGTCGAGCACGTCGGCGAGGTCCTGCGCGATCCAGTCGTTGGCGACCATGCCGCCGTCGACGCGCAGGCTCCCCCAGTCGGCGCCGTCGGCGGCGAAGGCGGTCTTGAGGTCGTGGCTCTGGTGCGCCATCGCCTCGAGCGCCGCGCGCACGACATGCGCCCTGGTGCTGGCGAGGCTGAGGCCGCTGATCGCGCCGCGCGCCTCCGGCTCCCACCACGGCGCGCCGAGGCCGGTGAGCGCGGGGACGAAATAGACGCCGCCATTGTCCGCCACCGACCGCGCCAGCGCCTCGGTCTCGCCCGCGCTCCCGATCAGCCCCAGCGAATCGCGCAACCATTTGACCACGCTGCCCGCGACGAACACCGATCCCTCGATCGCATAAGTGCGCCGCCCGCCGAGCTGGCACAGCACGGTCGAGAGCAGCCGGTGCTTCGAGGCGGGCTGGCGCTCGCCGGCATTGGTCAGCACGAACGCGCCAGTGCCATAGGTCGCCTTGGTGTCGCCCTTGGTCAGGCACGCCTGGCCGATCGTCGCGGCCTGCTGGTCGCCGGCCATGCCGCAGATCGGGATCGCGCCGCCGAACAGCGTCGTCTCGCCGAAGCGCCCGGCGCAGTCGACGATCTCGGGCAGCGCGGCGCGGGGCGCGCCGAACAGGTCGATCAGCCCGTCGCTCCATCCGCCGCTGCCCAAGCCCATCAGCAAAGTGCGCGAGGCATTGGTGGCATCGGTGACATGAAGTCCTCCGGTCAGCTTCCACGCCAGCCAGCTCTCGATCGTGCCGATCGCCAGCCGCTCGCCCGCTTCCTTGAGCTGTGGCCAGTTCTTCATCGCCCAGGCGATCTTGGTGCCGCTGAAATAGGGGTCGAGCAGCAGGCCCGTGCGCGCCTGCACGCCGGGCTCCTCGCCCGCGTCCTTGAGTTCGCGGCAGATCGCCGCGCTGCGGCGGTCCTGCCACACGATCGCGGGCGCGAGCGGCTCGCCGGTGGCGCGGTCCCAGAACACCAAGGTCTCGCGCTGGTTGGTGATGCCGATCGCGGCGATCGCGTCCGGGCCGCCGGCCTTGTCGACGATCGCCCGGGCGCAGCGCGCGGTCTTGTCCCAGATCTCGGCCGCGTCGTGTTCGACCAATCCTGCCGCCGGATAATGCTGCATGAGCTCGGCGGATTCGCTCCCCAGGCACGTTCCGTCCGGCGCGAACAGCATCGCCCGGGTGGAGGTGGTGCCTTCGTCGATGACCAGCAGTCTGTCTCCCATGAACGCCACGCTAGCCGGGATTACACGGCGGTCAAATCGCGCTAGAAAGCCACTGGAAAGGCGGACGAAACTTGGTCGAGGGGCAGGGCACGGCAGAGCTGGAGAAGGATGGTGCGGTCTCGCGTCCCGCGCCGCCGCTCGAACCGCTGGTGCCCGCCGCGGCGACCGAAGCGGAGGCCGAGGATCGCCGCGACCGCCTGCTCGCCGCGCTCACGCTGATGATCGGCGCCGGCCTGTTTCTCGCGCTGCCCTTTGCGCTGCGCGCCGGATCGCCCTTCTTCCTGCCGCTCACCGCCGCGATCGTCATCGCCATAGCGCTGGTACCGGTGCTCGAATGGCTCGAGCGCCGCCGCGTGCCCGCACCGCTCGCCGCGCTGACTTGCGTGCTGCTGTTCCTCGTCGCCGCCAACGCCGCGCTCGCCTCGATCGTGGTGCCGGCCTGGGGCTGGCTGTCGATCCTTCCCGAGCGGATCGACAACATCCAGTCGAACGTGAAGCCGCTGATCGACTTCTACGCCAACCTCGAATCCTTCGTGAACAAGACGATACAGGACCTCGCCTCGTCGCGCCCGATCCGTCCGGCCGAGACCGCCGCGGAGGCGCCGCCGCGCTCGATCCTCGAGCTTGCCGCGACCTCGGCGCCGGCGGCGTTCATCGAGATGTTCTTCGCGATCCTGGTGATCTTCTTCTTCCTCTCGGGCTGGACGCGGCTGCGGCGCAAGGCGATCACCAGCCGCCACAGCTTCGGCGGGGCGATGGCGACCGCACGGGTGATCCAGGACGTGGTCGACGACACCTCGGCCTATTTGGGCACGATCACCGCGATCAACGTGTCGCTCGGGCTGCTCGTCGCGGGAGCGCTGTGGCTGATCGGCATGCCGACGCCATTGATGTGGGGCGGTATCGTCGCGCTGCTCAACTACATCCCCTATCTCGGCCCGATCTTCGCGGCGATGCTGCTCGCGCTCGGCGGCCTCATGACCTACCAGGACGTGTGGGCCGCGCTGCTGCCCGCGGGGATCATGATCGCGCTTCACCTGCTCGAGGCGAATCTGGTGACCCCGCTGATCGTCGGGCGGCGCCTCACCATCAATCCGATCCTGATCCTGATCTCGCTGTCCTTCTGGGGCTGGGTGTGGGGCACGCCGGGAGCGCTGCTCGCGGTGCCGCTGCTGATCATCATCCAGACCGTGCTCAACGCCGCGGGCAAGCCCGACATCGCCGGATTCCTGTTCGAGCACGGCACGCTGGTCGCGGGGGGAAACCCGCCGCCGCCACGCGTGAACAACAACCGTCAAACACCGGTTGACAGCCCCGGACCGCCCGTCTAGGTGCCGCGCTCTCGCAAGGGACGGCGCCACGGCGCAGGACGCAAGCGGGTGTAGCTCAGTTGGTTAGAGCGCCGGCCTGTCACGCCGGAGGTCGCGGGTTCGAGCCCCGTCACTCGCGCCATCCTCTTCAGGATGGTGCCTTCCTCCACAGCATTGAATCCAGCGAGATCCGCCCCGCGCCGATCGTCGCGAAGATCAGCCCGAACAGCACCAAAGCCGCCGCCGGAAAGGCCGGGCGAATGCCGAGCGGCGCGTCGACCATCACCAGCGCGACCATGAAGTTGAACGCGCAGACGAGGCCCGCCCAGCGAGTCGCGAATCCGGCGACGAAGGCGATACCGACGAGGAACTGCGCCCACACCGACAGCGGCGCCATCAGGTGGGGCATCGCGAAGCCCTTTACGCCCAAGAACTTCTCGAACTCGGCCATGCGCTCGGTACTGACGATATTATCCCACACGCCGAAGATCAGGAACGCGCCCACCACCAGCCGCGCGAGCAGCAGCGCGAGATCCGCACCGCCCGCCAGTTGCGGCAAGAACAGCCACTTCTTGTCCATCGCTTCCTCTCCCCCAATTCGCTCCCTTATTCGCCGTCTCCCGCGCGAAGCGGGATCGCCGCCGTCTGCTTGTGCACTCGCTTGACGAAGCTCGTCTCGTAGCGTCGCACCGCCGGGTCGTTCTCGAACAGCCGGGCGGCGAGCGCATTGTAATCGTTCATGTCACGCGCCGACACCAGCACGGCGAGGTCGTCGGCGCCCGCGATGTCGAGGATCATCTGCACCTCGTCCGCCGCCGCCAGCCGGGCACGCAGCGCGGCGATGCCGCGTTCCTCGGCATGCTCGTGCACCTGCACGCTCACCAGCGCGCGCAGCCGCCGGTCGCTGAGCTGGCGCGAGACCACCGCCACGTCAGCCGCGATCCAGCCCTCGGCGCGCAGCCGCCGCACGCGCCGCGTCACCGCCGAGGCTGACAGCGGCACCTGGCGCGCGAGCGCTTCCGCGGTCGCCAGCGCATCCGCCTGGAGCAGCTCGAGCAGCCGGATGTCGAACGCGTCGAGCTTGCCCATTTCAGCCGCCTGATCCTCCGTCCGTGCCGATTTCCGTCGCATAGCCGGTTCAAATCGCGCGCAAAAGGCGTGTTGGTCGAATATAACACGTCAGGTGTCGAACGTTGGAGAGAGTTGATGCGTAAGGAAGCCCTCGCTGCCGCCCTGGTGGCGTTGTCACCGCTCGCGATGGCGCAAACGAGCGCCCCGCCGCCTGCCGCCGCGCTGGCCTATGACGCGGCCGAGGCGAAGAAGGCGGTGGCCAAGCTCGCGGACGAACTCGAGAAGAACTTCGTCTTCCCCGACGTCGCCAAGCGTTACGCCGCCGCGCTGCGCACCAAGCTCGCGGCGGGGGGCTATGATGCGGTCACCGACGGCCACATGCTCGCCGGCACGGTGACCGCCGACCTCCAGGCGGTCGCGCCCGACGGCCATCTCGCCATGTTCCCGCCGGGCGGTCAGCGGCGCACGGCGCCCGTGTCGAGCCAGGCATCGCCGCCAGCCCCGCTGCCGCCGCCGATGGAGAAGGCGGGCTGGATCGCGCCCGGCATCGCTTTCGTGCGCTTCAACGGCTTCTATGGCGAGCCGGGGACGCTCAAGGATTTCGCCGCGTTCCTCGATAGCCATGCGAGCGCCAAGACGCTGATCATCGACGCGCGCACGCATCGCGGCGGCGGGCTGGACGAGATGGACATCCTCTTCCCGCGCATCTTCAGCAAGGCGCAGGCGGTGATGGTGATGGACACGCGCGCCTCGGTGGCCGAGGCCAACGGCCCGCTGCCGTACCGCTCGCTGGTCAAGGTCGACGCCCCGGCCGAGCTGTCGCGCTCCGAGCATCGCGTCACGCCCGTCTCGCCGCAATCGCCCTGGACCAAGGCCAAGGTCTATTACCTCACCTCGCCGCGCACCGGCTCGGCCGCCGAGCATCTCGCCTCCGCGCTCAAGGGCACCAAGCGCGGAACGCTGATCGGCGAGGTCACCGGCGGGGCAGGGCATTATGGCGGCACCGTGCCGCTGGGCGGGGGCTATTCGGCCTTCATTCCGGTCGGCCGCAGCTATTTCCCGGGCGGCGATGGCTGGGAGGGCACGGGCGTCGCCCCCGACGTCAAGGTCGCGCCCGAACGCGCGCTGGTCGAAGCGCTGACCCGCGAAGGCGTCGCCCCCGCCGAGGCGGAGGCGCTGTCGGTGAAGTACATGCCGAGCGAGCCGATGGAGCGAAGGAAGCCGCGCAAGCCCTGACGCAAGTCCACCCGGCCGCCGCAAGGGCGGCCGGGTGGTTCGAGGTCTGAAGCAGCCGCCTCAGGCAAACACGCCGCCGGCCTTGGCCTCGCCCCGCAGCGCCAGGATCTGGAGCTCCGCGAACACGCCCACCGCCAGCGCCTGGACGATGACGAAGGCATAGCCCAGCGCATTGGGGCTGACGAAGAGGGCGAGCGTCACGATGCTCGCGATCACCCAGGCGATGTTGAGCGCGATCACCGCAATCACGCCGCCGCGCTTCGGCCTGACCGCCATCGCCAGCACCAGCGCGAGGAACGGGACCAGCACCAGCCCCGCGCCGCGCACCAGCGGCTCGGGCAGGCCGGTCAGCCCGGCGGTGAAGCCCGCGGCGGCGATCGCGAGCACGGCGGTGGCGCCGGTGCCGACGAAATCGAGCGTCATCGCTTGGCGGATGGTGAGCGGAAAGCGGATCATTTCAAATCTCCTTGCGATTCTTGCGGCATCTCCGCCGCGGTGACTGCAAGTTCGCAGGGGCCGCGAATCAATCCAATTACGTCGCAGGTAATGGGCGGCGGCGCGGGCATTCGGGGCTATCCACAGCGATCCGCCGCACGCCCCCTTGCACCCCCGCCCGCAGCCGCTAAACGCGCCCGTTCACCATCAATGGAGCGGGACATGAGCGACTCGATTTCGGCCGAGCAGCTGCGCCTTCTGATCGAGCGGATCGAGCGGCTGGAAGAGGAAAAGAAGGGCATCAGCGACGACATCAAGGATGTCTATGCGGAGGCCAAGTCGACCGGCTTCGATGCCAAGACGATCCGCACGATCGTCCGCCTGCGCAAGATGGAGAAGCACCAGCTCGACGAGCAGGACGCGCTTCTGGAAACCTATCGCGCCGCCCTCGGCATGGCTTGATTTTCGTGGGTCAGCTACGCTGACGCGGCACCAGTCCGCTCCCCCACCCGGCCACCCAACGGCAGGATCATATGGGTGGCCGGGTGGGGGAGCGGGCTGGTGCCGCAACCCGGATCAGCGAAGCTGAGCCGCACAAGGAATCTCACCCAATGATTCTCACGACCACCAGCACCGTCGATGGCCAGAGGATCACCCGCTATCACGGCATCGTGACGGCCGAGGTGATCATCGGCGCGAACATCTTCCGCGATCTGTTCGCGGGCATCCGCGACATCGTCGGCGGCCGCTCGGGCAGCTATGAGCGCCCGCTCAAGGAGGCGCGGAAGACCGCGCTCGACGAGCTGACCGAGGAAGCGCGCGCGCTCGGCGCCAACGGCGTGATCGGGATCGACTTCGACTACGAGGTGCTGGGCCAGGGCGGATCGATGCTGATGGTCTCGGCCTCGGGCACCGCGGTGACGGTGAGCGGGGTCTGACCGTCATCCCGGCCTTGTGCCGGGGATCCACCGTGCCACACGCGTTGCGTTTTCGCTTCTTTCCTATCGCGGGCGGATAGCTCGACCCCGGCACGAAGCGGGGGTGACGGCTTGCGCTAAAACCCCCGGCTCGCCTAGAGACGCCCGCACCAAATCGCACAGAGACCGTTCATGGCAGGCCATTCCAAGTTCAAGAACATCATGCACCGCAAGGGCGCGCAGGATAAGAAGCGCTCGGGCATGTTCTCCAAGCTCAGCCGCGAAATCACCGTCGCGGCCAAGATGGGACTCCCCGATCCCGACATGAACCCGCGCCTGCGCGCCGCGGTCAACGCCGCCAAGGCGCAGTCGATGCCCAAGGACAATATCCAGCGCGCCATCGACAAGGCCAGCAGGGGCGACGCTGAGAATTACGAGGAGATCCGCTACGAGGGCTTCGGCCCGGGCGGCGTCAGCCTGATCATCGAGGCGTTGTCCGACAACCGCAACCGCACCGCGACCAACGTGCGCACCGCGGTCTCCAAGAATGGCGGCAATCTCGGCGCCTCGGGCTCGGTCAGCCACGCCTTCGACCGCGTCGGCCTGATCAGCTATCCGGCGAGCGCGGGCGATGCCGAGAAGGTGTTCGAGGCCGCGCTCGAGGCCGGCGCCGAGGACGTGACCTCGAGCGAGGATGGCCACGAGATCTGGACCGCGCAGGCCGACCTGCACGAAGTGGTCAAGGCGCTCGAGCCGGTGCTGGGCGAGGCCGAGGGCGCCAAGCTCGCCTGGCGCCCGCAGACCATGGTCGAAGTCGACGAGAACGACGCGGCGACGCTGTTCAAGCTGATCGACGCGCTCGACGACGATGACGACGTGCAGACCGTGTGGGGCAACTACGAAGTGTCGGACGCGGTGATGGAGAAGCTCGGATAATGTTCGCGCTGATCGCCAAGGCGCTGCTCTCGGGCGCGCTGATCGTGGCGATCGCGGAGATCGGCAAGCGCCAGCCCGCGCTTGCCGCGCTCGTCGCCTCGCTGCCGCTCGTCTCGATCCTCGGCATGATCCTGCTGTGGAGCGGCCGTCCGGACGCGGAGAACATGGCGCATCATGCCGAGGCGACCTTCTGGTACGTGCTGCCCTCACTGCCGATGTTCCTGCTGATCCCGGTGCTGCTGCGCGGCGGCGTCAATTTCTGGCTTGCACTGCTGGCGGGGTGCGCGCTCACCTTCGCGCTATATCTCGGGATGACCGCGATCGGACCGCGTTTCGGTTTGCGGCTTTGAAAGTGACGGGCAGATGCGGACCTTTCTCCTTGCTGGCCTTTCGCTGGTCCTGGCGGCCCCCGCCGCGGCGCCGCTGACGGCTGCGCCCGCGGCGCCGGCCAGCCAGTGCCGCGCGGGTGAGAAGACCGTCTACAGCTGCCGCTTCGGCAAGGCGCTGGGCAGCGTGTGCGCGGGGCGGGGCACGGTCAGCTACCGCTTCGGTCCGGCGGGACGGCCGCAGATCGACATCGCCAGCGACCGCGATTGGGGCAATGTCCGCCGCGGCGGCGTGGTCGGCGGGGGCGGGGGCTCGCAAGAATATCTGCGCTTCACCCGCGGCGACCACCATTATCTCGTCTTCTGGGGCGTGGCCGGCCAATATACCGACATCCCGGGCAAGCACTGGTCGGGCATCCATGTCAGCCGCAGCGGCAAGGATCTCGCCACGCTGTCCTGCAAGAGCAACGCGTGGCCCGCCGAGGATTGGCGGCAGCTGCTGCGCGCCAGCCTGCCCCGGCACCTCGAGGAAGTCCCCGAAGACACCGATCCCCAATTCCAGGCCTGGTATTGATGCTCATTCTGGGCCTCGATCCCGGCCTTGGCACCACGGGTTGGGGGCTGATCCGCGCCGAGGGCAACCGCCTCTCGCACCTCGCCAACGGGCAGCTCAAGACCGATCCGCAGACTCCGCTGCCGCGTCGCCTGGCGCATCTCGATGCGATGCTGGCGGCGCTGATCGCGGACCACGCGCCCGATGGCGCGGCGGTGGAGGAGGTATTCGTCAATTCGAACCCGCAATCGACGCTCAAGTTGGCGCATGCCCGCGGTGTCGCGATCGCCTCGGCGGCGCGCGCGGGGCTCGAGGTCGGCGAATATGCGCCGCGGCTGGTCAAGAAGGCGGTGGTCGGCATCGGCAATGCCGAGAAGGCGCAGATCCATGCGATGGTCGCGCGCCTGCTTCCCGGCGCGAAGATCGCCGGCGCGGATGCCGCCGATGCGCTGGCGGTGGCGATCTGCCACGCGCATCATCTGGCAAGCGCGCGGGCGCTCACCCGCTAGCGCCTATTCGAAGACCTCGGCAGCGTCCTGGTCGAAACCGCCCTTGCGCATCGCCCATGCGCCCCGAACGCCATTGGCGATCACGATCACCAGGATCACGTTGATGACCAGCCCGAACAGGCCGGTCAGCGCGATTAGCCTGGACAGCGCTTCGAGCACCAGTAACGCCGTCGCCGCGCCTCCCCAGAACGCTCCCTTTCCACCGCGTAGCCGCCAGCCAGCGACGAGGTAGATGACGATCGAGACGGCGGCGAAGCCAAGCACGATGGGCGCTTGGACGCCGATGCGCACCGCGCCGAAAATGAACACTGCGCCCAGAAGGGTCAGGCCGGCGGCGATGAAGCATGCCATTCCGCCCGTGGCGGCGGCATTCGCCGCACCATCCTCGGTCGTCAGATCGATTTTCCAGAACGACATGCCTACCCCCCGTTGCCCATGTGCATCCTCGCCTGGCCGCACATCCTTGGCAAGACGGGGTCACGATGCCTTTTCGCTTTCCTACGCCGCGCTGTTCCGTTTATGTACCGGCATGGTCTGTCGCCTCTCCTCCGATATCACCGAACGCCGGTCGCCCGCTCATGCGCGGTCGCGGGATCGCGCGCGTATGAGTGCGACATTTGAGACTTTCCGGTATCTGGATACCGCTCGATGATCGCGCATCTCAATGGCCATCTCGCCGCGACCGGCATCGACCATGCGGTGATCGACGTGAACGGCGTCGGCTATCTCGTCGGCGCCTCGGCGAAGACGCTGGCGGCGCTGGGCGCGCTCGGCGAGTTCGTGACGGTGCATACGGAGATGCTGGTCGCCGAGGATTCGATCCGCCTGATGGGCTTCGCCAGCGCCGAGGAGCGCGACTGGTTCCGCCTGCTCACCAGCGTGCAGGGGGTGGGCGCCAAGGTCGCGCTGGCGATCCTCTCGATCCTGTCCCCCGCCGAGGTGCAGACCGCGGTCGCGCGCGCCGACGCGGCGATGATCGCGCGGGCGAACGGCGTGGGGCCGAAGCTTGCCCAGCGCATCGTCAATGAGCTCAAGGACAAGGCCGGCGGCATCCCGCTCGGCGGCGGGGCAGGCGCCGCGGTCCCGGCGAGCGGCGCGGCGAATGATGCCGTCTCCGCGCTGCTCAACCTCGGCTTCAAGCCCGCCGAGGCCAGCGCCGCGGTGAATGCCGCCAATGACGAGCTGGGGCCCGGGGCGAGTCTCGACGCGCTGGTGCGGCTGGCGCTGCGAAAGGCGGCGAAGTGAACGCCACGTCTAGCCTCACCCCCTTCTTCCGTCATGCTGAACTTGTTTCAGCATCCATGCCGCCACAGGCGACTGGTCCCCAGTTCGGGCGAGAGGGACGCCACTATGCCCAAGCAACCCTGCGTCTACATCCTCGCCAGCCAGCGGATGGGGACGCTCTATGTGGGCGTGACTTCGGACCTGACCGCTCGGCTGCATCGGCATCGCAGTGGCGAAATACCCGGCTTCACCGCGCGTCATCGCGTCCACATCCTAGTCCGCTACGAATTGTACGCCACGATGCCCGAAGCCATCGCCCGCGAGAAACAGCTCAAGCGCTGGCATCGGCAGTGGAAGATCAATCTGGTCGAGTCCGAAAACCCGCATTGGGCCGATCTTGTGGTGATGTTGGGGCTGGAACCGCTGACCAGTCGCCCGCGACGAAATGGATGCTGAAACAAGTTCAGCATGACGGGATGAGGGATGGGGAATGACTGACTCCGACCGCATCCTCACCGCCGCGCGCCGCCCCGAGGACGTCGACGCCGCGCTGCGTCCCAGGTCGCTCGACGAGTTCGTCGGCCAGCGCGCCGCGCGCGACAATCTGCGCGTGTTCATCGATGCGGCGAAGACCCGCGGCGATGCGCTCGACCATGTGCTGTTCTTCGGCCCTCCCGGCCTCGGCAAGACCACGCTCGCCCAGATCGTCGCACGCGAGATGGGCGTCGGCTTCCGCGCCACCTCCGGCCCGGTGATCGCCAAGTCGGGCGACCTCGCCGCGCTGCTCACCAATCTCGAGGACGGCGACGTCCTCTTCATCGACGAGATCCACCGCCTCGCGCCCGCGGTCGAGGAAGTGCTCTACCCCGCGATGGAGGACCGTGCGCTTGACCTGATGATCGGCGAGGGCCCCTCGGCACGCAGCGTCCGTATCGACCTGCCGCGTTTCACCCTGGTCGGCGCCACCACCCGCCAGGGCTTGCTCACCACCCCGCTGCGCGACCGCTTCGGCATCCCGGTGCGCCTGCAATTCTACACGGTAGAGGAGCTGACGAAGGTCGTCACCCGCGCCGCCAACCTGCTCGACCTGCACATCGCCCCCGACGGCGCGGCGGAGATCGCGCGCCGCTCGCGCGGCACCCCGCGCATCGCCGGCCGCCTGCTGCGCCGCGTGCGCGACTTCGCCAATGTCGCGGGCGAGACGGTGGTGCACGCTAGGGCTGCCGACGCCGCGCTCACCCGGCTCGAGGTCGACGCGCTCGGCCTCGATGCGATGGACCGCCGCTACCTCATGATGATCGCCGACATCTACAAGGGCGGCCCGGTCGGCGTGGAGACGCTCGCCGCCGGCCTGTCCGAGCCGCGCGACACGATCGAGGAGGTGATCGAGCCCTATCTCATCCAGATCGGCATGATCGCCCGCACCGCCCGCGGCCGCTGCCTCAACGCGGCCGGCTGGAAGCATCTCGGCCTCAACCCGCCCGCGGGGGCCCAGGACGGACTGTTCGACGGGAAGTGAGCGTTGGCACTTAATAAATGCCGATCCGCCTAATCCCCCTCCCGCTTGCGGGAGGGGCTAGGGGAGGCTCTTCTTCCTTTTCTTCTCCTCGACCGCCACCCAATCCATCACCTCCGCCCCGGCTTGCTCCCACGGTGCCTCGCCTTCGACGAACGGCACCCATTCCTCGACTTGCACGCCAGGCTCCAGCTCGCCGCGCCACTCCAGCGCGTCCGGCGGCAGGCGGATAAAGGGTTCGTCCGGATCGTCCTCCATCGCGTCCCGCCCCGCGATGCCGCCCGTCTCGATCGCCGCATCCAGCGCCCGCCGCCGCGCCGCGCACGCCTCCAGCGCCGCCGCGATCGCCGCTCGCGCCTCGCCGTCCAGCGTCACCCCGGCGAAGTCCTCGATCCGCGCCGCGGCGCCGTCGATCTGCGCCAAGCCCTCCGCCTCGCCGCGATCGGTCACCGTGGTGCGCACCGTCGTGGTCTGCGCCTCGGCCACCGCGCCGCCATCTTCCCCAGCGCCCGCGCTCGCCCCCACACTCGAACGAGTCGAGAAATAGTTGATCGTCGTGCGCCGCCCGGTCGCGTCCTGGCCATAATGGCGCAGGCAGAACATCAGCAGCGCATCGTTGCGCTTCCTGCGAAAGCCCATCAGCTTGCCCGCGACGAAGACCGGCACCAGCTGTCCCTCGATCGCCCGCTCGAACGCAATGTCCTTGAGCCGCTGCACCCCGAAATCCAGCGCCGCCTCCCACGCCGCGCGAAAGCTCTCCGCCCCCGGCGCGCGGCGCAGCGTGTAGCAATTGGCCTGCGCCATGTTGACCATCCGCGCCGCGCGGCTGACGCAGCCGGTATCTGCCAGCGCCTCGATGAACGCGCGCTGCCGCTCGGGCGTCCACCCGTCATGGCGGTTGTTCCGGCGCGGAACCGGCGTGAACTCGGGCAGCGCCGGCCGCTCCGCGCGCTTCACTGGAACCCGGTTCTGCATCTTTCCCTCCTCGCGATTCGCCCAACCGACCAGGGTGTAGGCAGAATGGGGGCGTGTAGGAAAGGGCTTTGTTTTTGTTTTGTTCTCGCCGGTGCCGGCCGACGGGGACGAGAAGCTGGAGGTATCAAGAAGCTTGCGGGTGGCGTCGCGCGGCGCACCACCCGCAAAGGAACGCGCTACGGATCAGGCCATGACGGGCCGACTGACCGGTTCGGCCAGAATTGCATTCCGGAGCGGCGCGAATGCCGTGCGGATTTCGTCGGTCATATAGGCCGGTTGCTCCCACGCGGCGAAATGCCCGCCCTTGGGTAACGTGTTGAAGTGAATGAGGTTCGGATACGCCTTTTCGGTCCAGCTCCTTGGCGCCTGATACATCTCGTCCGGAAAGACGCTGCAGGCTGTCGGGAGCTTGACGCCCTTGACGGCGAAAAAGGACGTCCCGGCAATCGCATTCTCCCAATAGAGACGCGCCGCGGAAATTGCCGTGTTCGTGAGCCAGAAGAGGGTGATGTTGTCGAGCACGTCGTCAGGCGTCAGCCCCTCGTCCGCGCCCGCAAAGGACCGCGCTATCATGGCATGACTCTTCCAGTCGTGATCGATCATGAAAGCCGCCAGTCCGACCGGGGAATCCGCCAGCGCCGTCAATGTTTGCGGGCGTGTACCCATCATGAAGGCATAGGCGAACTTGTTCTCGCGAACCTGCTCGCAGGCTCGCCTTTCTTCGTCGGAAAGATGCGCGGGCAGAGGAGAGCCCGACCAGATGGCGGCATCTATTTCGGGTGGGATCACCTCGGGCATATTGGTGTGGATACCGATGAGTCCCTCGGGCTCCTGGACACCCATTGCATTGACGACGATGGAACCCCAGTCGCCGCCCTGCGCAAGGTACTTCCGATAACCGAGGCGAGCCATGAGCTCAGCGTAAGCCCGCGCGATACGATCCGGGTTCCAGCCGGGCGCGGTTGGCTTTCCGGAGAAACCATAGCCGGGCATTGAGGGGATCACGACATGGAACGCGTTGTCCTCGGTGCCCCCATGCGCCACGGGGTCGGTAAGCGGACCGATCAGCTTCATCTGCTCGATGATCGAGCCGGGCCAGCCGTGCGCGATCAGGAGCGGGACTGCATTCTCGTGCCGGGAGCGGAGGTGAATGAAGTGGAAGTCGAGGCCGTCGATTTCAGTCAGGAAATGCGGCGATGCGTTGATCTTCCCCTCAATCCGCCGCCAATCATAGGTCTCGGCCCAATAGCGTGCGAGTTCCTGGATAGTCTCGAGCTTCACGCCCTGCGACTCGTCCGCGACGGTCTCCCGTTCCGGCCAGCGCGTCGCACGGATGCGGCGTTTGAGATCGATAAGGTCTTCTTCGGGGACGTCGATGTGAAACGGGCGGATCGAGGTGTCTGGAATTGGCGTGGCGATGAGCGTTTCGGTCATATCGGCCGAGCTGTGGGGGATTTCCGCTTCCGGCATCCGTTTTCTCCCTGTTCGCGACAAGGAATCCTGCGCCTTTGTCGGCGAACGACAGGTGCCGGCCGGCAGGACCGGCGCTGTTGTCTCGTGAGGGGGCCCAATGCAGGCCGAACCCGGTCGGCCGAACGCATCGGCTCGGTCCCGATGACGATTGCAGCCATACCAGTTCGGGGACGGCCGATCAGGTGTCCTGCCTGGCAATTATGGTTTAGCGACCGATCGTACACGTCCGAGGATCGAGCCTCGGCGATCGACGGGGCAGGGCTCCTGAGCAGGACGGGGATCGGGAAAGGGCGCGGATCCGGACCGCAAACCTGCCAACATCAAAAGAAAGGCGCCAGGGTCACCCCGGCGCCTTCCTCGTTTCTCAGTTAAGCCGCGCTTCCTGCAGCCCGTCGACCGCCTTGCTCACGAGCACGTTCACCGCCACGCGGCGATTCTGTGCCTTGCCCTCGGGGGTCGTATTGTCCGCCAGCGGGTCGGCCTCGGCCATGCCGGTGGGGGTCAGCACGCGATAGGGCTTCCAGCCGCACGCCTGCTGCAGATAGTTGATCACGCTGCTGGCGCGCTTCTCGCTGAGCGTCTGGTTGAACTCCTGGCTGCCCGTCGAATCGGTGTAGCCGACGACCAGCAGCAGCGCGTTGTCCATCGCCTCGGCCGACTTCGCCGTGGTGCAGAGCTCGGCCTTGGCCTGTTCGGAGAGCACCGCCTTGCCGGTGTCGAAGTTCACGTTGGTCGTAGCCTTGACGTTGTACTGGTCGATATCGCCCACGCGGCTGCGCAGCGCGTCGGTCGCCGCGGTCTGCTGGGCAAAGCGCTGGTCGGTGCCGTTGTGGATCATGTTCGCGGTGCGCAGGTCCTTGTTCTGGAGCTTGATCTGGCTCGCCACCAGTTGATCGCCCGCCTGCATCGTCTTGATGCTGACCGGCAGGCCGTTCATCAGCGAGTCCGATGCAAGCTTGGTGCGGCCGAGGCCCAGGAACCCGCCGCTACCCCGGATCCGGGTCGAGTCAGTTACCGCGACCACCGTCTTGTTGCCGTCGGCGGTCGTGACCTGCACCCGGTCGCCGTCGCGCGCGGAGATGATGCCGTTGACCTCGGGCCCTTCGGTCATCGCGGCGGCGGGCGGGTTCTGGCCATAGATGGAAACGTCGGCCGGCTGCTGGGCCTGCTCCTGCGCCATCACGCTGGCGGGCGCCGCTCCGGCGCACAGGGCCAGCAGCAACAGCGCCTTGGGGCTATTCGAAATCACTCGCATACTCTCACTCCTGAACTCGACCGGTCGGCGGCACGCTCGCGGCCGCGCGTCCAATCCCTGCCCCGGGGGGTGCAATCGGTCGTCAAATAGCCCCTCCCTCTCTTGTCATGGGAATGCGCCGCAGAATCGCAGCACTCGAACCCCCACGGGTAGCTGGGTGATCTGCGCAACCCCTAACCTTGATTAATGATCCCGACACCGTGGCGTCGAGCCGCTAACTGGTGCGCATCGCGCGACGGACCGATACGGACCGGGTGAGGCGACGCCCGCTGCAAGGCGATTTGCGCAAAGAGAAAGGCGCCGGAGTTTCCCCCGGCGCCTTCCAGATCTTTCGACGCGAAGCCTCAGGCCGCCTTGGCCCGGCTCTGCCGCTTGCGCTCGTGCGGATCCAGGAAGCGCTTGCGCAGGCGGATCGTCTTGGGTGTCACCTCGACCATCTCGTCGTCGTCGATGTACGCGATCGCCTGTTCAAGCGTCATCTTCTTGGGCGGGGTCAGGCGGATCGCGTCGTCCTTGCCCGACGAGCGGATGTTGGTCAGCTGCTTCGCCTTCATCGGATTGACCTCGAGGTCCTCCGGCTTGGCGTTCTCGCCGATGATCATGCCTTCGTACAGCGCTTCGCCATGGCCGACGAACAGGATGCCGCGCTCCTCCAGGCTGTTGAGCGAGTAGGCGTTGGCTTCGCCCGTGCCGTTGGAGATCAGCACGCCGTTCTTGCGGCCCTCGATCGTGCCCTTGTGGGGCCCGTACTTCTCGAACAGCCGGTTCATGATGCCGGTGCCGCGCGTGTCCGACAGGAACTCGCCGTGATAGCCGATCATGCCGCGCGACGGCGCCGAGAAGGTGATGCGGGTCTTGCCGCCGCCCGAGGGGCGCATGTCGGTCATCTCGGCCTTGCGCAGATTCATCTTCTCGACCACCGCGCCCGAATGCTCGTCGTCGACGTCGATGATGACGGTCTCGTACGGCTCCATCTTCTGCCCGTCTTCCTCGCGCAGCAGCACGCGCGGCCGGCTGATGCCGAGCTCGAAGCCCTCGCGGCGCATCGTCTCGATGAGGACGCCGAGCTGGAGCTCGCCGCGGCCGGCGACTTCGAAGCTGTCCTTGTCGGCGGCTTCGGTAACCTTGATCGCGACGTTGGATTCGGCCTCGCGGAGCAGGCGGTCGCGGATCATGCGCGAGGTGACCTTGCTGCCCTCGCGGCCCGCCATCGGGCTGTCGTTGACGGCGAAGCGCATCGACAGGGTGGGCGGATCGATCGGCTGCGCCTGGATCGGCTCGCTGACCGAAGTGTCGGCGATGGTGTTGGCGACGGTCGCGACGGTAAGGCCGGCGAGGCTGATGATGTCGCCCGCCTGCGCTTCGTCGACCGGCACGCGGTCGAGGCCGCGGAACGACATGATCTTCGACGCGCGGCCAGTCTCGATGACGTTGCCGCCGGCGTCGAGCGCGTGGATCGCCTGGTTGACCTTGACCTTGCCCGAGGTGACGCGGCCGGTGAGCACGCGGCCGAGGAAGTTGTCGCGATCGAGCAGCGTGACGAGGAAGGTGAACGGCGCGTCCACGTCGAGCGCGGGCGGCGGGACATGGTCGACGATCTTCTGGAACAGCGGCTCCAGCGTGCCTTCGCGCAGCGTCGGGTCCTCATTGGCATAGCCGTTGCGGCCCGAGGCGTAGAGCACCGGGAAGTCGAGCTGCTCGTCGGTCGCCTCGAGGCTGACGAACAGGTCGAACACCTCGTCGAGCACTTCCTGGATGCGCTCGTCGGGGCGGTCGATCTTGTTGACCACGACGATCGGGCGCAGGCCGAGCTTGAGCGCCTTGCCGGTCACGAACTTGGTCTGCGGCATCGCGCCTTCGGACGAATCGACCAGCAGGATGACGCCGTCGACCATTGAGAGGATGCGCTCCACCTCGCCGCCGAAATCGGCGTGGCCGGGTGTATCGACGATGTTGATCCGCGTGCCCTTCCACTCGACCGAGGTCGGCTTGGCAAGAATGGTGATCCCGCGCTCCTTCTCGAGGTCGTTCGAGTCCATCGCGCGTTCCTCGACGCGCTGGTTGTCGCGGAAGGTGCCGGACTGGCGGAAGAGCTGGTCGACGAGCGTGGTCTTGCCGTGGTCGACGTGTGCGATGATCGCCACGTTGCGAAGGTTCATAACAGGTCCTGGATGCCGCGGGAGCGCGGTGCGCGGCGCCCTTAGCTTAATTTGTGCGGCGCGGAAAGGGCTGGCGCATCGGCAGCCGGCTCGGCCTTGAGGCGATAGACCTTGCCGAGATCGACGGCGGCGGGCGAAGCCTGGGCGGCCGTGCTGACCGGCACCCATACCGCGATCGAACCGGCGATCATCATCTTCAGCCTGCGTTCCATGCCACCCATCCTAACCGCGACATGTTAACAGGTCGCGACACCGGAACCTCACCAAAGTCGGTCGGTTGCACCATAATTCAAGTGTATTATATTGGCGATACACTTGAAGCGCGTGCGGTTCCCGTTCATCTTGCACGCGCTGCCGGAATTTTGGCGCTGGAGAGATGGGCAAATGGCGACCGAGACTGCGACTGCCGAGAAGACGGACGACCTGGTGCTGACCGCGCCCGAGCCGCTGAAGGAGCGGCCGGCGGAGAAGATGGCCGGACTGGTTCCCGTGGACGAGGGCAAGAAGACCGAGCTGGTGACCCGGGTCGAGAGCTTCATCGACGAGCTGGTCGCGCAGGACGTGAATTCGCCCGAGTTCGGCAAGCGAGTCGACGCGATCACCGCGATGGGATCGAAGGAGATCCGCGACGCCGCGGGGCAGTCCAACCGCTTCCTCGACCGACCGGTGCGGGCGATGGACAAGGATGTCGGCGTCGGCAAGGACCTGGCTGAGCTGCGGCGCGTGGTCGAGGATCTCGATCCCGGCAAGCGCGGCGCCCTGACGCAGCGCAAGAAGCTGTTCGGCATCATTCCGTTCGGCAACAGCCTGCGCAACTATTTCGACAGCTACAAGTCGAGCCAGTCGCACATCGCCGCAATCCTGAAAAGCCTGCAGTCGGGCAAGGACGAGCTGTTGATGGACAATGCCGCGATCGACGTCGAGCGGCAGAACCTGTGGGCGGCGATGGGGCGGCTCGAGCAGATGATCTACATCTCCAAGGAGATGGACCAGCGGCTCGAGGACAAGGCGCTGGAGCTGGACCACACCGATCCGGCCAAGGCCAAGGCGATCCGCGAGACCGCGCTCTTCTATACCCGCCAGCGCACGCAGGACCTGCTGACGCAGATGGCGGTGACGGTGCAGGGCTATCTCGCGCTCGATCTGGTCAAGAAGAACAATGTCGAGCTGGTGAAGGGCGTCGACCGCGCCTCGACCACGACCGTCGGCGCGCTGCGCACGGCGGTGACGGTGGCACAGGCGCTGACCGCGCAGCGGCTGGTGCTCGACCAGATCACCGCGCTCAACACCACCACCGCCAACATCATCGATTCGACCGGCAAGCTGCTCAAGGAGAATACGGCGAGGGTTCACGAGCAGGCCGCGTCGGCCACGATCCCGATCGAGACGCTGCAGCGCGCCTTCCAGAACATCTACGACACGATGGACGCGATCGACGTGTTCAAGCTCAAGGCGCTCGACAGCATGAAGACGACGGTCAACGTGCTGTCGACCGAGGTCGAGAAGTCGAAGGGCTATATCGCCCGGGCGGAAGGCGCGGCGCAGAACCAGGTTTCGGGCAATACCGAGCAGTTCAAGCTGGAGGCGCTGTAAGCACCGGCCATGCCTAGTGAGATCGATCGCGAAATCGCCCGGGCCGATGAAGTGCTCAATCGTTCGCGCGAGCGCTACACGACGCTGAACACGCGCGCCAAGAAGCGGCGCGATGCGGAGATCCTGACTCGGATCGGCCGGATCGCCGGTGCGGCGGGCGTGATCATCGTCGCAGCGATGGTGCTCGGCTGGTTCATCCCGATCGGGATGGGCGGGGCGCTGATCGTGATGGCGCTGCTCATCGCGGCGACCTTGTTCTTCGGTCTGATGCCGGCGAGCAAGGAAGTCGCGCCCGAGAAGTTCGGCGAGGCGCCGCTCGCGACGCTGCCGCTGCGTACCGAGGAATGGCTCGACCGCCAGCGCCCGACGCTGCCGGGCGCGGCGATGGTACTGCTCGACTCGATCGGGATGAAGCTCGACGTGCTGGCGGGGCAGCTCAAGACGCTCAACGAGGGCGAACCGGCGGCGGCCGAAGTGCGCAAGCTGGTCGGCGAGCAGCTGCCCGAGCTGGTCAAGGGCTATCAGCGCGTGCCGCAGAACCTGCGCGGACAGGACCGCTATGGCCAGTCGCCGGACAAGCAGCTGGTCGACGGCCTCGGCCTGATCGACCAGGAGATCGCGCAGATGTCCGCCCAGCTGGCACAGGGCGACCTCGACGCGCTGGCGACGCGCGGGCGCTATCTGCAGGTCAAGTATCGCGGCGACGACGAGGTCAGCGGCTAGGCTGCTTGCCCAGCGCTTTGACGGCGCGCGCGCGCAGGTGATCGGCCGCGGCCTGGTGGATGCCGGGTGCGGTGGCGAGGACGCCGAAGGCTTCGCCCGCCGGCGTGTTGAAGCGCAATTTCTTGCCGAGCGCATCGGTGATCCTGGCACCCGCCTCGCGTGCGATCAGCGTGGCGGCGGCGATGTCCCACTCATTGCCCCAGCGGAAGGTGGCGAGCAGGTCGGCCTCGCCGGCCGCGACCATCGCGATGCGCAGCGCGATCGAGTTGGGCTTCGCGACCGTCGTCAAGTGACGGTCGACCCTCGGGAGATCGTCGGCCGGCACGCGCGCGCCGGCCAGCTCGGCGCGGTTGGAAGCGGCGATCGCGACGCCGTTGCGGGTCGCGCCATTGCCGGCCTCGGCGATCCAGTGCTCACCGCGCACCGGCGCGTCGAGCACGCCGATCACCGGCTGCCCGTTCTCGACCAGCGCGATCGAGACCGCCCAGCCGGGGCGGTGGCGCAGGAAATCGCGCGTGCCGTCGATCGGATCGACCACCCACACCCGGCTCGCGGACAGGCGGGCAAGATCGTCGGCGGTCTCCTCCGACAGCCAGCCGGCGTCGGGCAGCAGGGCGGCGAGGCGAGCGCGCAGCAGCTCGTCGACCGCCAGATCAACCTCGCAGACGAAATTGTCGGGCGACTTCTCCCATTTGCGCACATCCTGTCCATAGCGGGCCAGCGCGAGCCGGCCCGCCTCGGCGGCGATGTCGCTGACGGCCCGGGCGAGCGCGTCAGCCACTGGCGACCGTCATCCCCTCGATGCGCAGCGTCGGCACGTTGATGCCATAGCGGAATTCGAGATCGTTGGCCGGGACGAGCTCGCGGAACATCGACTGGAGCGTGCCGGCGACGGTGAATTCCGACACCGGACGCGTGATCTCGCCATTCTCGATCAGGAAGCCGGCGGCGCCGCGGCTATAGTCGCCGGTGACGATGTTGACGCCCTGGCCGATCAATTCCGTGACGTAGACGCCGTAGCCGATGTCGGCGATGAGCGTTTCCACCGGCAGCTTGCCGTTTTCCAGGAACAGGTTGCTGGGCCCGGCGGCGGGGGCGCCGCCGATGCCGCGGCTGGCATGGCCGGTCGGCTCGAGCCCGAGCTGGCGCGCGGCGGCGCTGTCGAGCAGCCAGGTCTCGAGCCTGCCGTCCTCGATCAGTGCGACGGGCGAGACAGGGAGGCCCTCGCCGTCGAAGGGGCGTGAGCGCAGGCCGCGGGGGCGGTGCGGATCGTCCTGGATGCGGATGCCAGGCGCGAAGACGCGCGTGCCCATCGCATCGAGCAGGAAGCTGGTCCTGCGCGTGATCGCGCCGCCCGAGATCGCGCTGCTCAAATGGCCGAGCAGGCTCGAGCCGACGCGCGGATCGAGCACCACGGGCATGGCGCCGCTCCTGACCCGGCCCGGATTGAGGCGAGCGACCGCGCGTTCGCCGGCGCGACGCCCGATCGCCTCGGGCGATTCGACGTGGCGGGCGTGGCGGGCACTGTGATGGGCATAGTCGCGTTCCATTGCCCCGGCCTCGCCGGCGAGCACGCTGGCGGAGAGGCCGTGGCTGGTGACCGCATAGGCGCCGGCGAAGCCATGGCTGGTGGCGAGCGCCCAGATACTGCGGCTGGCCGAAGCGCCGCCACCCTCGCTGTTGGTGACGCCGGGGACGGCGCGCGCGGCATCCTCGGCGGCGAGCGCGCTGGCCTTGAGCGCGGCGGGATCGCCGAGATCGCCGTCGTCGAGGTCGAGATCGGGGATATTGCCGCGCAGCAGCCGCTCGGCCGGGGCGAGGCCGGCCCATTCGTCCTCGGGCGCCTCGCGCGCCATCGCCACCGCGCGCTCGGCGAGGGTGTCGAGGGCCTGCGGGGTCAGGTCGGTCGAGGAGATGCTCGCCGAACGCATGCCGCAGAAGACGCGCAGGCCAAGCTCCTCATGCTCGGCACGGCCGACATCCTCGAGCGCGCCGAGCCGGATCGAGACCGAAAGCGACTCGCCGGCGGAGAGCATCGCATCGGCGGCGTCGGCGCCGGCCTTGCGCGCGCGGGCGATGGCGTCCTGGACTCGATCTCGGGCCTGTTCGGGGGTCAGCATCGCGGCGATCTAGGGAGTGGGTGCGGCAACGTCAAAAGGCCGTGGTCCCGACGACGAAGCAGGCGGCGAACACGAGCAGGCCGGCGAAGCGGTTCGAGCGGAAGCGGCGCAACGCGTTGTCGCCGTCGGCGGGGACGAGCGTGCCGACCTGCCACAGCAAGTGGATCGCAGCGGGCGCGAGCGCGGCGAGGACGAGATTGTCGGGGCGGACCTGCCACAATGCCGCCCCCCACAAGGTCAGGGCGACGGCGTAGAAGGCGGCGACGCCGATCCGGACATTGTCGCCGAGCCGGCGGGCGGAGGACCGCACGCCGACCAGCGCATCGTCCTCGATATCCTGCAGCGCATAGATCGTATCGTAGCCGATCACCCAGAAGATCGAACCGACATAGAGCAGCAACGCGGGGGCGGGGAGCTCGTGAGCGATCGCCGCCCAGCCGACCAGGGCCGCCCAGGAGAAGACCAGGCCGAGCCACGCCTGGGGCCACCAGGTGATGCGCTTCATGAAGGGGTAGGCGGCGACCAGCGCGAGGCTGGCGAGCGCGATCATCGCGGCGAGCGGGTTGAGCTGGACGAGGACGATGAGGCCGATGAGGCAGAGCAGGACCAGCCAGATCCACGCCGCCTTGAGGCTGACCGCGCCGCTGGCGAGCGGGCGGGTGCGGGTGCGCGCGACCTGGCGGTCGAGGTCGCGGTCGACGATGTCGTTGTAGACGCAGCCCGCGCCGCGCATCGCGATGCTGCCGAGCAGGAACCACAGCATCAGGTCCCAGCGCCGCACCGCGCCCCCGGCGAGCGCGATCGCCCAGGCGCCGGGCCAGAACAGCAGCCACCAGCCGATGGGGCGATCGAACCGGGCGAGCAGGGCATAGGGACGTGCGGCCGCGGGGAGCAGGCGGACGAGGCCGCGATGCTCGGTATCGGGGACGGTCTGGCTGGGATCAGTCATGCGTGAGGTTGACAAAGTTGACAGTCTTGAGGGGTGTCATGCGCCGTGTCAGGAGAGGGAGCCAAGCCGTGGAGGTCATGCTTTCTGCTGCCACAAGCGGGACCTTGTAGGACAGCGATTTCTCCGCTTTTTGGAACGCTAGCATTCCCCGTCATCCCGGCCTTGCCGGGACGGGGCCTCTTCTTCCCTCGAAGACAGCCCGTCCCGGCTCAAGGCCGGGTGACGAGGTGGGTATGCCCGGGGTGACGAGGAGCGTTTGGCGCGGTAGGCGGGAAGCATGATCGCCACTCCCGCCTGGCCGCCGCAATCGACTCCGCGCCTGTTCGTCGAGCCGGCGCTGAGTGAAGGCGAGGTGCGGCGGGTCGACGGGCCGCAGGGGCATTATCTGGCGACGGTGATGCGGCTCAAGGCGGGCGACCCGGTGAAGCTGTTCGACGACGCCACCGGCGAGTGGCTCGCGGTCGCTGCCGAGGTGCGCAAGCGCGACGTGACGCTGGAGGTGCGCGAGCGGCTGCGCGAGCGCGAGGCGGTGCCCGATCTGTGGCTGTGCGCGGCACCGATCAAGAAGGGGCGGATCGACTGGGTCGCGGAGAAGGCGTGCGAGCTGGGCGTGGCGCGCCTCGCGCCGGTGCTGACCCGGCGCGCGGTGGTCGACAAGCTCAACCTGGAGCGGCTGCGCAACCACATGATCGAGGCGGCCGAGCAATGCGGGCGCACCGCGCTGCCCGAGCTGGTCGAGCCGGTGAAGCTCGCGGCGTTGCTCAAGGACTGGCCGGCGGAGCGGGCGCTGTTCTTCGCCGACGAGACCGGCGGCGCGCCGGCGCTGGAGGCGATGCGTGCACGTCCGGGGCCGGCGGCGATCCTGGTCGGGCCCGAGGGCGGGTTCGACGCCGAGGAGCGCGAGGCGATCCGCGCGGCGCCGCAGGCGGTGGGGATTTCGCTGGGGCCGCGCATCCTGCGCGCCGAGACCGCGGCGGCGGCCGCGGTGAGTCTGTGGATGGGCGCGGCGGGGGACTGGTGATTTCCCACTGAAATTCGGGTATTTCATACCCTCTTTCGCCTTTCGTTCCACAAGCGTAAGGCGCGCGAATGAGCACCAAGACGGTTTCAAACAGCAACGCGCCTGTCATCGAGAGCCGTCAGCAGCTCCTCGACTATTTCGCCAAGGGCGAGAAGCCCGCCGAGCGCTGGCGAATCGGCACCGAGCACGAGAAGTTCGTCTATTCGACGCGGGACAATCACGCGCCGAGCTATGACGAGCCGGGCGGCATCCGCGACCTGCTCGCCGAGCTGACCCAGTTCGGCTGGTCGCCGGTGACCGAGGGCGGCAACGTCATCGCGCTGTCGGGACCCGACGGCACGGTGAGCCTCGAGCCCGCCGGGCAGCTCGAGCTGTCGGGCGCGCCGCTCGAGAATCTCCACCAGACCTGCGCCGAGACCGGCCGGCACCTGCAGCAGGTGAAGGCGGTTGGCGAGAAGCTCGGGCTCGGTTTCCTGGGCCTCGGCATGTGGCCGGACAAGGCGCGCAGCGACCTGCCGGTGATGCCCAAGGGCCGCTACGGCATCATGCTGCGGCACATGCCGCGCGTCGGCAGCCTCGGCCTCGACATGATGCTGCGCACCTGCACGATCCAGGTGAACCTCGACTATTCGAGCGAGGCGGACATGGCGCAGAAGTTCCGCGTCGGCCTCGCGCTCCAGCCGCTGGCGACGGCGCTGTTCGCCAACTCGCCTTTCACCGAGCGCAAGCCTAACGGGTATCTGAGCTATCGCAGCCATATCTGGTCGGACACCGACCCGCACCGCACCGGCATGCTGCCCTTCGTGTTCGAGGACGGGTTCGGGTACGAGCGCTACATGGAGTATGCGCTCGATGTGCCGATGTACTTCGTCTACCGCGACGGGAAATATATCGACGCCGCCGGGCTGAGCTTCCGCGATTTCCTCAAGGGCGAGCTTTCGGTACTGCCCGGCGAGAAGCCGTCGATCGACGACTGGGCGGACCATTTGTCGACCGCCTTTCCCGAAGTGCGGCTCAAGACCTTCCTCGAGATGCGCGGCGCCGACGGGGGCCCGTGGAACCGCATCTGCGCGCTGCCGGCCTTGTGGGTCGGGTTGCTCTACGACCAGGGCGCGCTCGACGCAGCGTGGGACCTAGTCAAGGACTGGGACATGGCCGGGCGGCAGGCGCTGCGCGATTCCGTACCGAAGCTCGGGCTCGACGCGCCGCTGCCGGGCGGCGGCAAGCTGCGCGACATTGCGGGGCAGGTGATCGACATCGCGGGGGCCGGGTTGACGGCGCGTGCGCGGCTCAACTCGGCGGGCGACAACGAGAGCGGATTCCTCGATCCGCTGCGCGAGATCGTGCGGACGGGCAAGGTGCCGGCCGAGCTGCTGCTCGACCATTATCGCGGCGCGTGGGACGGCGACGTCTGCGCGATCTATGGCGAGACGAAGTTCTAAGCCTTTAAATTCCTCCCCTACCGGAGCGGAGCCAGTCAGACTAGCAACCCCATCGTTTCCTGGACCTTGCGCAGCAGGGGTGCGGCGAGGGCGGCGGCCTTGTCCGAGCCTTCGCGCAGGATCGCGTCGACCGCGGGGCGGTCCGCGGTCAGGCGGACCATCTCGTCGCGGATCGGGCCGAGCTTGGCAACGGCGAGGTCGGCGAGCGCGGGCTTGAAGCTGCCGAAGCCCTGGCCCGCATATTCCGCGACGACATCCTCGGGCGCGCGGTCCGACAGCGCGGCGAAGATGGTGACGAGGTTCTTCGCCTCGGGCCGGTCCTTGAGCTCCTCGAACGTCTCGCCGAGCGGCTCGGGGTCGGTCTTCGCCTTGCGGAACTTCTGGGCGATGGCGTCGTCGTCGTCGATCAGGTTGATCCGCGCCGCGTCCGAGGGGTTGGACTTGGACATCTTCGAGGTCGCGTCGCGCAGGCTCATGATGCGCGGGGCTTCCTTGCTCACCAGCGGCTCGGGCTGGACGAGCAGTTCGACGCCATAGTCGAGGTTGAACTTGGCGGCGATGTCGCGGGCGAGCTCGAGATGCTGCTTCTGGTCCTCGCCCACGGGGACATGGGTCGTGGAATAGAGCAGCACGTCGGCGGCCATCAGCACGGGATAGTCGTAGAGTCCGACGCTGGCGCCCTCGCGGTTCTTGCCCGCCTTGTCCTTGAACTGGGTCATGCGGTTGAGCCAGCCGACGCGCGCGACGTTGTTGAGCAGCCAGGCGAGCTCGCTGTGCGCCGGGACGCGGGTCTGGTTGAACAGGATCGAGCGCTTGGGGTCGATGCCCGAGGCGATCATCGCGGCGGCGATCTCGAAGGTGTTGGCATGGAGCGCCTGCGGCTCGATCCATTCGGTGAGGCCGTGCAGGTCGGCGATGAAGTACATGCTCTCGCCGCCCGCCGCGTCGACATCGGCCTGCATCCCCACCCACTGCTTGATCGCACCCAGATAGTTGCCGAGGTGGAGGTTGCCCGTGGGCTTGATGCCGGAAACGACGCGCATGTGACTTCTCTGGAACTGAGTTTTCAGGCGGCGCGGCGGCGGAACAGCGCTTTCAAGTCGCCGATCCGTACCGCTCCGGTGCCGAAGCACGCGACCGCGTACACGATGCATCCGGCGCCGACCAGCACCAGCATCGCCGCGGTGCGGATCGTCCAGGCACCGGTGGTGTAGGGCGTGAAGAGGTCGTTGAGGAAGAACATCACGGCGCCCATCGCGACCGACGCGCCGACGAGGCGCCAGACGCGGCGCTTGAGCTGCGCATCGGCGACGAAGTGGCCGCGTTGGGCGAGGGCGCGGTAGAGCAGGGCGACGTTGACCCATGCCGCGACCGCGGTGGCGAGCGGCGGACCCATATGCTGGAGCGGCACGATCAGCGCGAGGTTGAGCGCGAGGTTCACCGCGATCGAGATGGTGGCGTAGCGCACCGGGCTTTTCGTGTCCGCGCGGGCATAGAAGCCCGGTGTGAGCACCTTGACCAGGATATAGGCGGGCAGGCCGACCGAGAAGGCGGCGAGCGCCTGCGCGGTCTTGACCGTGTTGTCGGCGGTGAAGGCGCCGTGCTGGAACAGCGCGGCCACGATCGGGCCGCCGCAGATCACCAGCGCGGCGGTGGCGGGGAGGGTGAGGAACAGGGCGAGCTCGGCGCCGCGGTTCTGCGTGTGCATCGCCTCCGCGTCCTTCCCCGCCCCGAGCTGGCGGGCGATGGTGGGGAGCAGCACGGTGCCGAGGCCGATGCCGATGAGGCCGAGCGGGAGCTGGTTAAGGCGGTCGGCGTAATAGATGTACGAGACCGAGCCCTCGGCGAGCATGCTGGCGGCGAGTGCGGTCGAGATGATCAGGTTGATCTGGGTCGCGCCGGCGCCCGCGGCGGCGGGGCCGATCAGCGCGAGCAGCTTCTTCACGTCGGGCGACAGGCGCGGCATGCGGAGGCGCAGCTTCACGCCGTTGGCGCGGCAGGCGAGGATCAGCCAGAGGAGCTGGAGCGCGCCCGACACGGTGACCGCGATCGCCTGGTTGCGCGCGGTGAGCAGCGTGTCGTCATGGTGGAAGAACAGCAGGGCCGCGATCAGTGTGAGGTTGAGCAGGATCGGAGCGGCGGCGTTGACCCAGAATTTGTGGAGCGAGTTGAGGATCCCGCCGAGCAGCGAGACGAGGCTGATCAGCAGCAGATAGGGGAAGGTGATGCGCGACAGCTCGACCGCGAAGGCGAACTGGCCGGGCGTGACGTCGTTGAACCCGCCCGACAGCGCCCAGACGACCGGATAGGCCGCGATCTCCATGATCGCGGTGAGCAGCAGCAGGATCGGGAGGAGTACCGACAGCGCTTCCTCGGCGAAGGACAGCGCGGAGCGGGTGTCGCCGTCCGCCTCGCCGATCTTCTTGCTGAACATCGGCACGAAGGCGGCGCTGAACGCCCCTTCCGCGAACAGCGCGCGGAACAGGTTGGGCAGACGGAAGGCGATCAGGAACGCGTCGGAGGCGAAGCTCGCTCCGACATAGCGCGCGAACAGCGAGTCGCGGACCAGCCCGAGCACGCGGCTGGCAAGCGTCAGCCCGCCGATCGACCCGAGTGCGCGGACAAGGTTCATCGCCCTACCATCCCTTGCTCGTCATTCCCGCGAAGCCGGGAATCCATTCTGGCGGACGTCTCAAAGGAGCCGCACCGGCAGCGTCAATGGATCCCCACCTTTCGCGGGGATGACGGTGGAGAGGGATAAACCGATCGCCAAGCTTCAGGCCTGGCCGAGTTCCCCGGCCTGGCCGCCGGCAGCGGCCCGCTCTTCGAGCTGCTGATAGTAGAGGCCGTTGAAGTCGATCGGCTCGAGCATCAGCGGCGGGAACCCGCCGTCGCGGACGGCATCGGCCAGCACGCGGCGCGCGAACGGGAACAGCAGGCGCGGCGCCTCGCCCAGCAGGAACGGCTGGAGATGCTCGGCGGGGATGTTGCGGACCGCGAACAGGCCGGCATAAGCGAGGTCGACGACGAACGCGACCTGGCCCTCGGTTTCGGCGCGCACGTCGATCTTGAGCACCACCTCGTGCACGTCCTGCGCGACCTCGGCCGAGCCGATGTTGAACTGGACGTCGAATTGCGGCTGTCCCTGGACCTGGTAGATCGCCGGGGCGTTCGGATTCTCGAACGAGAAGTCCTTCACATATTGCGAGATCACGCCCACCGAGGGGGCGGTGTCGGCGCCGTTCGCGAGCGGCTCACCAGTCGCGTCGTTCTGGGGCGCTGCGTTTTCCGGCTCGTCCATCGTTCGAAAGTCCTTCTTGTCTGGGATATAAGTCGCGGCAATCCGCGTTGGAATGACGGTCGCGCCTAGCAGGGGCGATCAAGCGTTTCAACGGGCGTGCACGCGCGCTGATCGCGGCGCCGTTCATGCTATATTTGAATCGGGCGCGTATCCTGCCTATGTGGAGGGTGGAAACGAGGTGTCCCAAGTGTATCTGGTCATATTGTTCGCAGCGATCGCGGCCTTTCTGGCGCTGAGGCTCTACTCGGTGCTGGGCAAGCGCACCGGGCATGAGCAGCAGCCGCTGCCGCGTGCGGCCGAGGAGCGCGTCGGCGCGCCGCCGATTCCGCGCACGATCGACATGCCGGCGGAGGTCCGCGAGCCCGGCCCGCGCAGCGTGGAAGCGGGCGCCGAGGGCGGCCTGCGCGCGCTGGTCGCGGCCGATCCGAGCTTCGACGTCGGCCAGTTCGTCGAGGGCGCCAAGTCGGCCTACAGGATGATCCTCGAGGCGTTCTGGAAGGGCGACCGCGACACGTTGGGCTGGCTGGTCGAGGATGAGGTCCGCGACAGCTTCGTCGCCGCGATCGACGCGCGCGAGGCGGCGGGCGAGACGCTCGACAACCGCCTGATCTCGATCGAGCGCGCGGCGATCGCCGAGATCGCGATCGAAGGCCGCACGGCGCGCATCACGATGCGCTTCGACGCCGACATCGCCGCGGTGACTCGCGACAAGGACGGCAACGTCATCGCCGGCTCGCTGAGCGACGCGGTCGAGACGCACGACGTGTGGACGTTCAGCCGCGACCTGCGCAGCGACGATCCCAACTGGAAGCTGAGCGACACCGACGAAGCTTGAGGGGTAGCCGATGCGCGCTTGGGGGGTAGCGGCGCTGGCCGTGGCATTGAGCGGTTGCGTGCCGTCGTCCTCGGGGCCGGAGCCGGTGGGTTCCGCGCCGCCGCCGCGTTCCTCGGTTCCCGTCCGCCAGCCGACCGCTGCGACCCCGCTCGCGCCGAGGCCGGCGCCGGCCGCTTCCGAGACCACCGCCACGGCCGCTGCGGCCGGGCTGTTGGCCGGACCCGATATCGCCGACCTGCCGATCACTGCCGCCGGTGCCGCGCGGGCGCTGGAAGCCTTCCGCATCACTTGCCCGAGCCTCACCAAGCGCACTGATGCCAGCGGCCTCACCCGGGCCGAAGACTGGCGCGCGGCGTGCGACGCGGCGCGGAGCACGCAGGTCAGCGGTGCCGCAGCCTTCTTCGCGCGCCACTTCGAGGCGGTGCAGGTCGCCGACGGCAAGGCCTTCGCCACCGGCTATTACGAGCCCGAGATCGCCGGGTCGCGCACGCGGCGGCCGGGCTATGAGACGCCGATCTATGGCCGGCCTGCCGATCTGATCGACGTCGACCTCGGCACCTTCTCGGACAATCTCAAGGGCCGCTCGATCCGCGGGCGAGTCGATGGCACCAAATTCGTGCCCTATCACGACCGTACCGCGATCGAGCAGGGCGCGCTCGCCGGGCGCGGTCTGGAGATCGCCTGGGCGGCGGACCCGGTCGAGCTGTTCTTCCTGCAGATCCAGGGCTCGGGGCGGCTGCGGCTGCCCGACGGCGGGGTGATGCGGATCGGCTATGCCAGCCAGAACGGGCGCGACTATACCGGCATCGGCAAGCTGATGCTCGACCGCGGCATCCTCGCCAAGGGCCAGGCGTCGATGCAGGGCATCATGGGCTATCTTCGCGCCAATCCCGAGCAGGGCCGCGCGATCATGCGCGAGAACAAGAGCTACGTCTTCTTCCGCGAGCTGACCGGGCCGGGGCCGCTCGGCGCGATGGGGCTGCCGGTGACCGGGCGCGGCAGCGTCGCGGCCGATCCCAAGTTCGTGCCGATGGGTGCGCCGGTGTTCCTGTCGATGGACCGCCAGGACGCAACCGGCATCTGGGTCGCCCAGGATACCGGCGGCGCGATCAAGGGCAGCAACCGCTTCGACACTTTCTGGGGTGCGGGCGATGAGGCACGCGCGATCGCCGGCGGCATGGCGGCGCGCGGCACCGCGTGGCTGCTGCTGCCCAAGGGAACGCTCGCGCGCCACCGCGCGGACTAGACACGAAAAGAGTCCGTACCCCGGTTCGAACGAAGGATTGTGATCGCCCGTGGAAGGTCGCCGACAAGGAGTGCAGTGCAGACGCGTAGCTGAAGCTACGCGCAAACGAGCGACGAAGTGTCGGTGCGACCGTCCCCCGGACGGCCGCAGCCATGCCGGGGGCATGGCGGGCCGACACTTCGGCGGCCTTCCACGGGCGACCGCGCAGCGGCGGGCGTCTTTTCGTGCCGTGCGGCGTCGCTCGTTGGTCACGATGGAACCCCATCGCTCCCTCCTTGCTCCTAGCCTGGCGCAAAAATCCGCTCCGTCGCGACCTCGTTTGAACCGGGTACGGACCCTATGCCGCCGCGAGTGATGACGCCCGAGGAACGGGCGCTGTGGGCGCGCGTGATCGCGACGGTGACGCCGATCGCGCGCGAGCCGGTTCCAGCCACGCCACCCGCACCCAAGTCCCCGGCGCCCGGCGCGCCGGAGGCCGCGCCCGCAACTCGCGTGAAGGGACGCGTGCCGCCCGCTCCCCCACTCAAACCCAGGCCCGCGCCGCCCCCGGCGGACACGCTGGACGCCGGCTGGGACCGCCGCCTGTCGCGCGGGCTGGTGGCGCCCGAGAGCTCGATCGACCTGCACGGTCACACGCTGGCGACGGCGCATGCGCGGCTGGACATGGGCCTGGAGATGGCGATCGCGCGCGGCGACCGCGTGCTGCTGCTGATCACGGGCAAGCCGCCGCGTCCCGAATCGGAGCGGCCGCACGCGCGCGGCGCGATTCGCGCGGCGGTCGGCGACTGGCTCGCCGCGTCGCGGCATTCGGACCGGATCGCCGCAGTCAGAAACGCGCATCCGCGACATGGCGGGCAAGGCGCGCTGTACATCGTTCTGAAAAGGCAACGAAACGCCGGCGCGCGAAATTCTTAACCATTTCGGACCTATACCAGCCCATCGTCCCGCTCTCGCGGGAGCTTTGGGGGATCACGCAAGCGCGATGAACGGGTTCTCGCTCAAGAGTCGCGCGATCGTCTTTGCGATCTGCGCCGGAGCGTTCGTGTTCATCCTGGCGCTCGCGGCCACTTCGGGCGGGAAATTCGGCACCGAGAACGCCGCCACCGCGCTGATCGCGGCGATCATCTGCGCGGCGATGTGCTGGGCCTATGCCGAGCGCACCATCGCCGCCACCGCGGAGGCGATCGACGCGGCGATCGGACGGCTGACCAGCGCCGCCAACGGCGACCTGGAGAGCGAGATCCCGAGTGAGGTGGGGGAATGCGTGCCGCCGCTGGCCGAGGCGATGGACGGGCTGTTCCGCCAGCTCCATTCGAACCTGGAGAGCGTGCAACGGCTGGCGCTGTTCGATCCGGTCACCGCGCTGCCCAACCGCATCCATTTCCGGCGCAGCTGCGAGCGCGTGCTGACCGAGCTGCCGCCCGAGACGATGGCGGCGTTGTTCTTCGTCGATCTCGACCGCTTCAAGGCGGTCAACGACACGCTCGGCCATGCGATGGGCGACCAGCTGCTGGGGATGGTCGCCAACCGACTGCGCGCGGTCGCCGACCGATTCGGCGTCGAGGACGCGATGCGCCAGCCGCTGATCGGGCGGCTCTCGGGCGATGAGTTCACGATCTTCTTCCCGGCGATCTCCAATGTCCGCGACGCCGACCGGATCGGGCGCGGCATCCTGTTCGCGCTGTCCGAACCGTTCGACCTGGCCGACCAGGAAGTCGGCATCGGCGCTTCAGTCGGGATCGCGATGCGGCCCGAGCACGGCACGACGCTGACCGACCTGATGCGCGCCGCCGATGCCGCCATGTACCATGCCAAGGCGCAGGGCCGCGGGCGCGCCGAACATTTCAGTGAGGAGCTGGCGACCGAGATCGCCGAGCGGGCGCAGCTCGAGACCGATCTGCGCGGCGCGGTCGAGCGCGATCAGTTCGCGCTGGTCTATCAGCCGCAGATCAGCGCCGCCGACGGCCGCATCGTCGGGGCGGAGGCACTGCTGCGCTGGCAGCATCCCGAGCGCGGCCTGTGCCTGCCGGGCAGCTTCATCGGCCGCGCCGAGGAGACCGGCCTGATCGTCGAGATCGGCGAATGGGTGGTCGAGAGCGTCGCCAACACGATCGCGCGCTGGGGCAAGCTCGGCGTGGAGCAGCGCATGGCGGTCAACATCAGCCCGCGCCAGCTCGACCACGCGACCTTCTTCCGCCGGCTGCGCGAGGCGATGCAGGCCGCGGACGCGCCCGCGCGGCTGCTCGAGCTCGAGATCACCGAGACGCTGGCGATGCACTGCTCGCGCGAGGTGATCGACGCGATCGCCGCGCTGCGCGCGGATGGCGCGAGCATCGCGATCGACGACTTCGGGACCGGCTATTCGAACCTCGCGCGGCTGCGCGACCTGCCGCTCGACCGGGTGAAGCTTGACCGCAGCCTGGTCGAGAATGTCGCCACCAACCCCGAGGCGCGCACGATCGCGCAGGCGGTGATTGGGCTGATCCACGGCCTGGGCTGCGAAGTCGTCGCCGAGGGGATCGAGACCCAGGCGCAGCTCGACGTGCTGCGCGTGATCGGCTGCGACGTGCTGCAGGGCTATGTCATCGCCCAGCCGATGGCCGAGGAGGCGTTCATCGCCTGGGCCCAGCGCGCGCCGCGGCTCGAGGATGTCCGGATCGCGGGCTAGGCGAACACGCGCCGCAGCAGGTTTGCGTAGATCGCGGTGAGCTTGTACAGGTCGTCGAGCGCGACGGCCTCGTCGAGCTTGTGCATCGTCGCGTTGAGCAGGCCGAACTCGACCACCGGACAGATGCGCGAAAGGAAGCGCGCGTCCGACGTCCCGCCAGTGGTCGAGAGCTCGGGGCGGAGGCCGGTCTCGGCCTCGATCGCATCCGCGACGAGCGCCGACAGGGGGCCCGGCTCGGTCAGGAACGCCTCGCCAAAGACGCGGCCGCGGACATGCGCGGCGGGGGCATGGGCGTGGACGATGCGCTCGATCCGCTCGACCAGCTCGGGGCCGCGCTGGCGGTCGTTGAAGCGGATCGAGATGCGCGCCGACGCTTTGCCCGGAATGACGTTGGTGGCGGGATTGCCTACCTCCAGATCGATCACCTCGATGTTCGAGGGCTGGAACCAGTCGGTGCCCTGATCGAGCTCGATCGCATCGATCTCGGCGAGGGCGCGGACGAGGCGGGGGACCGGATTGTCGGCGAGATGCGGATAGGCGACATGGCCCTGACGCCCGGGCACCTCGATGTCGATCACGGTCGAGCCCCGGCGGCCGATCTTTATCGTGTCGCCGAGGCGGTGGGCGCTGGTCGGCTCACCGACCAGGCATAGGTCGGGGCGGATGCCGCCGGCTGCCATTCGCTCCATCAGCGCTAGCGTGCCGTAGGTTGCGGGCCCTTCCTCGTCGCCGGTGATAATCAGGCTGACGGTGCCGGTCGGAGGCGACGCGGCGACGGCTGCGGCGAAGGCGGCGATCGAGCCCTTCATGTCGACCGCGCCGCGGCCGTAGAGGAGACCGCCGCGGATCTCGGGCTCGAACGCGCCCGAGGTCCAGCCCTGGCCCGGCGGGACGACGTCGAGATGTCCGGCAAAGGCGAAATGCGGCCCGGGCCCGGCGGTGCGCATTGCGAGAAGATTCTCGACCGGACCGTCGGGGGCCTCGCCCGTCACGAAGCGGTCGACCGCGAAGCCGAGCGGAAGCAACGCCGCCTCGAGCACGTCGAACACCGCGCCGCGCGCCGGCGTGATGCTCTCGGCGGCGATCAGGGCCTTGGTCAGTTCGACGACGTCGGGCAATACGGCCTCCACAGGATCAGGAGGCTCCATTGCCCAAGCTCGACCTCGACACAATCCCGCAGACCAACGCGACCGGCTATCCCGATCCGTTCGATCAGCCGGTGCAAGGCCGGTGGTATCGCCGGCTCGCACCTGCCGGAGGGCTCGCCGCGATGGGCGTCAGCCATGTCACGCTCAAGCCCGGCGCCTGGTCGTCGCAGCGCCATTGGCACGCGATCGAGGACGAGTTCGTGGTGGTGCTGACGGGCGAGGCGGTGCTGATCGACGATTCGGGCGAGACGATCATGCGGCCCGGCGATTGCGCGGCATTTCCGGCCGGGGACCGCAACGGCCATCACTTGCAGAACCGCTCCGACGCGGATTGTGTTTTCATTGCGGTCAGTGCCGGCGACCGGACGGCCGATTGGGGCGAATATCCCGATATCGACATGCGCTTCGCGCCGGAAGGCTATGCCCGCAAGGACGGTACGCCCTATCCGACCAGACGGCTCAAGTAATCAGCCCGTGGCGGATTGCTCGAACTGCTCGAGCACCCATTCCTCCTCCTGCGCGGCGGCGATCCAGTCCTGCATGAAGGGGTGCTGGAGCACCGCGCTCATATAGGCCGGCGCGAATCGTGCGACCGGAAGCGAATAGGTGACGAAGCGGGTGACGACCGGCGCGAACATCACGTCCGCCGCACCGAACGCGCCGAACAGGAACTCGCCGTCGCCGCCGTAGCGCGCGCGGGCCTGCGCCCACAGCTCCATGATGCGCTGGATGTCCTGCATCACATCGTCATCGGGCGTCTTGGGCTCGTAGACCTGGCGAATGTTCATGCTGTGCTTGCGGCGCAGCGCGGCGAAGCCCGAATGCATCTCCGCTGCCATCGACCGCGCCATCGCGCGCGCGGCGGTGTCGGCGGGCCAGAATTTGTCGCCGCCCGATTTCTCGTTCAGATACTCGACGATGGCGAGGCTGTCCCACACCACCGCATCGTCGTCCCACAGGATCGGCACCTTGCCCGAGGAAGGCGCGAACTCGTCGCCCTCGCGCCGCTTGTCCCAGTCGTCGTCGTAGAGCGGGACAACGACCTCTTCGAACGGAAGGCCCGAGAGCTTGCAGGCGAGCCAGCCGCGCAGCGACCAGGACGAATAGGCCTTGTTGCCGATGATGAGCTTGAGCATGCGCGCGGGATAGCGGCGGGGCGAGGCAGGAGCAACCATCGACGAATTGCTTGCGGGCCACGGGGATTGGCGACACCATCTTGGTCCGCAGGGGTGTGGGGGAAAAGATGTTGCGTAGCTGTGTGCTGACGATTTCGGCGCTCGCGCTGATTGGCGCTGCGTCGCCACAGGCCGCGGCGCCGGTGGCACGTCCGCCGCTGCCGGTGGAGGCCTTTGCCGAAGTACCGCAGATCGACGATCCCGAGATATCTCCCGACGGCAAGCAGATCGCGGGCAAGGTCGCGATCAAGGGCGAGCAGTATTTCGCGGTGATGACGCCCGGCTCGAGCGCGCCGCCCAAGCTGCTCAATCCCGGCAAGGCCGATCTCAACTGGTGGAGCTGGGTCAACGACGAATGGCTGGTCGTGGGCATCGGCCAGGAAGTGCCGGTGCAGGGCGATAGCTGGTATGTGACGCGGGCGCTTGGCTATTCGATGATCACGGGCAAGGTCATTACGCTTCCCAAGAACGCGGCGCAGCGTGGTGACGACGTGATCTGGAGCGCGCGCGACGGCTCGGCGCGCGTCATGGTCGCCTACCAGACCTCGATCTACACCAACGAGCCCGGCTTCTGGCCGCAAGTGGACGAGATCGACCTCGCCACCGGCAAGCGGCGCACGATCGTGCCGAGCAGGCCCGGCGTGGCCAGCTGGTATGCCGACGGCGACGGCGTCGTGCGCATGGGCATCGGGATGAGCGAGGACGGCCGCTCGCGCCGCGTCCATTATCGCGACCGGCCGGGCGCGACGTTCCGCACCATCGACAAGGCCAGGACGCGCGACGAGCGGCTGACGGTGCCGGCGCTGTTCCTGCGCGATGCGAGCAAGGCGCTGATCATCGACGACGACGAGGGCGGCTATTCGGCGCTCTACGAGCTCGACCTCAAGACGCTTGAACGCGGCAAGCAGCTCTTTGCGAGCAAGGGTTATGATATCGGCGGAATCATCCCGGATTCGAGCGGTTTCGGCTATCTGGGCGTGGCGGTGAACGAGAACCGGCCTGAGATCCGCTGGACCGACCCGGAGATGATCGCGATGCATGCGGCGGTCGCAGGCCTGGTGAAGGGTGCGCAGGTCCGCATCGTCTCGACCAGCCGCGATCGCTCGCGCGCGATCGTCCGGGTCGGCGGCGCCGACGCGCCGGGCGGCTACTACATCTATGAACCCGCCATCGGGGGGATGGAGCCTCTCGGGTTCAACAGCCCGACGATCAAGATGCGGCGCATGCATCCGGTGCGCACGATCCGCTACAAGGCGCGCGACGGGCTGGAAATCGCCGCGGTGCTGACGCTGCCGTTCGGGCGCAAGGAGAAATTGCCGCTGATCGTGATGCCGCATGGCGGGCCATTCGCACGCGACAGCGAGACTTGGGATTGGTGGGGGCAGTTCCTGGCCGATCGCGGCTATGCGGTGATCCAGCCCAATTACCGCGGATCTTCGGGATACGGCACGCCCTTCACCGAGAAGGGCGAGGGCCAATGGGGCCTGGCGATGCAGGACGATCTCGACGATTCGGTGAAGGCGCTGGCCGATCTCGGCATCGCCGATCCGGCGCGGGTGTGCATGGTCGGCGCCTCCTATGGCGGCTATGCCGCGATCCGGGCGGCGCAGCGCGACGGCGAGAAATATCGCTGCGCGGTGTCCTATGCCGGCGTGTCGGACCTCAACCGCATGCTCAAGCACCAGCGCAACTTCCTTTTTGGCGGCGCGCGCGGCGACTGGCTGCGCAAGCAGGCGCCCGATCTCAAGAACGTGTCGCCGCTCAATTTTCCGGGCGAATTCTCGATTCCCCTGCTGCTGGTGCATGGCGACGAGGATCGGGTGGTGCCGCCGGTGCAGTCCAAGGTGCTGGCGCAGAAGCTCAACGCGGCGGGGAAGGACGTGACCTATATCGTCCAGCCCAAGGCCGACCACCATTTCAGCCGGACCGAGGACCGGCTCGAGTTCCTGAAGGCGCTGGAGGCATTCCTCAAGCAGCACAATCCAGCCTGAGCCGTTGCGTCCCGGTCGCCCCGGCGGATAGGGCGGAGGCGGGATCGGCTGGAGCGAAGGGGGACGAATGAAGCGGCGCATTCTGCTCGCCTCGGCGCTGTTGCTCGCCGTCGGCGGGTGCAGCGGCGGCACGAAGGCCGATCCGCCCGTCGCGAACCCGACGCCCACGCTGACACCGCCGCCAACCGTGGCGATCCGCGGCGAGGCGCGGATGTTGAGCGGGACGGCGCAGGTCAGCTTCCTGCATCGCGCGGCACGGGTGGGCGCGGTGTACGGCTTCGGCGCGGATGGCCGGCGGATCGATTATGTCGCGACCGACTATGTCGCCACCGAGACCGGGATCGCGCGGACGCCCGGGTCACGAATCCCGGACTTTGCCGCCTACACCTATGTCCGATCGGTGGGGGACAAGTTCGACTTCGTCGCCGATCCGCGCAATCCGCCGCTGACGATCAACCACGCGGTCTATGTCGACTATGACGGACTGACGAGCGACCGGCAGGTGCGCGCCGTCGCGCCGAGCGCGGCGACCGGCAAGGTCCTGTGCCTGGGCGACAGCATCGCCGCCGGGGCGCACACGGCCGCGCAATTCTATTCGGGCAATGATTCGCAGAGCTGGTGTGGGCTGATCCGCAAATTCCTGGGGCCGGCCTCGACCGTCGAGAATGTCTCGGTGCCGGGCGCGGTGGTCGGTGGTGCGCTCGGCCAGCTCGACGACCTCGTCGCGCGGCGCGCGGATACGGCGGTGATCGCCTACGGGATGAACGACCACATCAGCGGCGGGGTCGATGCGGCCCAGTTCCGGACCGACCTCGACACCGTGGTCGGCCGCCTGAAGGCCGAAGGCGTGCGGGTGATCCTGGTCGGCTTCTTCCAGCGAAACCCGCTCTACGCGCTGGAGGATCCGGCGCGCACCGCCGCCTTCAACGAGGCGATCCGGCTGGTGGCGCAGGGGCGGGGCGTGGCGTTGGTCGACGTGCAGGCGGGGTTTCCCAAGGCGGCCCCGGCCGGGGCACCGGTGTTCACCCACCTCACCGCGGATTTCCTCCACCACCCGAACGTCTACGGCCAGCGCGTCTATTTCTCGCTGATCGTGCCACACTTCCTGAAGCGCGACATGTGGGCGAGCGAGATCGAGGATTACGTCCTGGCGGACTGGTAGGCGATCAGACGCTGACCGCTTCGAGCACCGCGGCGCGCAGCTCGGCGATGCCGTCGCTCTTCTCGCTCGAGGTGGCGAGGATGTCGGGGTGCGCGGCGGGGCGCTTGCGCGCCTCGGCGATGGTGCGCTCGGTCACTTCGGCGAGCTCGGACGGCTTGATCTTGTCGCCCTTGGTCAGGACGAGGCGATAGCTGACCGCCGCGGCGTCGAGCATGTCGAGGATCTCGCGATCGACTTCTTTGATCCCGTGGCGGCTGTCGATCAGCACCAGCACGCGCTTGAGTACGTGGCGGCCGCGCAGGAAGTCGTTGACGAGGAAGCGCCACTTCTTGACCACGTCCTTGGGCGCTTTGGCGAAGCCATAGCCGGGCATGTCGACGAGGCGGAACCGCACCGGGTCGCCGACGTCGAAGAAGTTGAGCTCCTGCGTGCGCCCCGGCGTGTTCGAGGTGCGCGCGAGCCCGTTGCGGCCGGTCAGCGCGTTGAGCAGCGACGACTTGCCGACGTTCGACCGCCCCGCGAACGCCACTTCCGGCACCGTCGGATCGGGCAGGAAATGGAGCGCGGGCGCGGATTTCAGGAAGGCGACTGGGCCGGCGAAGGTTTTCCGCGCGGTCTCGATCGCTTCTGGTTCGAAATTCGTCACTTCTTCGTGGGCTTCCCGTTGCCGCCGTTCACCACCGCGGGCACCGGCTCCTTGAGCGACGGGTGGCGCATGTAGAGCAGCTTCTGCTGAGCGATGGTGAGCAGGTTCGAAGTGATCCAGTAGAGCTGGAGACCCGCCGCGAACGGCGCCATCACGAACATCAGCACCCATGGCATGATCGCGAAGACCTGCTTCTGCGTCTCGTCCATCGGCGCCGGATTGAGCTTGAACTGCGCCCACATCGACACGCCGAGCAGGATCGGCAGCACACCGATCGCCAGGAAAGCCGGCGGGTTGAAGTCGAGCAGCCCGAACAGGTTGAGCACGTGCAACGGATCAGGCGCCGACAGGTCCTTGATCCACAGGATGAAGGGCTGATGGCGCATCTCGATCGACAGCATCAGCACCTTGTACAGCGCGTAGAGGATCGGGATCTGGAGCAGGGTGGGGAGGCAGCCCGCGAGGGGATTGACCTTTTCCTCCTTGTACAGCTTCATCATCTCCTGCTGCAGGCGCGGCTTGTCGTCCTTGTAGCGTTCCTGCAGCGCCTTCATCTTGGGCTGCACCGCGCGCATCGACGCCATCGACGCGAACTGGCGCTGCGCGATCGGGAAGAGCAGCAGGCGGACGGTGAGCGTCAGCAGGATGATCGCCACGCCGAAATTGCCGACCATCCGGAACAGCCAGTGGAGGTAGTGGAAGATCGGCTTCTCGAAGATCTCGAACCAGCCCCAGTCGATCGAGCGGCCGAAGGCGCGGATGCCTTCCTGTTCCTCATAGTGATCGAGCAGGTTGATGTCCTTGGCCCCTGCGAAGAAGCGCGAGGTCTGGGTGACCATCTGGCCCGGGCCGACCTGACGCGCGGTGACGGGCGCGAACTGCGCCTGGGTCGCGGTGCCCGCCGCCGGGCGGAACTGCAGCTCGGTCGCCATGCCCTGGTCGGGGACGAGCGCGGTGAGCCAGTAGATGTCGGTGTAACCGATCCAGCCGCCGGTCGCGTTGAAGCGGGTCTGCGCGTCCGGCTTGGCTACCGTGTCGTAGTTGACGTCGTAATCGACTCCCTTGCCGTCATACGACGCAACCGGGCCGGCATGGATCGTCCAGGTGTCGTGGTCCTTGCCCGGGCCGTAGCGGTAGAGATAGCCATAGCCGGCGACGCCGATCGGCTTGTCGCCGAGATTGGCGACGCGCTGGCGGACGGTGAACATATAGCCCTCGTCCACCGACAGCTCGATGATGAAGCGCTGCGTGCCGTTGCTGGCGGTGAGCTTCACAGGAGTGGTCGGAGTCAGGCGGTTGCCGCTGGCCTTCCAGATCGTGTCGGGGCCGGGTGCGTTGATCCCCTGGCCCGACCAGCCGAAGCCCGCGAAATAGGCGTCGCGCGTGCCCGAGGGCGAGAGCAGGCGGATCGGGTCGCTGTCCTTGGCGATCGTTTCCTTGTGCTTGACCATCACCAGGTCGTCGATGCGCGCGCCCTTGAGGTTGATCGAGCCGCGCACCGTCGGCGTCTCGATCGCCACGCGCGGGGTCTCGGCGAGCACGATCCTGCGATCGCGGATCGCGGCGGGGGTGTCGGCCGCGGGGTCGGCGCCGGGGTTCTGCACCACCTCGGTCTTGCCGCCCTCGATCTTGGTCACCGGGGGATTGGCTGTGGGGAAGAGCCGCTCGGTGACCAGCGGCCATCCGAACAGCAGCAGTGCGGCGAGCACGGCGAAGAGGAGGAAATTCTTCTGGTCGTCTTTCACGTCAGTCCCCGGTTCAGGAAATCAGGGCACGGGGTCATAGCCGTGCCCACCCCACGGATGGCAGCGAAGGATGCGCTTGAGCGCGAGCCATCCGCCCTTGAGCGCGCCATAGCGGGAGAGTGCCTCGATTGCATAGGCCGAACAGCTCGGCGCGTAGCGGCAGCTGGGCGGCAGGACACGCGACGGGCCGAGCTGCCAGCCGCGCGCGATCAGGATGAGGGCGCGGGCGATCATCGTTTGATCTTGCCCAGTGCCTTGCTGAGGTCGGCCTTGAGCGCCGCGAAGTCGCGCTCGATCCCGGAATTGCGGCCGATCAGCACATGGTCGGCGCCGGGCACGCCCTCGGCGGGCAGGATCGCACGCGCGAGCTCGCGAAAGCGACGCTTCATGCGGTTGCGCACGACCGCGTTGCCGACTTTCTTGGAGACGGTGATGCCGATTCGCATCGTCGCGTCATCGTCGCCGCGCACATGGACGAGCAGCACGAACCCGGGCATGGGCGCGCGCTTGCCGGCATTGGCGGCGAGATAATCCTTGCGCAGCGTCAGCCGCGCGAGAGGGCCTGCGTTCAGGCGCTCAGCTTGTTGCGGCCGCGGGCGCGACGGGCACGAATCACCTTGCGGCCGCCCGGAGTCGCCATGCGCGCGCGGAAGCCGTGCCGGCGCGCTCGCACCAGGTTGCTCGGCTGAAAGGTCCGCTTCATCGCTCATTCCCTGAAATCTAGAAACTAAAAGGGCCGCCACTGGGACGGCCGCGTGTGGAGCGCCGTTAGCCAAAGGTGCGGCCAAAGTCAATTCGCCGCGAGCGATTTGGCGCGCTGGCGACGGCGTTTCGCGCTGCCGCGGATCAGGATGCGGTCGATGAAGTCGCCCGCGCGCGGCCATTGTGCCTTCAGCCGCACGAAGCGGCGGCGCGCCCAGCGCGAGTTGCGCAGGACCAGAACGATCCCCGCCGCGGCGAGGAAGACTCCGCCCGGACCCGGCAGCACGCCCACCAGCGGCGCCGCGGCGAGCAGGACGAGCCCCGTCACCAGCAGGGCGATGCGAACCATCGAGTGCGATTTGCGTCGCATGCGGCTGACGTGGGGAGCGTGTGTTGGCGATACAAGACGCTTGCGCGATCAGCCGTTCCCTGCCGCCGAAAAGCCGTTACAAGCAGGCGAACAAATGGGGGGCATATGGTCGCGAGCGTATCCACGGTTGCGTATCTGGGGCTGGAGGCGCGCGCCGTGGAGGTGCAGTGCAACCTCGTCCCCGGCCTGCCCAATTTCGTCGTCGTGGGACTGCCCGACAAGGCGGTGGCGGAGAGCCGCGAGCGGGTGCGGGCGGCGATGGCGGCGATCGGCCTGGCGCTGCCGCCCAAGCGGGTGATCCTCAACCTCTCCCCGGCCGACCTGCCCAAGGAAGGGTCGCATTTCGACCTGCCGATCGCGCTGGCGCTGCTCGGCGCGATGGGCGTGGTCGATGCCGAGGCGTTGAGCGAGCATGTCTTCGTTGGCGAGCTCGGGCTCGACGGGCGTATCGCGCCGTCGCCGGGCGTGCTGCTCGCGGCGCTGCATGCGGCGGAGATGGGCAAGGGGCTGGTATGTCCGGTCGCGCAGGGTCCGGAAGCGGCCTGGGCGGGGACGACCGGCGTGATCGCCGCGCCCGACCTGATCGGGTTGATCAATCACTTCAAGGGCCAGCAATTGCTCGGCGCGCCGCCCGCGGGCGAGGCGGAGGAGGCGGCGCACGGTCCCGACCTGCGTCAGGTGAAGGGGCAGGAGACCGCCAAGCGCGCGCTCGAGATCGCCGCAGCTGGCGGACACAATCTGCTGATGGTCGGGCCGCCGGGCGCGGGCAAGTCGCTGATGGCGAGCTGTTTGCCGGGAATCCTGCCGCCGCTCGACGCGGCTGAGGCGCTGGAAGTGTCGATGGTCGCGAGCGTCGCGGGGACGCTGCAGGGTGGCCGGCTGACACGGGCGCGGCCGTTCCGATCACCGCATCATTCGGCATCGATGGCGGCGCTCACCGGCGGCGGACTCAAGGTCAAGCCGGGCGAGGTCAGCATGGCGCATCTCGGCGTGCTGTTCCTCGACGAGCTGCCCGAGTTCCAGCGCGCGGTGCTCGATTCGCTGCGCCAGCCGCTCGAGAGCGGAACGGTGAGCGTGGCGCGCGCCAATGCGCATGTCACCTTCCCGGCGCGAGTCCAGCTGGTCGCGGCGATGAACCCCTGTCGTTGCGGGCACCTTGGCGACCCGGCGCTGGCCTGTGCACGTGCACCGAAGTGCGCGGCGGACTATCAGGCGAAGGTCTCCGGGCCGCTGCTGGATCGCATCGACCTGCATGTCGAGGTGCAGCCGGTGACCGCCGCCGATCTGGTGCTGCCACCGCCCGCCGAAGGCTCGGCCGAAGTCGCGGCGCGAGTCGCGACGGCACGCGCGGTACAGGCGGCGCGCTATCGGGACACGGGCACGCGGACCAATGCCGAGGCCGACGGGCCGGTACTCGACGCCGCGGCGACACCGGACGAGGCCGGCCGCAAGCTGCTGGCGCAGGCGGCGGAAGCGATGCGGATGTCGGCGCGCGGCTATACCCGGGTGCTGCGCGTGGCGCGGACTATCGCCGACCTGGCCGGAAATGAGACGGTCGGACGCATTCACGTCGCCGAAGCATTGAGTTACCGTCGCCAACCGCCGCGTTCCTAGGCGAGTCGCACAACATGGGGGAATGACCATGGAATGGATGATCCTGCCGTTTAAGCGCTACTTCGATTTCAAGGGCCGTTCGCGGCGCAAGGAATTCTGGATGTACACGTTGTTCGTGTTCCTCGTGTCGATCGTGCTCACGATCGTCGACGGCATGCTGGGGCTGGGCGGCAGCGCGACCGGCGACGCCGACCTGACCGATACCTCCGCCGGCGCGGCGGCGGCATTCAGCGGCGGCTGGCTGACCAATATCTTCGCGCTGGCGACGCTGATCCCAAGCATTGCGGTTTCGGTGCGGCGGCTCCACGATCTCGATCGCACGGGATGGTGGATCCTGCTGCCGCTCGCCCCCTATCTGCTGGGAATCGTGCTGATGATCGGCGGCATGGCCCAGGCCATGAACGGCGGCGGTATCGGCGGCATGGCCGGCATCGCCATGCTGCTGTTCGGGGTGACGCTGATCACCGCGATCCTGCTGCTGGTCTGGTATTGCATGCCGGGCACCGCCGGTCCCAATCGCTTCGGCGAGGACCCCAAGAGCCAGGGGACCAACGCCGAGGAAGTGTTCGGCTGAAGGACGAAGCCGGGCCGTACGCGGCCCGGCTATTCCGCGGCGACGGCCGGTCTGGATTCGCGCGCAAGCCGCGCGCGCGACTTGGGCCGCTTGAACCAGAAGGTCCATACCGCAAAGCTGCCGAGCATCGCGAGGACGAGCCCCGTCGAGGCGATGACCAGCTTCCACAGGATGCCGCCGATCTTGCCCGCATGGAGCGGATAGAGCGCGTTGTAGGCGCGGATGCCCGTCGGCATCGCCTGGACGTTGCGGCTGTCGACCAGCGTGCCGTTTTCGGGCCGGAACCAGACGAGCGTGCGGCCATTGGGCAGCCATTCGGGCGGCTGGCGCAACCGCACCAGGATCAGGCCGCCGGGCTTGCGCGGCAGCGCGACGAGGCGGATCTCGGCCCCCGGATATTGCGTCCGCGCGGCCGCGAACATCGCCGCCCAGTCGAGCTTGGCGGCGAGCGGGCCGCCCTCGACCTTAGGGGCCTCGAACGGCGCGCTCAGCCCGTCGCTGTCCTGGCCCGGCGCGAAGATCGCGGTGGTGATCGGTTTCAGCACCATCAGCGTGCCCGTCGCCATCGACAGGAACAGCAGCGGCGCGAACACCACGCCGAGATCGCGGTGATGCGTGACGATCGCCGGGCGGCTCATCCGCTTGGGGATCAGCCGCAGCTTGAAGGTCTTGCGCAGCCGCCACCACAGGATCGCGCCGGTGATCACGAACAGCAGCCCGACCAGCGCGGCAATCCCTGCGACGGTCTCGCCGGCATCGCCGAAGAACAGGTGGTGGTGGAAGTCGAACAGCCACAGCTCGACCCGGTCCCATTTGCTGCCCCATTCGGCAACGATGCGGCCCGACTGGTCGGCATAGGCGCCCGCGCCCTCGCCGCGCGTCAACCGGGCGAGGCCGAAATCATGCGTCGGGAACAGGATCGACTGTGGCGGCCCGCCCGGCGCCGCCATCGCTGCGTCGATCTGCGCGGCGAGGGCTGCAATATCCTGACGCTGCGCGTCCCCGGCACCCGGCAGATATGCCAGCCACCACGTCTTGAACGCGAGGATCGCGCCGGTCAGGCCGAGTAGCCCGAGCACCAGCCCGATGATCCCGCCCGTCCAGCGGTGGAGAAGGTCGATCCAGCGCATCATGCCGCTTAGAACCGATAGTCCCAGCCGAGCGTGAAGGTCCGGCCGCGGCCCGCGAAATAGGCGAGATTGTCGGTCGCGAGCCGGGTGTCGCTCGAATAGTCGATATATTGCGCATTGAGCAGGTTCTGCACGCTGAGGCGGATGCCGCCGAGCCTGGTGTCGTAGCGCACGGTGGCGTCGGTGACGTTGTAGCCGCCGAAATTGTTGCGCTGGTCGGGCTGCTGCGGTTTGTCGGAGTGAAAGGTGCGCGACAGATAGAAGTTCGACTGCACCAATGCCGACAGCCGGCCGCGCTCGAAGCTCGCCGACAGGTTCACGCGATCGGGCGAGATGTTGACCCCGTCGAGATCGGTGTCGACGATCCCGTCGGGCGCACCCCGGGTGGCGTCGCTGTCGAACCGGCCCTTGATATGCGCATAGCCGATGCCGAGTTGCAGGCCCTCGATCGGCGTGGCCGCGCGCAGGCTGATCTCGAGTCCCTCGATCTCGATCCGCTGGCGCTGCACGTCCAGCGTGCGATCGGCACCAGGGATCAACAATTGTCCCTTGTCGCTCGACGACCAGAAATAGGCAGCGCTGGCGTCGAGCGGGCCGCGCTTGACCTCGACGCCGATCTCGCGGTTGTTCGAGACGATGGGGTCGACATCGATATCGTCCACGTCGTCGAGCTCATTGCCCACAGTGCCGACCGCGCGGGTGATGCGACCGACATCGGGCACGGTGAAGCCCTCGGCATAGCTTGCATAGGCGCGAATGCCCTCGACCGGCTCGAGGATGATGCCGGCATTGGGCAGCAGGTCCTTGAACGCCGGCTTGCCGCCCGCGACGTCGACGCCGCCATAGCTCGCGGGACCGCATGGGGTGACCGGTGCCGCAGGCGGCGTCGTGCACGCCCGGAACGTGTTCCAGGCGATCGTGTGATAGTCGCCGATCTTGATCTCGACATTCTCCCAGCGCGCGCCGCCGGCGAAGCGGAGCAGGCCGTCGAACAGCTTCAAGTTGAGCTGGCCGAACGGCGCGAGGCTACGGAAATCGGTCTGCGGCACATAGGTGCGATCGGTCGCGATCAGCCGCTGTTCGGTGCGGTCCCACAGCGCGTCGAAGCCGATCGTGGCGGTGAGCGCCTCGAACCCGGGCACCGCGCGCTCGTAGCTCAACTTCGCGCCGATCTTGCGCGAGCGGTTCTCGGTCTGGTCGAACAGCGTGCCGATCGGCGCGATCGCCGGATCCTGCTGAGTCGGCTGTGGCGTGATGTCGGCGCCGAACGTGTCGCGGGTGCGGCTGATGAAAAGCTGGCCGACGAGATTGCCGCCCCACAGATCGCTGTCGGTGAGCGACAGCGCGGCGCTCTCGGCGAGATTGGCGGCGGGCTTGAGCGGCGGCGTGCCGAGCTTCGAGCTGGTCGGCACGCCGGTGGTGCGGTTGCCCGCGACGGGCACGTAGCGATGATTGCCTTCGATCTCGAAGCGGGAGAGGATGAGGTCGAGCCGGGCGCTGTCCGACAGCGCATAGCCGAAGCGCCCGAACAGCGAGATCGCCTCCGAATCCATCGTCTCGCCCTGAGTCAGGTTGATCCCGACCGGACGGCCCTTGGCGTCGTAGAACAGGCCGCGATCCTCATAGGCGGCGCCGATCGAAGCGTCGAACCGGCCCGCCTTGTACTGGACCAGCCCCGCGACCTTGGCGCCGAAGCCAGCTTCGTCGAAGTCGTTGCTCGCCGTGCCCTGGAGCAGCACGCGGCCCGACAGACCCTCGCGCTTGGGCGCGCCGAGCGTCACCTGGTTGACGATGCCGCCGGTACCGCCGATCCCCTGCAGCGCGTTCGAGCCGTAGATCAGCTCGACCCGGTCGACGAAGAAGCCGTCGATGGTGAAGCCGTCGCGGCTGCCGTCGCGCAGCGGGGTCGACTGGGGGATGCCGTTGATCGCGTAGAGCGGAGAGCGGCCGCGCAGCGTCTCGCCCGCGCCCGACAGCTTCTGGCGGGTGGGCGAGAAGGACGGGGTGAGCGTCGCCACCGCATCGGTGACCGAGCCCGAGATCGCGATCTGCCGGTCGAGCGTCTCCTTGTCGATCACGTCGATGGTCAGCGGCAGCGCGTTGGCGGGAAGGGCGGTGCGCGCGGCGGTGATGACCACCTGTCCCTCATCCTCCGCGCCGGCCGGCGCTTCGGTCTCGGCTGCGGTCGCCGCCTCCTCGGCATGCGCGATGGCGGGCAGGAGCCAGACCAGCGCGACGAGGGGCAGTGGCGAACGCAGACGACGGGTCATCGGAATCTCCCTTTGCTGCGCCCGCTAACAGCGAAAGGCAGGTAATGCAAACTAGTCGCATTAACTGGTTTGGACCGGCACGGTTTTGCGGTCTTCCGGGCCAGTGCGAGCGCCGTTCGACGCGAAAAGCCGCCGCCCGGCATCCCGGACGGCGGTTGTTTCAAGCAGGGTGATATGGATCAGGGCTGGCGCGAATAAACCCAGTCGAACACCGTGTAGTTGCCTTGGCCGTCGGTGACGGTGATCGGGATCGTCTCGGGCCCGTAGCCGATCTGCCAGAGAATCGCGGCGCTGGGACCCATATAATATTGCCAGCCCGGCCCCCAGGAGATGGAATGGATCGTCACCGAGTCTCCATCAGGATCGGTGCACCACTCGTCGACGAAGAAGCCGACATCGGCGTACATGCCGGTGTTGGTCTGGGGATCCTGATAGGATCCGCTGCAGACGGACGCCTCATTGGCCTGAGCGGCGGTGGACGAAAATGCAGCGAACGAAGCTGCGGCGGCGACGAGAACAGAAACTGCCTTGCGCATCTGATCACCTCTCCTGTTGCAGTCGATTCGACCGCGGCGAAAGGTGAACTCGAGCCCGGCATGCTGCAATCACTTTTTGGGTCGTTGACTCATATATTGGTAAATCACTGGAAACCAGTCCCCGCCGATCGGGCATGAAAAAGCCGCCGCCCGGCATCCCGGACGGCGGCTTGTTCGTGTCAGCGCGGTCGCTGACGAGGGCGATTACTCGCTCTCGTTCAGGTAATCGCCGGCGGCTTCGTCGCTGCCGTCGCCCGAGACTTCGACCTTCTCCAGCGCGTCGCTGGTGGCCATCGCCTCGACCGGATCCTGCGCCAGCTCGGCGGCATGCTCCTCGGCGGCCGAGTTCGGCGCGATCAGCGCTTCCTGCAGCTTGCGCTGCTGGGCGCGGAGCGCAGCGTCGCGACTGGTCGCCGCGATGCGCATCCGGTTCATGCCCGCGCCGGTGCCGGCGGGGATGAGACGGCCCACGATCACGTTCTCCTTGAGGCCGATCAGCGTGTCCTGCTTGCCCTGGACCGCCGCCTCGGTGAGGACGCGGGTGGTCTCCTGGAACGACGCCGCCGAGATGAAGCTGCGGGTCTGCAGCGACGCCTTGGTGATGCCGAGCAGCACCGGCTTGCCCTGCGCGGGCTGCTGGCCCGGCTGGAGCTTGCCATTGGCCTCGTCCATCTCGTCGCGGTCGACCTGCTCGCCGGCGAGCAGGGTGGTGTCGCCGCCGTCGGTGATCTCGACCTTCTGCAGCATCTGGCGAACGATCACCTCGATGTGCTTGTCGTTGATCTTCACGCCCTGAAGGCGATAGACCTCCTGGATCTCCGACACGAGATATTCTGCGAGCGGCTCGATGCCGAGCACCTCGAGGATGTCGTGCGGATCGGGCGAGCCGCCGATCAGGTTGTCGCCACGCTTGACGTAGTCGCCTTCCTGGACGTCGATCACCTTCGACTTGGGCACCAGATACTCGACGATCTCGCCGCCGTCTTCGGGCTGGATGCCGATCTTGCGCTTGGCTTTGTAGTCCTTGCCGAACACGACACGGCCCGAGACCTTGGCGATGATCGCATTCTCCTTCGGCTTGCGCGCCTCGAACAGCTCGGCGACGCGCGGCAGACCGCCGGTGATGTCGCGAGTCTTGGCCGACTCGCGGGCGACACGCGCGAGCACGTCGCCGGCCTGGACGGTAGCGCCGTCCTCGACCGAGATCACCGCGCCGGGCGCCAGCATGTAGCGCGCGGCCTCGCCTTCGCTCTCACCGGTGAGGGTGAGACGCGGACGCAGATCCTCCTTCTTGGCCGAGGAGCCGCGGTTCTCGATCACGACGCGCTGGGCGATGCCGGTCGCTTCGTCGACCTGCTCGGTCAGCGTCTTGCCGTCGATCAGGTCCTGATACTTCACCACGCCCGCGGTTTCCGTGATCACCGGCATGGTGAACGGATCCCACTCGGCCATGCGGTCGCCCTTGCTGACGACATGGCCGTCGTCGAACATGACATAGGCGCCGTACGGGATGCGATGCACCGCCAGCTCGCGGCCGTCCAAGTCGACGATCGCAATCTCGCCCGAGCGGCTCAGCACGACGCGGCGGCCGCGCTGGTCCTCGATGATGCGCAGGTCGCGGAACTCGACCTTGCCGTCCACGGGGGCTTCGAGGTTCGACTGCTCGTTGAGCTGCGCCGCGCCGCCGATGTGGAAGGTACGCATGGTGAGCTGCGTGCCCGGCTCGCCGATCGACTGCGCCGCGATGACGCCGACCGCCTCGCCGATGTTCACCGGGGTGCCGCGGGCGAGGTCACGCCCGTAGCACTTGGCGCACACGCCGATCTTCGCCTCGCACACCAGCGGGCTGCGGATCTTCATGCCCTGCACACCCAGCGCCTCGATCTGCGCGACTGCGGCCTCGTCGAGCAGCGTGCCGGTAGCGATCGCCACCTCGCCCGACTTGGGATCGACCACGTCCTCGGCCGTGGTGCGGCCGAGGATGCGCTCGCCGAGCGACGCGATGACGCTGCCGCCCTGCACGATCGCCTTCATCTCGAGCGCGCGCTCGGTGCCGCAATCCTCCTCCATGACGACGCAGTCCTGCGACACGTCGACGAGGCGGCGGGTGAGGTAGCCCGAGTTGGCGGTCTTGAGCGCCGTATCCGCGAGGCCCTTGCGGGCGCCGTGGGTCGAGTTGAAGTACTCAAGGACGGTCAGGCCTTCCTTGAAGTTCGAGATGATCGGCGTCTCGATGATCTCGCCCGACGGCTTGGCCATCAGGCCGCGCATGCCGGCGAGCTGCTTGATCTGTGCCGCCGAGCCGCGGGCACCGGAGTGCGCCATCATGTAGATCGCGTTGGCGGGCAGCTCGCGGCCGGTCTCGGGGTCCTTCTTGACCGCCTTGATCTCGTCCATCATCGCGGCCGCCACCTGGTCGCCGCAACGGCTCCAGGCGTCGATCACCTTGTTGTACTTCTCCTGCTGCGTGATCAGGCCGTCCTGATACTGCTGCTCATAGTCCTTCACGAGCGTGCGGGTCTCGTCGACCATCTCGTCCTTGGCGGCCGGGATGATCATGTCGTCCTTGCCGAACGAGATGCCGGCGCGGAATGCGTGGCGGAAGCCGAGCGCCATGATCGCGTCGGCGAACAGCACCGTCTCCTTCTGGCCGGTGTGGCGATAGACCTCGTCGATCACGTCGCCCACGTCCTTCTTGGTGAGCAGGCGGTTGACGACGTCGAACGGCACCTTGTGCGACTTCGGGAGGCACTCGCCGAGCAGCATGCGGCCCGGGGTGGTCTCGAAGCGCTTCATATAGGTGTTGCCGTCCTCGTCCGTCTGCGGGACGCGGCTGGTGATCTTGGTGTGCAGCGTCACCGCGCCGTTGAACAGCGCCTGGTGCACCTCGGCCATGTCGCCCAGGATCATGCCTTCGCCGGGTTCACCCTCCTTCTCCATCGAGATGTAGTAGAGGCCCAGCACCATGTCCTGCGACGGCACGATGATCGGCTTGCCGTTCGCGGGCGACAGGATGTTGTTGGTCGACATCATCAGCACGCGCGCTTCCAGCTGCGCCTCGAGGCTCAGCGGGACGTGCACCGCCATCTGGTCGCCGTCGAAGTCGGCGTTGAACGCCGAGCAGACCAGCGGGTGGAGCTGGATCGCCTTGCCTTCGATCAGCACCGGCTCGAACGCCTGGATGCCCAGGCGGTGGAGCGTCGGCGCGCGGTTCAGAAGGACCGGGTGCTCGCGAATGACTTCGTCGAGGATGTCCCAGACTTCCTTGCGCTCCTTCTCGACCCACTTCTTCGCCTGCTTGAGGGTCATCGAGAGACCCTTGGCATCGAGGCGGGCGTAGATGAACGGCTTGAACAGCTCGAGCGCCATCTTCTTGGGCAGACCGCACTGGTGCAGCTTGAGCTCAGGCCCGGTCACGATGACCGAGCGGCCCGAATAGTCGACGCGCTTGCCGAGCAGGTTCTGACGGAAGCGGCCCTGCTTGCCCTTGAGCATGTCGCTGAGCGACTTGAGCGGACGCTTGTTGGCGCCGGTGATGGTGCGGCCGCGGCGACCGTTGTCGAACAGCGCGTCGACCGCCTCCTGCAGCATGCGCTTCTCGTTGCGGACGATGATGTCCGGCGCACGCAGCTCCATCAGGCGCTTGAGGCGGTTGTTGCGGTTGATTACGCGGCGGTAGAGGTCGTTGAGGTCCGACGTCGCGAAGCGGCCGCCGTCCAGCGGCACCAGCGGGCGCAGCTCGGGCGGGATGACCGGAACGACGTCGAGGATCATCCATTCCGGGCGGTTGCCGGAATCGATGAACGATTCCACCACCTTGAGGCGCTTGATGATCTTCTTGGGCTTGAGCTCCGACTTGGTCGTGGCGAGCTCGTCGAGCAGCTGCTGGCGCTCACCCTCGAGGTCGAGGTCCATCAGCATGATCTTGACCGCCTCGGCGCCGATGCCGGCCGAGAAGGCGTCCTCGCCATATTCGTCCTGCGCATCGAGCAGCTCGTCCTCGGTGAGGAGCTGATATTTCTCGAGCGGGGTGAGGCCGGGCTCGGTGACGATGTAGCTCTCGAAGTACAGCACGCGCTCGAGCTGCTTGAGCTGCATGTCGAGCAGCAGGCCGATGCGCGAGGGCAGCGACTTCAGGAACCAGATGTGCGCGACCGGGGCGGCCAGCTCGATATGGCCCATGCGCTCGCGGCGGACCTTCGAGACGGTGACCTCGACGCCGCACTTCTCGCACACGATGCCCTTGTACTTCATGCGCTTGTACTTGCCGCACAGGCACTCGTAATCCTTGATCGGACCGAAGATGCGCGCGCAGAACAGGCCGTCACGCTCGGGCTTGAACGTGCGGTAGTTGATCGTCTCGGGCTTCTTGATCTCGCCGAACGACCACGAACGGATGCGGTCAGGCGACGCGATGCCGATCTGGATCTGGTCGAAGGTCTCCGGCTTGGCGACCGGGTTCGCGAAGTTGGTCAGTTCGTTCATTCTCTGTGTCCCTCTGGAGGGTCAAATTCGTCGGGCGGGGAAGGCGGCAGCGGTCCTGAAAACCGCTGCCCTGCAATCCGTTACTCCGCCGCCTCGGCCAGCTCGTCGCCGTCCTCTTCGTCCATCGACTTGAGTTCGACGTTGAGGCCCAGCGAGCGCATTTCCTTGACGAGCACGTTGAAGCTCTCGGGGATGCCGGCCTCGAACGTGTCGTCGCCCTTGACGATCGCCTCGTAGACCTTGGTGCGGCCGACCACGTCGTCGGACTTCACCGTCAGCATCTCCTGCAACGTGTACGCCGCGCCGTACGCCTGCAGCGCCCACACCTCCATCTCGCCGAAGCGCTGGCCGCCGAACTGCGCCTTGCCGCCCAGCGGCTGCTGGGTGACGAGCGAGTAGGGGCCGATCGAGCGAGCGTGGATCTTGTCGTCGACCAGGTGGTGGAGCTTCAGCATGTAGATGATGCCCACGGTCACCTTGCGGTCGAACGCGTCGCCCGTGCGGCCGTCGAACAGCGTCGACTGGCCCGAGGTGTCGAGGCCCGCAAGCTCCAGCATCGCCGACACGTCGCTCTCACGCGCGCCGTCGAACACCGGGGTGCCCATCGGGATGCCCGTGCGGACATTCTCGATCAATTCGGCGACCTGCTCGGGGCTGCGTGCCTTGATCTCGTCGGCATAGTGATCGCCATAGATCTCGACGAGGCGATCCTTGACCGCGGCCGGCATCTCGCCCGCCTTGGCGTCCGGATTGGCCTCACGCCAGTCCTCGAGCGCCGAGGCGACCTGCATGCCGAGGTTGCGCGCGGCCCAGCCGAGGTGGGTCTCGAAGATCTGCCCGACATTCATGCGCGAGGGCACGCCCAGCGGGTTGAGCACGAGATCGACCGGGGTGCCATCCTCGAGGAACGGCATGTCCTCGACCGGCAGGATGCGCGAGATGACGCCCTTGTTGCCGTGACGGCCGGCCATCTTGTCGCCCGGCTGCAGCTTGCGCTTCACCGCGACGAAGACCTTGACCATCTTGAGCACGCCCGGCGGCAGCTCGTCGCCGCGCTCCAGCTTCTCGCGGCGGTCCTCGAACTTGTCCTTGATGCGCTTCACGGCCTCGTCATACTGGCCCTTCACCGCTTCGAGGTCGCTCTGGACCTTGTCGTCCTGCACCGCGAACTTCCACCACTCGTGGCGGTCGACGCTGTCGAGCAGATCCTCGTCGATCACCGCGCCCTTCTTGAGGCCCTTCGGCGTGCCGGTCGCGGTCTGGCCGAGCAGCATCTCGCGCAGGCGCGACCAGGTCGCGCGGTTGAGGATGTTGCGCTCGTCGTCCGAGTCCTTCTTCAGGCGCTCGATCTCCTCGCGCTCGATCGCCATCGCGCGCTCGTCCTTGTCGATGCCGTGGCGATTGAAGACGCGAACGTCGACGATCGTGCCCGACACGCCCGGCGGCAGGCGGAGCGAGGTGTCGCGCACGTCCGAAGCCTTCTCGCCGAAGATGGCGCGGAGGAGCTTCTCTTCCGGCGTCATCGGGCTTTCGCCCTTGGGCGTGATCTTGCCGACCAGGATGTCGCCCGGCTCCACTTCGGCGCCGATGTACACGATACCCGCCTCGTCGAGGTTGCGCAGCGCTTCCTCGCCGACGTTGGGGATGTCGCGGGTGATGTCCTCCGGCCCGAGCTTGGTGTCGCGGGCCATCACTTCGAACTCGTCGATGTGGATCGACGTGAACACGTCGTCCTTCACGATCCGCTCGGAGATGAGGATCGAGTCCTCATAGTTGTAGCCGTTCCAGGGCATGAACGCGACGAGCGCGTTGCGGCCCAGCGCCAGCTCGCCGAACTCGGTCGAAGGGCCGTCGGCGATCACGTCGCCCACGTTGACGACGTCGCCCACCTTCACCAGCGGACGCTGGTTGATGCAGGTCGACTGGTTCGAGCGTTCGAACTTCATCAGCGTGTAGATGTCGACGCCGCTCTCCTCCGCCGACACCTCGCCGGTGGCGCGGATGACGATGCGCGACGCGTCGACCTGGTCGACGATGCCGGCCCGCCGGGCTGCGATAGCAGCGCCGGAATCCCGCGCGACGGTCTCTTCCATGCCCGTTCCGACGAACGGCGCTTCCGCTTTCACCAGCGGCACGGCCTGGCGCTGCATGTTCGAGCCCATCAGCGCGCGGTTGGCGTCGTCGTTCTCGAGGAACGGGATCAGCGACGCCGCGACCGAGACAAGCTGCTTGGGCGACACGTCCATCAGCGTGATCTGGTCGGGCAGCGCCATCAGGAACTCGCCCGCCTGACGCGCCGAGACCAGTTCCTCGGTGAAGCGCTGATCGCCATCGACCTCGGCCGAAGCCTGAGCGATGGTGTGCTTGGCCTCTTCCATCGCCGAGAGATAGACGACCTCGTTGGTCACCTTGCCGTCGACGACCTTGCGGTACGGCGTCTCGATGAAGCCGTACTTGTTGACGCGGCTGAACGACGCCAGCGAGTTGATCAGACCGATGTTCGGGCCTTCCGGCGTCTCGATCGGGCAGATGCGGCCATAATGGGTCGGGTGAACGTCGCGGACCTCGAAGCCCGCGCGCTCGCGGGTGAGGCCGCCCGGCCCGAGTGCCGAGACGCGGCGCTTGTGCGTCACTTCGGAGAGCGGGTTGGTCTGGTCCATGAACTGCGAGAGCTGCGACGAGCCGAAGAACTCGCGGACCGCGGCGACCGCGGGCTTCGCGTTGATCAGGTCGTTCGGCATCACGGTCGACACGTCGACCGAGCTCATGCGCTCCTTCACGGCGCGCTCCATGCGGAGCAGGCCGACACGATACTGGTTCTCGAGCAGCTCGCCCACCGAACGGACGCGGCGGTTGCCGAGATTGTCGATGTCGTCGACCTCGCCCTTGCCGTCCTTGAGATCGACCAGGGTCTTGACCACCGCGAGGATGTCCTCGGTGCGCAGCGTCGTTACCGTGTCCTCGGCATCGAGATCGAGGCGCATATTGAGCTTGACGCGGCCCACGGCCGACAGGTCATAGCGCTCCGGATCGAAGAAGAGGCCGCCGAACAGCGACTCCGCGGTCTCGAGCGTCGGCGGCTCGCCGGGGCGCATGACGCGGTAGATGTCGGACAACGCCTGCTCGCGCTCCTCGGCCTTGTCGGCCTTGAGCGTGTTGCGGATCCACGGACCGGTCGAGATATGGTCGATGTCGAGCAGCTCGATGCGCTCGATGCCGGCCTTGTCGAGCTTCTCGAGATTGTCGGCCGACACCTCGTCGCCCGCCTCGATATAGATCTCGCCGGTCGACTCGTTGATCAGGTCGAACGCGCTGTAGCGGCCGAAGATTTCCTCGGTCGGGATCAGCAGCGTCGCGAGGCCGTCCTTCTGCGCCTTGTTGGCGGCGCGCGGCGAAATCTTCTGGCCGGCGGGGAACACCACCTCGCCCGAGCTGGCGTCGATGATGTCGAACATCGGCTTCGCGCCGCGCCAGTTCTCGGGCTGGAAGGGGATCTGCCAGCCGTTCGGACCGCGCACGAAGGTGACGGTGTTGTAGAAGTGGTTGAGGATCTCCTCGCTGTTCAGCCCGAGAGCGTACAGCAGGGTCGTCACCGGCAGCTTGCGCTTGCGGTCGATGCGGACGTTGACGATGTCCTTGGCGTCGAACTCGAAGTCGAGCCACGAGCCGCGATACGGGATCACGCGCGCCGCGAAGAGATACTTGCCCGAGGCATGGGTCTTGCCGCGGTCATGGTCGAACAGCACGCCCGGCGAACGGTGCATCTGGCTGACGATGACGCGCTCGGTGCCGTTGATGAAGAAGGTGCCGTTCTCGGTCATGAGCGGCATGTCGCCCATGTAGACGTCCTGCTCCTTGATATCGAGGACCGAGCGGGCTTCCGTGTCGGGATCGACCTCGAACACGATCAGGCGCAGCGTGACGCGCATCGGGGCGGCATAGGTGATGCCGCGCTGGCGGCACTCTTCCACGTCGAACTTGGGCGGCTCGAGCTCATAGGTGACGAAGTCGAGCTCGGCGGTGCCGGCAAAGTCCCGGATCGGGAACACCGAGCGCAGGGTCTTCTCGAGGCCCGAGACATAGCCGATCGAGGGATCGGACCGGAGGAACTGTTCGTAGGATTCGCGCTGAACCTCGATCAGGTTCGGCATCTGCACCACTTCGTGGATGTCGCCGAACACCTTGCGGATGCGGCGCTTCACGGTGCCGCCTTCGATCGCCTTGGTTGCCATGGGTGTATTTTGCCTCGTCAGCCTGAAATGCGTCCCGGTATCCGCCGGGGCAGGCACGCGAACAGACGCCAAAAGGGCCGAGCAACTTCCTCCTTCGATCAGGAAGAAAAGCTCAGCCTCTCAAGCGTCTATGGATCCCGGCGGCCAATTCGTCCGATGCGCTGCGCGACGGCGCATCATTTCCCGACCGATCGGGGGAAGGCGGGATATAGGAAGCGGGGCGGGCGCTGTCAAATCCACGCGTTGCTTGAGCCAGGCCGCCGGACCAGCACATTCTCGGCCAGGGTGTTCGGGTCCGAGCCGAACCACATCGTCTCCCCGACCTTCCTCGACTTGACGCCGATCATGTCGCCGACGGCATAGGCAGTCGCCTGCAGGCCCAGGCCGATCACCCAGCTGCCGTTCCGCGGCTGGGCATGCTGCTCCCAAGCGCGGGCCGCGACCGATGGACGTTAGTAGCGCAGGCGCAGGCCGAGCCCCGCCGTGGTGCCGAACGATTCCCAGCTGATCAGGCGGTTGCGCTCGCCCGAATAGGTGATCGCGGTGCTGTTGGTGATGTTGCGCCATTCAGCGAACAGCTGGAGCCGTTCGCTCAGATTGTAGCTCGCGCTGAGGTCGAGCGTGGTGCGGTCGTCGATGATCTCGTCATAATCCGGGCCGTCGTCCGACATGCCGCCATCGTCGATGCTGTCGCCGGTATGGGAGAGGCTGAGGCGCGCGAAGACCGGCCCCCTGGCATAGACGAGTCCGGCATTGAAGATGTCCTCGGGCTGCTCCGCGAGCGGCGGGCGATCGGGGCGCGGCGCGAAAATCAGCGTCGATTCGATATGCGCATAGTTGAGCTCGACGCCGAAGCCGCCGAGCAGCCCCGGCAGACTGTCGAACTGGTGGCGAAAGGCGGCCTCGAACCCCTCGATCCTGCCGCTCGCCCCGGCCTGGGTGGTGAACTGGTCGTAGAGCTCGCCGTCGATCGTGACGCGGCTCTGGGTGACCAGCGGGTAGTTGTCGATGTTCTTCTTGAACGCGCCGACCGAGACATAGCTCAGCGGTCCGAAATACCAGTCGAGCGAGGCGTCGAAATTCTCCGACGTCAGCGGCTCAAGGCCTGGGTTGGGGCGCGTGATGGTGCGCGCGACATCGTCGCGCGATTCATTGGCGTAGACGTTTTCCGGATCCGGGCGCGCCGTGGTGTTGGACCAGCTCGCGCGGGCGACGAGCTCGGGCGTGATGTCGTAGCGCAGGTGGATCGACGGCAGGAAGTGCGAAGACGAGCCCTCGAAGCGCTGCAGGCCCGCGCCGGCGTCCTCGCCCGGTCGTTCGAAGCTGGTCTTCGCCGTTTCGAAGCGGCCGCCGCCGATTACGGTGAAGGGACCGTGGCGCCAAGTCGCCATGCCGTAATAGGCCTGGATGGTGACGTCGGCGGTGAAGTCCGCCGCGACGTCGACGCCGCGGGTATAGAAGACCTGTGCCGGTCCGAACTTGCCCGCATTGTCGTCGAGCAGCGAATGCGCGCGGCCGAAGCTCGAGAGCGATCCGAAATAGATGCCGTCGCGTGCCAGCGCCGGGTTGTCCGTCATGAACTCGCCGAAGCTGACCGTCTGGCCCGCCAACACCGTCCAGCGCGTCGCGACATTGTCGCTGCCCTGGTCGATGAAGCGCAGATAGGTGCCCGCCTTCAGCTCGAGCTTGTCGCCGTTGCCGAACTCCAGCTGCTTGCGCAGATTGGCGTAGACGGTCTGCTCGCTCTGGTCGTCGAAGCGCCCGCCGCGCTGGAAGAAGGTGACCCCGACGCTGCCGGGCTGCAGCGCTCCCGGAAGCGTGCCGCTGAACGGCCCGAGCGAGGCGCGGTCGCTCGCGATCTGAAGCGGCAGGTCGCTGAAGTCCGCCGCCCTGCTGCGGATGTCGAGGCGGTGGGGATAATGCTCGCGCGCCTGCTGGAAGGAATGGCCGAGGTCGAGCGACCAGCCGCCGCCGAGGTCGGCGTCCATCGTCGTCTGCACGCCATAGAGTGCGAGATTCCATTCCTTGTACGAGAGGCTGCGGCTGATCGAGCCGTCGACCAGACCGCCGTCCGTGCCGAAATCGGTCGGCACGCCGCCGGTCTCGGCGGGTTCGACGCTCTCGGTGATGAGGTTCTCGGTGCCCGGCAGGTTGGACAGGCTGTAGAAGCCGCGGATCTGGAAGCGCAGATGGTCGAACGAGCCGCCGAACGCCGCGTCGACGCCGATGCTGCGCTGCTTGAACTCGCCCGCGGTCTGGGTGACCTCCGACGGCGCCCAGACCTCGCCGCCATTGCTCGACGGAACCTGCTGCCAGTCCTCGGGCTCGCTGATATAGGCGCGGCGCTCATTCTGGCGGAAGCTGCCGGTGAGCGAGAAGCCGAACTGGCCGTCCGGACCGAAACGGTCGGCGATATAGCCGTCGGCGCGGAATTCCGAGCCGTGATATTGCTGGACGCCGCCATAGAGCGAGGCGCCGGCGGTGAGCTTACGGATCTCGGCGGGGTTGCGTGCGACGATGTTGACCGAGCCGCCAATGCCTTCGCCGGGCAGGTCGGGGGTCATCGTCTTGTTGACCTCGATCCGCTCGATCAGCGTGTTGGGGATAGTCTGCAGGTCGACGCGGTGCGATTCGCTGTCGGCGGTCGGCACGGTGAAGCCGTTGAACATCGTGCCGTTGTAATTGGGCCGCGCGCCGCGGATCGAGATGAAGCGGCCCTCGCCATGATCCTCGACCATCGAGATGCCGGGCAGGCGGCGGAGCGATTCCGCCGCGTTGAAATCGGGCAGCTTGGCGAAATCGTCGCTCGAGACGACGTTCTTGACCGTGGTCGCCGCCTTCTGGCGTGCGATCGAGGTGGCGACGCCCGACAGCGCGCCGGTGACCACGACTTCCCGTTCCTCGTCGGGGACATCGGCGGACTGCGCGGTGGCGCCCTGCGCGGTGGCGGCCGTCCGTGCCTGGACCATTCCGCGCAGCAGGACGAGCGCGCCGCCGCCGCGCTCGGTCACGCGCAGGCCGGTACCGGCGACGAGCTGGCGCGCGGCGTCGGCCGCGGTGAAGCGCCCGCGCAGGGGCGCGCTGCGGCGTCCCGCCACCGCCTCGGCGGGAAAGGCGATGGTGATGGCGGCCTGCCGTCCGAGCTCGTTGAGCGCTGCGCCAAGATCCTGCGCGGGAATGTTGAACTCGATCGTCTGCTGCGCGACCGCCGGGCGTGCCTGCGCCGGATCCGCGAGCGTGCCGCAAAGCGTGAGGATGCTTGCACCCAGCAGGATGGGACGAAGTACCGACATTGTGGTTTTCCCCAGTGCGACCGGTCCCGCCGGAAGCGGCGTGCCGTTCGCCAGTCCGGATGCGCGAGCCGAGGGAAACCGCTAAGGCCGGCCGAAGTTTTTTGGATCAGCCCCGCGTCAGTCGGATGCGGTCGGGTTCCACCCGGGTCGCGATGCCATAGATTTCGCGCAACGCCTGGCAGAACTCGGTCGGGTCGGTAGCCGAGAAACGCCCGCCGAGGCGGACCTGCCGGATCGCCGGATCGGCGATCACGATCGGGCGCGGCAGGTAGCGATTATATTCCGCGACCGCCTCTTCGAGATTCTCCCCGTTGAAGTGGAGCTGCCCCTGCTGCCAGGCGGTGACCGCGCCGGCCTCGACCGGCGAGAGCGCCGACAGTGCGGGTGGGGTGCCGTCGGCGATCGTCGCCTTGCGCAGGGACGGAAGCGAGATCGCGCCGCGCGGGCCCGGGGTGCGCAACGACGCCCCGCCTTCGAGCACCGACACCGCGACGCCGCTTCGCGCGTATCGCGCATTGATTCGCGCGCCGGCCGCCACGTCGATCTCCGATCGCCCGCAATGCAGCCGGCAGGATTCGCTGCCCGCCGAGCGCTCGACCATCACTTCGCCCCGCAGCAGGCGGATGTCGTAGAGCCGGTCCTCGTGCCGCCATTCGACGCGGCTGTCGGTATTGAGCTCGATCGCGAGGCCCTTGGCGAGCACGATGCGGCGCCGTTCCCCGACCGCGGTCTCCGCCGTGTGCGCCGCCGCCGCGATCGACCAGCCGAGGCCGCCGAGTCCGGCCGCGACCGCACCGATCCCGCCGATCGTCAGCAGTTTACGGCGGCCCAGCGCTGGCTGGGCGGGCGGCGCCTCATCCGCGAACGGGCGCTCGCCGAGCCCGCTCTCGCGCAGATAGGCCAGGTCCGCATCGACTTGCGCTAGGCGAATGAAGGCAAGGGCATGCGCCGGGTCGCTCGACCGCCAACGCTCGAAAGCCTCACGATCGGCCGTCCCGCATTCGATCGCGGCGTGCCAGTCGGCTGCTTCGGCGTCGATCCGTTCCTGCGTGCTTGCCACCCTGCTCATTGCAGCCGCCCCATATCGCAGAGAGATACATGGAACGACCAAAACCGCTATTACGGATTGTCCCGGCGGACTTTTTTCCTGGCGTGGGGCGCGGATTCCGGCGATGCGGCGCGATGTTGCGCCGGCCTAGGCCTGGCGCGGGCAGGGCGTGGGAGCGGTTTCCCCGTCCGGCAGCGCGATCGTCGGCGGCACGATCGGCATCTGCGAGCTGCGGCGGCGCCAATGCATCAGCTGCCGCATCCCGCGTGCGAGATGGGTCTCGACGGTGGATACGCTGATCCCCAGCTCGAACGCGATCTCGCGCGGCGAGCGCTCCTCGAACTTGCGCATCCGGATCACGCGGCGGCAGGCCGGGGGCAGGCGCTCGACTTCGGCGAGCAGGTCGACCAGCGCCTGGCGCTCAGCCACCGCCTCGAACACGCCGGGCGTCTCGTCGCGCGTCTCGGCGAGGCTGGGCGCGGGGATGTCGACGATCGCGACGATCTGTTCGCGGCGCACGCGCTGGAGGACGAGGTTGCGGATCGTCGTCACGGCGTAGGAGCGGGGATTCCGGACCGCGGCCCAATCGTCCATCTGGAGCAGCTTGAGATAGGCTTCCTGGACCAGGTCGGCGGCCTCCTCGCGGTTCCGCGACCAGCGCCGCGCCTGTCTCAGATAATGTGCCTCGTACGGCAGGACCTGATCGCGGAACCAGGCATCGATCGGACGGAGCCAGCTCACCAAACTTCCCCCACAGCCGGGGGCGCGACTATCGGGGCTGCTTGACTCCTTGATGACAGACTGGGGGCGGGCGTCCGAGTAGCGGTTTCGGCCATGTCGCGCATCCGGGGGGCGAGGCGCCGCGCGCGTCAGATTGCAGCGCTCGCAAGAGGGAGGCGTGGAATGACTCGGTTGCACGGTATTTTTCTGGCCCTCCTCGCTTCAGGATGCGTGGCAACCGCAGCTGCACTGGATTCGCCAAAGGCCGGAGCGGACACGGCGACGCTTAGGGCCGTGCGCGAAACCACGCCGGTCGCGACGCCCGGCGACGCCGCGGACGACCCCGCAGTGTGGCGCAACCCCGCCGACCCGGCGATGAGCCTGATCGTCGGCACCGACAAGGAATGGGGCCTCAACGTCTACGATCTCTCGGGCACCCTCCTCGCGTCGACACCAGCGGGGCTGGTCAACAATGTCGACCTGCGCGCCGACGTGCTGATCCGCAACGCGCCCGGCGTGCTCGTCGCCGGCAGTGACCGCACCGACGACCCCAGAGGGAAGATCGCGCTCTACGCGCTTGAAACCGCACCGGTCGCGCTGCGCCGGCTGGCGCATGTTCCGGCCGAGAGCGACGGCACCGGCGACGTCTATGGCTTCTGCCTGTGGCGGCGCGCGGCGGACGACGTCCACGCCTTCATCCCGTTCAACAATGGCGATGTGCGACAATATGCGATCGATCTTTCGGGCCCGTCGCCCCGGGCCAGGTTCATTCGCTCGATCAAGCTCGCCAGCCAGACCGAGGGCTGCGTCGTCGATGATCGCACCGGCATCCTCTACGTCGCCGAAGAGCAGCGCGGCGTGTGGCGCATCGATGCCGCGCCTGAGCGCAAGGCCGCGCCGAAGCTGTTTGCGCGGGTGGACGGGGTACGGCTGGTTCCCGATGTCGAGGGACTTGCGATCGTCCCGCGGGGTGCGCGCGGGGGCTATCTTCTCGTCTCCAGCCAGGCCGACAATCCCGCGCCCGGGGCCGGCCGGCCCGGAAACGCCTATGTCGCCTATGACCTGGAGAGTGGCCGCTATGTCCGGCGCTTCCGGATCGCCGGCTCGGGTGATGTCGACGGCACCAGCGACACCGACGGGCTGGAATTCGCGCCCGGCGACTTCGGCGTCCCCTTCGAAGGGGGCATCCTTGTCGTCCAGGACGGCGACAACGCCCCGCAGAACCAGAATTTCAAGATGGTGCCGGGGAGCGCGCTCGAGGCTTTGCTCGAGCGGAAAACGCGGGCGACGGCGCGGAAGATCATCCTTTCGCCCGCTACGATCGCCAGGGGCGATATGCCCTAGAAATCGATCGATGGCCCGCCTATACGAGCGCGACGTCGATCATTGGCTACCACGGTGCCAGTCGGCATGCGGGTGTGGCGGAATTGGTAGACGCAGCGGACTCAAAATCCGCCTCTGGCAACAGATTGTCGGTTCGAGTCCGACCACCCGTACCATCGATCCTCGATATCATCGTCAATGATCAGGGCCGGCGAGCATGACTCGCCGGCCCTGGTGCCTCATCCCGCGACAGGCCCGTCATAGGGGCGGCGGGCGTAGTAGCCGAACCCCGCGATGATCGCGTAGCAGATCGCGGGTAGGATCAGCGCCAATCCGAGACTGCCGGTCGCATCGGCGAGCGCGCCGGTCGCCAGCGGCACCACGGCGCCACCGAAGATCGCGATGTTGATGATCCCGGATCCGTCCGCCGCGCGGCCGCCGAGCTTCTCGCAGGCGAGGCTGAAGATGGTCGGGAACATGATCGAATTCATCAGGCCGATCGCGAGCAGCGAATAGGCGGCGAGGTTACCGCTGGAGTTGGCGGAGATCGCGATCAGCACGATTGCCCCGACCGCTACGAAGGCGAGAAGCTTGCCCGGACTCACGCGCAAATACATGAGCAGCGATCCGATGAACCGTCCGACCATCGCGCCGCCCCAGTAGAATGCGACCATCCAGCCGACGACTGACTCGGGCTGGCCGAGCACGCGCTCGAGCGCCAGATAGTTAATGATCAGCGAGCCGATCGAGACTTCGGCACCCACGTAGAGAAAGATACAGAGCGCGCCAAAGCCGAAGCGTGAGCGCTTGAGCAGATCGAAGCCGGCCAGTCCCGTGCTCGCCTCATGACGCTCGCCCTTCAGCCGATTGCGGAACAGCCACACCACGCCGGCGACGATGACCAACGCAACCGCAAGCCCCAGATAGGTATGCACGATCGCCGTCGTTTCAGCCGAGCGATAGGCATCCAGAGCCGGGCCGGACAACTGCTCGGCCTTCACGTTCTGCAGCGACCCGAGGATCAGACCCGCACCGACAAGGGGAAAGACCCAAGTGCCCAATGAATTGAATGCCTGCGCAAAGGTGAGGCGGCTGTGCGCCGTCTCGGGCTTGCCGAGCAACGAGATCAGCGGATTGGCGACGACCTGGACGATCACCACCCCACTAGCCAGCACGAACAGCGCGAACAGGAACAGGCCGTAGGTAGCATTCTGCGAAGCGGGAATGAACAGCAGGCAGCCGACCATCATCGTCAGCAGCCCAGCCACCGCGCCTCGCATATAGCCGAGCTTCTTGACCAGCTTCGCACCGGGGATTCCGATCAGCAGATAGGCGGTGAAGAAGCAGAACTGCACCAGCATCGCCTGAGTGTAGTTGAGCGTGAACAGCTCCTTGAGCTTCGGGATGATCACGTCGTTGAGCGAGGTGATGCCGCCGAAGATGAAGAACAACGCGAAGACGAAGACCTGAAGATCGGGCGCGTTGATGCCCTGTGCGGTCCCCTCGCCGGGGGACGGGTCGGTCGAGCTCAATTGTGTGACGGGTGCGGCCAACGCCCCTCTCCTGATAACGTTGTCATTGCGCGAGTCATACCGCGCGAGGAGGGAAAGGCGAGACCAAAATGCGTGCTGGCGGGTGGTAGCGATAAAATGGTGCCGGTTGCAGGGATCGAACCCGCGACCTTCGGTTTACAAAACCGCTGCTCTACCAGCTGAGCTAAACCGGCACTCGGTCGAGACCGCGGAATCGCGCGGGCCGCGCGTCTTGAGCCGAACGACCGGCGCGGTCAAGGCGGATTTTGGGCGCGGCCGGATCAGGCCGCGAGCTCGGCATTGGCGGCGTCTTCCTGCGTGCAGAAGCTGAGCCTTGCCTTCCCGCCGAGCTTGGACCGGTACAATGCAGCGTCCGCGCAGGCGAGCAGCCGCTCGAGATCGAACCCGAGGTCCGGCGCCATCGCGATCCCGAGGCTGGCCGAGAGATGGACGGTCGCCTCCTCGATCTCATAGGGCGCGCCGAGCCTGCGGAGGATTCGCCGGGCGAGCATCTCGGCCTCGTCCTCGTGCGCGACATCGGCTTGCAGGATGACGAACTCGTCGCCGCCGAGGCGCGCCGCGGTGTCTTCCGCCCGGAGCGCGGACTGGAGCCGCCGGGCGACCTCCTGGAGCACCGCGTCGCCCGCGGGATGGCCATAGCCGTCGTTGACCGGCTTGAAACCGTCGAGATCGATGAAATGGACCGCGAGCCGGTTGCCGGAGCGCAGCGCGTCCTGGCTCGTGTCATGGAAGCGCTCGCGCAGCAGCAGGCGATTGGCGAGGCCGGTAAGCGCGTCGTGCTTGGCAAGCTGCGCCATATCGTGCTGCGCCACGAGATGCTCGACCGCCGAGCGATAGAGGTGCGCCACGGTATGGAGGCTGAGCCCGGTGATCATCGCGACCATCACCGCCTCGATCGCGAAGAGTTCGGCGTGGAGCGGCGCGGCATGCGGGACGAGCGCATGCGCGACCAGCCCGACCACGGTCGGCACGGTGGCGAGCAGCAGGCTGACGATACAGATCACCGGCCGCACCGAAATGCGCGAGACGACGCCGGCGCCGAAGCCGAACACCAGGCTGACGGTGAGCAGGTGAAGCAAGGGGAGATGATGGGTGAGCGCCTGCAGGTTCAACGCCGCGAGCAGCACTGCGATCGCATAGTTGCCGATCGCATAGCGCAGTTCCCATTGCTTGAGCCGAGCCGCGTCCTTCGCCGGATCGCGCGCATAGGCGCCGAGCAGCAAGAGCCGCACCGCGGTGACGATCAGGGCGCCCAGCGCGATCCCGGCGAAGACGCGATCCTGCCATTCGTAGGCGGCAAGCCCGGCGACACCCGCGAACACGAGGCCCAGTCCCACGATCGGCAGGCGCATGCCGAACAGCGTGTCCACCAGCTCGCGATAGACTGGAAGCGGGAGCGGGACGCGCTCCCGGAACGGATTCCATCGCGGCTGTTGCCGCGGCTGCTGATCCGAACGTCGCATGCCCGGATACTGCGCGCGCAAGGTTAACAGCCGGTGCAAGATCGGCGCGCTTTGCGACGATCCGTGTCATGGGATGCCGAAGGTCCAGCCCTCGGTCCGTGCGATCTCGGCGGTGAGGGCGGGCGGGTGCCACAGATCGGCGCGGGCGGCATTGGCGCGCAGCCAGGCGGCAGTGAGGATCGCGTCGGTCGAATGATCGTCGTAGCGCGCGAGCGGGGCGTGCGGGCGCGAACCCAGCTCGGCGAGGGCGGTGTCGAGCATCGTGGCGTCGCGCACCTTGGACCGGCCCTTGCGCAGCCCGGCGGCGCGGGCGGCGATCGCGGTGTAGATCTCGACCACCACGGCGCCGGACGGCGGCAACGGATCGAACGGCCAGATCGTGACCCGGCCGTCGAGCGCGTGGAGCAGGCGCATCCCGGCGAAGCTCGCCTTGGCGACCTGGGCGGCGCCGATCGCGTCGTAGACGGTGGTGACCTTGCCCCCGCCGCTGGCGTTGAAATGCTGCTCGCAGCGGCGGAAGTGCATGAAGTCCGCCTTGGATCCGTCGGCGGCGCCGAGGTAGAAATGACGGCCGCGGCGGCTGTCGAGAAACGACGCCGCGCCGAGGTCCTCGTCCTCGCTCCGGGCGTCGACATAGGCCCAGAAGGCTCGCGCGTCGGTCGCGCTGCTCTCGCCGGGGAGATAGGCGCCGCGGTCGAGGATCGGGGCGCAGAAGCTCATGTCGAAGCCGATCAGCAGCGGTTCCGCGGCGCGCTCGAGGATCCAGTCGCGGATGCCCTCGCGCGACCAGTGACGGCCGGGCGGCGAGACCAGCGCGGGGGCGGCATCGCCGGACCCGCAGACGGCAAGGGCGATGCCGGGGTGGCGGCTGCCCTTGGCGCCGGACCAGTCGATCGCGGCGAAGCGGGTGAATCGGGTCGGGTCCATCAAGGCCGCTCGCCAAAGTCCCTGCGCTGCGCCACCGTCGCGCGGTCCCACCAGGCGCGAGCAATCAGCAGCTTCATCCGCTCGGGATCGGCATGGCCGGCGTTGACCAGCACCGTTGGCCAGCCTTCGTACTGCGGCGTCTGCCAGAAGGTGTCCGGATCGGTTTGCTTGAGGACGACGATCTCCTCGCGGGTGGCGCGCAGGACGTAGGTGCCGGGCGCGCGGCCCTGCGAGATAAGCTGCTGGCCGCGCAGCTGAGGCGAGGTCGAGCCCTTGGCGCCGGCGCCGATCGTCACGCCGGGCAAGGTCAGCGCGAACGCCACCGCCTCGTCCCAGGAGAAGCTCATGGGCGCTCGCCGAACGCCTTGCGCTGGGCGGGCTTGGCGCGGTCCCACCAGGCGCGCTGGATGTAGAGCTCGATCCGCTCGCGGGCGCCGGTGTCGTAACGGACCAGCAGCATCGGATAATTGCGATAATGGTCGGTCTGCCAGAAGGTGTCCGGATCGGTCTCGAACAGGATCTGCTTCTCGGGGTGGGTGACCGCCAGCGCGAAGCTGCCCGGCTCGCGGCTGGGCGACATGAAGCCCTTGCCGTTGACCTTGGGACAGGGCGTGCCCCACCACGGCGCCATCTCCACATCGGGGAGCGAGAGCGCATAGGCGCAGGCTTCGTCCCAATCCTTCATTCGAGCGCCTTCAGCACCTCGGCGACGAAGCGCGGTGCCTCGAACGCATTGCCGGCCGGGTCCTCGCCGCGGCGGACCACGACGAGCTTCGCGGAGGGAATGACGAAGATATACTGGCCTCGATTGCCCTGCGCGGCATAGCTGCCTTCGGGCAGGCCCTGTTTCGGGCCGAACAGCCAGAGCGTCGCGCCATAGCCCGGACCGTCGCCGGCCGGCTGCGGACCGCTGGGGGTGGTCATGTATTTCACCCAGCCTTCGGGCAGGAGGCGCTTGCCCTGCCACACGCCGTCGTTGCGCCACAGCTCGCCGAGCCGGGCAAGGTCGCGCGCGGTGGACCAGACCTGCGAGGAGAGCACGAAGTTCTGCTGCCAGTCGATCCCGGTGGTGGTGTGGTCCATGCCGAGCGGGCGGAACAGGCGATCGCCGGGGTAGCCGGTATAGGCGTTGTCGTCGGCGAGCGCCGAGCGAAATGCGCGGACGGCGAGCAGCGTGTCGTTGTTGGCATAGCGGAAGGTGGTGCCGGGCGGTGCGACGAGCGGCCAGTCGACCGCTTGCTCGGTCACCGAGGTGCCGCCGAAATAGATCGCGTCGGTGCGGTTGCCCGCGGTATCGCTGCCGAGGCCCGAGGCCATCCGCAGCAACTGGTCGAGCGTGATCGCGCCGCGCGGATCACCCGGCGTACGCCATTCGGGGACGGGCGCGGGCTTCATCGGGTCGAGCTTGCCGTCGGCGACGGCGATGCCGATCAGCGTGCCGGCGATGCTCTTGGCGACCGACCAGGTGCGGTTGGAGACGAGCGGGCCGAAGCCCTCCGCATAGCGCTCCGCGATCAGCTTGCCGTCGCGCAGGACCACCACGCCGGTGGTGCGGCCCTTCGATACCGCGGGGTCGAAGGCTGCGGCGATGGCGGCGGAGAGCGTCTTTGACGGCTTCGGTGCGATGCCGGCATCGCCGATCGGCCAGGGGCGGGAATCGGCGGGCAGGGGGATCGACGGGTTGGGGTGGAGCAAGGGAGGGAGGACGCGCTTGCCGCCGATCGGCGCGAGCGAGCAGCCGAAACGCGGCACCCAATAAGCGAGGCGTGGCGGCATGTTCGGGGCGAAGGGCACGCTGACGCTGCGGTCCTGCCAGTCGCTGGCCGCGGGAAGCTCGGCCACCAGCGCCTCATATTCGGGATAGATGCCGGTAAGTTCCAGCGCCGCGACCTGTTCGGGCGTACGGCCGCCGCCGAACTGGCCCTCGCACAGCATCAGCGCCTTGTAGCCGGCGGCGATGGCGCGCTGGTGCGGTGTGAGTTCGCGGCGCGGTTGCTGTGCGGTTGCGGGGCTGGCGAGCAGAAGCGCCGCGAGCAGGGAAGTTGACAAGATTGACTCACAAACTTGACTCAAACGGCGTGTCAGGCGGGGCGTGTCAAGCGAGGGCAGGGCGCCGCGCGAGCGGGTGTGGGCCGGTCCGATCATCCGCCGATGAGAGCAGATGGAATCCAACATTGGAAGGGCAAGCCGCTCGCCGACGCGACCGGGGAAAATAACGGCGGCCTGTACTGGATAACCGGCGACCGCATTTTATATACGTCGCGTATGTAAAATGGGCGGACATCGACCGCCACCCTCCAACGGCTTTACAGGAGACTTCCCATGGCCAAGCGCGACGCCGTTTTTCCCGCCGGTCGGCATGACCTCTACAGCACGCACGCTTATTCCGCCGCGATCCGATCGGGCGACCTGCTGTTCGTGTCGGGTCAGGTCGGCAGCCGTGAAGACGGTTCGCCCGAGCCGGACTTCGAGTCGCAGGTTCGTCTCGCCTTCGCCAATCTCGAGGCGACGCTGAAGGCGGGCGGGTGCGGGCTCGACGACATCGTCGACGTGACGAGCTTCCACACCGATCCCGAGAAACAGTTCGACACGATCCTGAAAGTGAAGGGCGAGGTGTTTCCTGAGGCGCCCTATCCCAACTGGACCGCGATCGGCGTCAACTGGCTGGCCGGGTTCGACTTCGAGATCAAGGTCATCGCCCGGATCCCCGGCTGAGCCGGCGCCTAGTCGCCCTTCAGCTCCCGCCGCCGCTCGTCCCACCACGCCATGCGCTCGGCGATGCGCTTCTCCATGCCGCGGTCGGTGGGGGCGTAGAAGGTCTGCGGCTCCATTTCCTCGGGCCAGTAATTGTCGCCCGAGAAGCCGCCCTCGGCGTCATGGTCGTAGGTATAGCCCTTGCCGTAGCCGATCTCCTTCATCAGCTTCGTGGGCGCGTTGAGGATATTCTGCGGCGGCATCAGGCTGCCGGTTTCCCTGGCGCTGCGCCATGCGGCCTTCTGCGCGGTATAGGCCGCGTTCGATTTGGGGGCGGTCGCGAGGTAGAGGCAGGCCTGGGCGATCGCCAGCTCGCCCTCGGGCGAGCCGAGGAACTCATAGGTGTCCTTGGCGGCGATGCATTGGGTGAGGGCGTTCGGGTCGGCGAGGCCGATATCCTCGACCGCGGCGCGGGTCAGGCGGCGCAGCACGTAGAGCGGCTCCTCGCCCGCGGTGAGCATGCGGGCGAGATAATAGAGCGCGGCCTGGGGGTCGCTGCCGCGGATCGATTTGTGAAGCGCGGAGATGAGGTTGTAGTGCCCCTCGCGATCCTTGTCGTAGACCGCGACGCGGCGCTGGAGGAAGTCGCCGAGTGCCGGCGGATCGAGCGGTTCGTCAAAGTGCACCGAGAACAAGGTCTCGGCCTGGTTGAGCAGGAAGCGGCCGTCGCCGTCGGCGCTGGCGACCAGCGCGTCGCGGGCCTCGGGCGTGAGAGGCAGCGGACGGTCCTCGACGGCCTCGGCACGGTCGAGCAATTGCGTGAGCGCAGCGTGGTCGAGGCGGCGCAGGATGAGCACCTGCGCGCGGGAGAGAAGCGCGGCGTTGAGCTCGAAGCTCGGATTCTCGGTGGTCGCGCCGACCAGCGTGACGGTGCCGTCCTCGACAAACGGGAGGAAACCATCCTGCTGCGAGCGGTTGAAGCGGTGGATCTCGTCGACGAAGAGCAGGGTGCGCTTGCCGAGCCGGGCGTGCTCCTTCGCCTCGGCAAACACCTTCTTGAGGTCGGCGACGCCCGAGAAGACCGCGCTGATCGCGACGAAGCGCAGGCCGACGGCATCGGCGAGCAGCCGGGCGATCGTGGTCTTGCCGGTACCGGGCGGCCCCCAGAGGATGATCGAGCTGAGCTTGCCCGCCGCGACCATGCGGCCGATCGCGCCCTCGGGGCCGGTCAAATGATCCTGGCCGACGACATCCTCGAGCCGCTGCGGGCGCAACCGGTCGGCGAGCGGGCCGCCGGGGGCGGAATCGTCAGGGGCAGTGGCGGACTCGAGCCCGCCGAACAGGTCGGCCATGCGGAACGATATAGGAACTTGCGCAAATTTCGCGAAGGGGCTTGTGCAGGCTATTTCAAGATATATCTTAGACGCATCACGACTCGAATATGAAAGGTACAGGAATGTTTCGAGGACATCATCGCGGCTGCGGGCCGCGTGGAGGCATGGAATTCGGCGGGTTCGGACCGCGCGGGCGGCGCCAATGGGGGCCGTTCACCGTGGAATGGGATGTGACCGGCGGCGAAGGCATGGGCGGCGGCCGCGGCCGGCGGCGCATGTTTCAAGGCGACGAGCTTCGCCTGATCCTGCTCAAGCTGATCGAGGAAGCGCCGCGCCACGGCTATGACCTGATCCGCGAGATCGAGGAGCGCACCGGCGGCGCCTATGCGCCGAGCCCGGGCGTGGTCTATCCGACGCTGACCATGCTCGCCGACATGGAGCTGATCGCCGAGCAGGCGAGCGACGACGCCAAGAAGGTGTTCGCCATCACCACCACCGGCCAGGCGCATTTGACCGAGCGCGAGGAAGAGGTCGAGGCGCTGATGGAGCGGCTCGCGGCGATCGGCACGATGCGCTCGCGCAGCCATGGCAGCCCGGTGCGGCGCGCGATGGGCAACCTCCGCCAGGTCCTCCAGCACCGGCTGGGCGATGGCGAGGTCAGCCAGGAGACCCTACATGCGGTCGCCGACCTGATCGACGAGGCGGCGCGCAAGATCGAGAGGCTGTGAATGAGCGTAAGTGCGAACGGGTTCGCCAAGACCGACAAGGCCAGCCGCTATCTTCAGCAGCTGTGCAAGCACTGGGAGCATAACCTCAAGGTCGAGTTCACGCCCGACCATGGCACGATCCTGTTCCCCAGGGATGCGCGCGGCGCCGACTGGCCCGGCGACGGGCTGGTCACGCTCGACGCGAAGCCCGAGGGGCTGGCGATCCGCGTGGACGCCAGCGCCGCGGGGCAGCTCGAGGGGCTCAAGGGCGCGGTCGAGCGGCATGTCGACCGGTTCGCGTTCCGCGAGGCGCCGCTGAGCTACGAGTGGAACTAGGCTGAACCGTCATCCCGGCCCCCGTGCCGGGATCCACGGCGCGGCGAACGATGCGGCGCGAGACGCTTGGACATTGCTTGCGGCCGAGTGGACCCCGGAACAAGTCCGGGGTGACGGCTGGTTACTTGGATGCCTGTGTCGCCATAATCTCGAGATAGGCGTCGAGCACCGCCTGGTTGACGCGGTCCCAGACATAGCTCTGCATCTTGGCGTGACCGGCCGCGCCGAAGCTGCGGCGCATCGCGGCGTCGCGGGCGAGGCGCTCGATCGCGTCGGCATAGGCGGTGACGTCGCGCGGCGGGACGAGGAAGCCGGTCTGGCCCTCATCGACCAGGTCCATCGCGCCGGTCGCCTTCGCCGCGACCACGGGGACGCCGCAGGCCATCGCCTCGGACGTCACGTTGCCGAACGTCTCGGTGACCGAAGGGTTGAAGAACACGTCCATCCCCGCGACCGCGCGGCCGAGATCGTCGCCCGACTGGAACCCGGTGAAGATCGCGTCGGGGACGCGCTCGGCGAACCAGTCGCGCGCGGGACCCTCGCCGATCACGAGGATGCGATGCGGCACCTCGCGGCGCTTCAGCTCGCGCGCGACCTCGGCGAAGATGTCGAGGCCCTTTTCCAGCACGAGGCGGCCGAGGAAGCCGACCGCGGCGACGTCGTCGGGGATGCCGAGGCCGCGGCGCCATGCATCGTCGCGGCGCTGCGGGTTGAAGCGGGCATGGTCGACGCCGCGCGACCAGATGCTGATCGGGGTGGTGACGCCCCAGCCCTTGATCAGCTCGGCGACCGAATTGCCGGGCACCACGACGCGGTCGACCTTGTTGTAGAAGCGCGTGAGGCGGCGGATCAGCCACGGCTCGACGAAGCCGATGCCGTAATAGCGCGGATAGGTCTCGAACCGCGTGTGGAGCGAGGCGACCGCGGGGATGCCGCGCTCGTGCGCCCAGGCGACCGCGGCATGGCCGAGAAATTCGGGCGCGGAGACATGGACGAGATTGGGCTTGAACGCCTCGAGGTCGGCGCGCGGAGCCTTCGGCAGGCCGAGCGCGATCTTGTACTCGCCGCGCCCGCCGGGGACGGGCCAGGCGGGGACGCTGACCAGGTCGCCCTCGGGGGCGAAGGCGGGGGTATCGGTGGTCGGCGAATAGACGCGTACCGTGACACCGCGATCGAGCAGGTGGCGGACGAGCTTGTTGAGCGCCTGGTTCGCGCCGTCGCGCACGTAATTGTAGTTGCCGCTGAACAAGGCGACACGAAGATCAGTCGGATTCATCGATGCGCCCATAGCGTGGCGAATGCGGCCTTACTATGTCGCGGCCTCAAGCAGGAGGCTCCCAGCATGACCGATCTGTCGCAGTTCCCGATCACGCGCCGCTGGCCGGCGCAGCATCCCGACCGCATCCAGCTCTATTCGCTCAACACGCCCAACGGGGTGAAGGCGGGGATCATGCTGGAGGAGACCGGGCTGCCCTATGAGCCGCATCTGGTCGACATCACGGTTGACGACCAGAAGACACCCGAGTTCCTGAGCCTCAATCCCAATGGCAAGATCCCGGCGATGATCGATCCCGATGGGCCGAACGGGCGGCCGCAGGCGCTGTTCGAGAGCGGAGCGATCCTGATCTACCTCGCCGAGAAGACCGGCAAGTTCCTCGACCCGGCGCAGCGCTACGAGACGATCGCGTGGCTGATGTGGCAGATGGGCGGGATCGGGCCGATGTTCGGGCAGCTCGGCTTCTTCCATAAATTCGCCGGGCGGGAATATGAGGATAAGCGGCCGCGCGATCGATATGTCAATGAATCGAAGCGGTTGCTTGGCGTTCTGGATAGCCGGCTCGAAGGCCGCGAGTGGATCATGGGCGACTATTCGATCGCCGACATCGCCTCGCTCGGGTGGGTGCGCAACCTGATCGGCTTCTACGAGGCGCGCGAGCTGGTCGGGTTCGACGATTTCAAGAATGTCGCGGCGTGGCTCGAGCGCGGCCTGGCGCGGCCGGCGGTGCAGCGCGGGCTGATGGTGACGGCGAAGGGATAGCCCTTCGCCGTCCCGGCATTTACGCCGCCATCTTCTCCGCATCGTTCTCACACGCCCGGGCGTGTGCCGGGCGGTCGGCGATGCGCGCGAGCCAGGCGTCGATCTCGGCGCTTTCGGGGAAGACGTGGCGGGCCCAGGCGACGGTCGAGCCCGCCATGACGTCGACGGCGGTGAAGCGGTGGCCCATCAGGTACGGCCCGTTAGCGAGCGCGAGCTCGAGACGGCGCACGACCTGGCGATAGGATTTCTCGGCCATCGGATTGCCCTCCGCACCGCCATAGAGGCGCATGAAGATCGCCGGCTCGAGCTCGGTCGCGAGCCACATCAGCCAGGCGAGGAACGGGCCACGCTCGGCCGAACCCACCGGCACGCCGAGGCCGGAATCGGGGGCGAGATCGCTGACATAAACGGCGATGGCATAGCTTTCAGGGATGACCACCCCGTCATGGACGATCGCCGGCACCTTGCCGTCGGGATGGACGTTGGCCGGATCGAACGCGCCGCTGCCGTCCGCGCGCTGCACGTTGACGTAGCGCGTCTCGAAGGGGAGGCCGCTCTCCTCCAGCAACCACATGGTGCGGCCCGAGCGGGTTTGGGGGGCGTGATAGAAAGTGAGCATGGTCCGGTCCTCCTCTCGGCTGGCGGGGAAATCGCTGCCGTCGAACGATTGACTACTGCCACCCTGCTGCCAACATGCTGTCAGCAGCATGGCACTAAGTCGAAATTCGACATCATGAGAAGGACTGCCGCATGCGCCGCGCCGACCGCCTGTTCCAGATCATCCAGCTGCTGCGGCGGCACCGCAACCCGGTGACGGCGGAGGCGATCGCGGAGGAGCTGGAGACGTCGAAGCGTACCATCTATCGCGACATCGCGACCTTGATGGCGCAGCGCGTGCCGATACGCGGCGAGGCGGGGATCGGCTATGTGCTCGATGGCGGGTTCGACCTGCCGCCGCTGATGCTGACCACCGACGAGGTCGAGGCGGCGGTGCTCGGCGCGCAATGGGTCAAGGCGCAGGGCGACCGCGAATTGTCGCGCGCAGCCGAGGACCTCATCGCCAAGCTCGCCGCGACCGTGCCCGAGAATCTGCGGGCGCTGGTGCTCGAGCCGGTGGTGGCCGCGCCGCCGCGCTGGGAGGAGCCGGTCGAGCCGCTCGACATGGCGCAGCTGCGGCTGTGGTGCCGGCGCGGGATGAAGCTCGATCTCGATTATGCCGATGGCGAGGGACGTGCCTCGCAGCGGACGATCTGGCCGTTCCTGGTCGGCTATCGCGACGCGGTGCGCATGGTCTTCGCCTGGTGCGAGCTGCGCGAGGATTTCCGCAGCTTCCGCATCGACCGGATCGTGGGCGCCGAGTTCCGCGAGGAACGCTATCCCGATCGCCCCGCGGCGCTGCAGAACCGCTGGCGCAAGATGCAGGAAGCGAAATATCGTTCCTGAATCGTTCTCTTCCTGCTAAGCGGCACGAATGGCCAAACTCCAGAAGCGCTATGTTTGTCAGCAATGCGGATCGGTCTCGTCCAAATGGGCGGGGCAATGCGTCGATTGCGGCGAGTGGAACACGCTGGTCGAGGATGCCGGTGCAGTGGTCACACCGTTCCAGGCCAAGCACAACCTGCAGGGCGGCGGCCGGATGATCTCGCTCTCCGGGCTCGATGCCGAAGTGCCGCTGCCCGACCGCATGCCGACCGGGATCGCCGAGCTCGACAGGGCGCTGGGCGGCGGCTTCGTCGAGGCGAGCGCGACGCTGATCGGCGGCGATCCGGGGATCGGCAAGTCGACCCTATTGCTGCAGGCGGCTGCCAAGATGGCGCTGCAAGGCCTTGGCGTCGCTTATGTTTCGGGCGAGGAGGCGGCGGACCAGGTACGGCTGCGCGCACGGCGGCTGGGGCTGGGCAATGCGCCGGTGCAACTGGCGGCAGCGACTTCGGTGCGCGACATCCTGACCACGCTGGGTGGCACCGCGCCGCCGCGGCTGCTGATCATCGACTCGATCCAGACGATGCACAGCGACCTGATCGAGGGGGCGCCGGGCACGGTAAGCCAGGTGCGCGCGTCGGCGCAGGAACTGATCCGCTTCGCCAAGGAGCGCGGGACGGCGGTGGTGCTGGTCGGGCACGTCACCAAGGACGGCAGCCTCGCGGGGCCGCGCGTGCTCGAGCATATGGTCGACACCGTGCTGGCGTTCGAGGGCGAGCGCAGCCACCAGTATCGCATTCTACGCGCGGTGAAGAACCGCTTCGGCGGCACCGATGAGATCGGCGTGTTCGCGATGGAGGCGGCGGGGCTGGCCGAGGTCGGCAATCCCTCGTCGCTGTTCCTGACCTCGCGCGACGAGAGCGTGACCGGGACGGTGGTGTTCCCCGCGCTGGAGGGCACGCGGCCGGTGCTGGTCGAGATCCAGGCGCTGGTCGTGCGGCTGGCGAGCGGGGCGACGCCGCGGCGCGCGGTAGTCGGCTGGGACAGCGGGCGGCTGGCGATGATCCTGGCGGTGCTGGAGGCGCGCTGCGGGCTCAGCTTCTCGACCAGCGAGGTCTATCTCAACATCGCCGGGGGCTATCGCGTGCAGGATCCGGCGGCGGACCTGGCGGTGGCGGCGGCATTGGTCTCGGCGCTGTCCGAGCGGCCGGTCGCGGCCGACGCGGTGGCGTTCGGCGAGATCGCGCTGTCGGGCGAGGTGCGGCCGGTCGCACATGGCGCGCTGCGGCTCAAGGAAGCGGGCAAGCTCGGCTTCACCCGCGCGCTGGTGCCCGCCGCGCAGGGCAAGGAGGGAACGGTCGCGCTGACCGGGTTCAAGAGCCTGGGCGGGTTCGTCGAGCATATGCTGGGACGGTGATTTCGGTTCACGCGGAGGCGCGAGGCCGTGGCCTCCGGGCGGTCAGATGGGACCGCCCCGGGGCCAGGGTCACGCGTCGGGCTCGTAGCGCAGCAGGTCGCCGGGCTGGCAATCGAGCTCGCGGCAGATCGCCTCGAGCGTCGAGAAGCGGATCGCCTTGGCCTTGCCGGTCTTGAGGATCGAGGCGTTGGCGAGGGTCAGGTCGATCCGCTCGGCCAGCTCGGTGAGGGTCATGCGGCGCTGGTGCAGCAGATCGTCGAGCATCACGGTGATCGCCATCACACGGTCCCCTCGAGATCGTCGCGCATCTGGGTGCCGCGGCGGAACACGCGGGCGAGGATGAACAGCACCAGCGCCAGGATGAAGCCGTCGGGCGACACGTCGAAATCGCCGCGCAGCCCGTCGATCCGGCTCGCGATCACCCCGACCATCGGCGCGAGCACGAGCAGGCAGCCCTGCATGGCGAGCGTCAGCCACGCCATGCGGTCGAGCCGGTCGGCATTTTCGGGCTGGAAGGGGTCGCCAGTGCCGACCGTGGCGACGATCCGGCTGAGGGTCAGCGTGAAGGACAGGTAGAGCGTGAGCAGAACCAGGCTCACCATTGCGGCGGTGACCACCCACCACAGCGTGTTGTCCGCGGAGAGGCGGGGGACGAGCTGCTGATGGGGGAAGAGAATCAGCGCGACGATGGCGAGCGCCACGACCACGGCGGTGAGCGCGATCAGCCCGGTGACGACGCGTAGCAGGAACTGCGTGATCGTCAGCAGCGGATCCCGGTGTCGAACCTCGGTCATATCGACCTCCAATATCTTAGATATCGAATATCGATATATCTGTCTGGCCATATCGTCAATCGATATTATCGAAATTCGATATTGAAACGGGGTCGGGCAAAACTTGGCTTCGACAAGCCCTGCGCGGACGGTATGAGCCGGTCTGGGCAAAGGGTTTGAGACGGGCATGGGACTGACCGCGATCGATATCATCGTGCTGATCGCCGTGGGCGGCGCGGCGGTGCTGGGCGTGATGCGCGGCTTCGTCACCGAGGTGCTGTCGCTGATGGCGTGGCTGTTCGTGGTGGTGGCGCTGAAGTTCCTGCATACGCCGCTGGCCGCGATGCTGGCCGGGGCGGTGGGCACGGTGCAGGGCGCTGCGGTGCTCGCCTTCGCGCTGATCGCGGGGATCACCTTCTTCGGCGGGCGGCTGGTGGCGAATGCGATCGGGTCGCGCACGCGCAGCGGGCTGCTCGGGCCGGTCGATCGCGCGCTCGGCTTCGGCTTCGGCGCGCTCAAGGGCCTGATCCTGGTGAGCCTCGGCTTCCTGCTGGTGACGCTGGTGGTCGACACGGTGAGCGGCGGCCCGGCGCAGCGGCCCGACTGGATGACTCAGTCGCGCACCTATCCGCTGCTCAATGCGACCAGCGCGAGCATCGCCGAGTTCGTCGACCGGCGCCGGCGCGGCGAGCCGGTGTTCGGCAACGACAGCGATACCGACGGCCTTGCCAACGAGGCAGAGCGGGATACATCGGGCGGATGAACGCGCCGCTCTACAACAACCACATCCTGCGGCTCGCGGCCTCGATCCCGTTCCACGAGCGGCTCGCGGACCCGATGGCGAGCGTCGAGAAACGCTCGCCGGTTTGCGGGAGCCGGGTGACGGTGGACGTCGACCTCGACGCGGACGGCCGGGTGCGAGCGATCGGCATGGTGGTGCGAGCCTGCGCACTAGGACAGGCCTCGGCGGCGTTGATGGGCGCGCATGCGGTCGGGCGGTCGTTAGCGGAGCTGGAGGCTGTGCGTGACGAGCTGACCGCGTGGCTCGCGGGTGAGCGCGACGTGCCGCCCGGCTGGCCGGGACTCGAGATCTTCGCCCCGGCGCTGCCGCACAGCGCGCGGCATCCCTCGATCCGGCTCGGGTTCGAGGCGGTGGCGGAAGCCGCGGCCCGGGCCCAGACCGCCGCGCGAGCAATCTGATGGAGCACGGCGGGGCCCATAATTACGTCGCCGAGTATGCGCCGCTGCTCGGCTTCGCATTGGTGTTCGTGCTGATCTTCCGTCGGCTGGGGCTGGGCGCCACGCTCGGCTATCTCGTCGCGGGCGCGCTGGTCGGCCCGCAGCTGCTCGACCTGGTCGGCGACGCCGAATCGAAGATGGTGATTGCCGAGTTCGGCATCGCGCTGCTGCTGTTCCTCGTCGGGCTCGAGCTGAGCCCGTCGCGGCTGTGGCGGATGAAGCAGGATATCTTCGGCTTCGGCCTGCTCCAAGTGGTGCTGTGCGGCATCGCGATCAGCGCGGTGATCGCGTTCGGAGCGGGCTTCTCGCCCGCTGCGGCGCTGGCGCTGGGATTGCCGCTGGCGCTGTCCTCGACCGCGCAGGTGCTGCCGATGCTGCAGTCGGCGGGGCGCCTCAGGACCCCCTTCGGCGAACGCGCCTTCTCGATCCTGCTGTTCCAGGACCTGTCGATCGTCCCGCTGATCACGATCATCGCGGTGATGAGCCGCAACCCGGCCGATGCCGGCGGGCCGCCGGGCTGGCTGCTCGGGCTCTACACGGTGCTCGCGATCACCGGCCTGGTGCTGGCGGGCCGCTATGTGCTGCGGCCGCTGTTCCGGCTGATCGGCAATTGGGGCGAGCGCGAGCTGTTCGTGTTCGCCGGCCTCTTCACCGTGGTGGCGAGCGCGGCGCTGATGCAGGCGCTTGGCCTCTCGCCCGCGCTCGGCGCGTTCGTCGCGGGCGTGATGCTCGCCGACAGCCCCTACCGCCACGAGCTGGAGGCGGATATCGAGCCGTTCCGCTCGATCCTGCTCGGGCTGTTCTTCCTCTCGGTCGGCATGCTGCTCGACCTCACCGCGATCGCCGAGCGGCCGCTGTTCGTGGTGGCGATGGCGCTGGCGCTGATCGCGACCAAGGCGGTGGTGATCTTCGGCCTCGGCCTCGCCTTCCGCATGGGCTGGCGCCAGGCGCTCGGGCTCGGGCTGCTGCTGAGCCAAGGGGGCGAGTTCGCCTTCGTGCTGTTCGCGCAAGCGCAGGAGGCGCTGCTGATCGCACCCGAGGGGGTCAGCGTGTTCAGCGCGGTGGTGACGCTGTCGATGGCGACCACGCCGTTCCTGATGATGCTCACCCGCCGCTTCCGCTCCGAAGAGGAAGGCCCGCAGGGCGAGCGCGAGGGGCCGGTGTCGGACGGATCGAACGCGCTGATCATCGGCTATGGCCGGTTCGGGCAGACGGTGGGGCAGATGCTCAATGCGCAGGGCATCGCGGTGACGCTGATCGACACCGATATCGAGATGATCGACGTCGCGGGGCAGTTCGGCGCCAAGGTCTATTATGGCGACGGCACGCGGCTCGACCTGCTGCGCCAGGCCGGCGCGGCCGAGGCCGAGCTGATCCTGTTCTGCCTCGACCAGGACCAGGTCAGTCCCGATCTGGTGGAGGCGGTGCACGACGCGTTTCCCAAGGCTTCGATCTTCGTGCGCGCCTATGACCGGCGCGCGTTGCTCAAGCTCAAGGATTCGAGCGCGACCGCGGTGGTGCGTGAGGTGCTCGAATCCGCGGTCAAGATGGCGCGTCTGGCGATGGAAGCCGTTGGCGTCGATTCGGGCGAGATCGACAAGAGTGAGGACTTCTACCGCAAGCGCGACCGCGAGCGGCTTCGGCTCCAGTTGGAGGCAGGGAGCATGCTCGCCGCACGCGAGGCGATCACGCAGCGGCCCGAGCTGCGCTTCTCGGCGCGGCGCGAGCAGCCCGAGCCGCTTCCTTCCGAGGAAGTTACGGACGACGACAGACCGTGAACTGGCTGGCGATCCTCGCGGCGCTGTCGGGCGCGCTGGCGGTTGGCGCGGGGGCGTTCGGCGCGCACGGCGCATCGGGCGAGGCGCAGGAGTGGCTGCGGACCGGCGCACAATATCAGCTGATCCATGCGGTGGCGGCTTTGGTCGCGGCGCAGATGGATGCGAAGGGGCCGGGCTGGCTGTTCGTCGCGGGCGGCGCGATCTTCGCGATGACGCTCTACGCGATGGCGCTGGGTGGGCCGCGCTGGCTCGGCGCGGTCACCCCGATCGGCGGAACCGCGCTGATCGCCGGGTGGGTGTGGCTGGCCTGGACGGCGGTACGAGGGAGCTGACATGCCGCGGGTGCTGATTGCGATCCTCGCGGTCATTGTGCTCAAGATCGGCATCACCTTCCTGATCGGCTTCTACGGCAAGCCGGGAATCCAGAATCTGCTCTATCTGAGCGTCGCGCCATTCGCGGTGGCGTTTACCGCCTTTTCAGGTTGGCGCGGCAAGCTTTTGGGCGGCGCCGGATTGTGGCCGTTGTTTCTGCCCTCGGCCATCGCCGCCGAACTGATTGCGCATGTCGCCGGAACTTGCCTCCAATAGAAGTTTCAGGAGGATCAAGGCCGCGGGCACGAAGGAGGGGGTATGCAGCGCGGGCTGGCCAGGTTTGCCGTAGTTTCGCTCACGCCGCTCGCCGCGTGCACCGACCAGGCGTCCAATCCCGCGCCGCCGCGGCTGACCGAGCCGCTGGTGCTCAAGGAGCAGGCCTCGACCATCCGCCTGCCGGTGACGATCCCGATGGCCGAGCTGGAAAAGGCGATCAACGCCGAGGTGCCGCTCGAGCTGCACCGCATCGACGAGCCGCAACAGGCGTGCATCAAGACCAAGAGCAAGCTGCTGCCCGACATCAGCTGCCGGCTGGTCGGAAGCGTGCGGCGCGGGCGCATCCGCCTGACCGGGTCGGGAAACGTCCTGCGCATCGCGATGCCGGTGAGCGCCACGGTGCGTGCCGAGAATATCGGCAAGATCATCAAGCGCGAAACCGCGACCGGGGCGATGAACGTGACGGCGCGGGTGACGCTCGGCCTGAGCAGGGACTGGCGCCCGCATGCCAAGGTCGCGGCGGACTATGCCTGGACCAACAAGATCGGGATCGACATTCTCGGGCGGCGGATCACCTTCGCCTCGAAGGTCGATCCCAAGCTGCACCAGGTGCTCGCCGGGCTCGAACGCTCACTGCCGCGCCATCTCGACAAGGTGCAGGCGCGGTCGAAGGTCCAGCGTGTCTGGGCCAAGGGCTTCACCTCGGTCCGCGTCAAGACCGATCCGCAGATCTGGGCGCGCTTCACGCCCGAGCGAGTCGGCTTCTCGGGCTATTCGGTGCAGGGCGGCAACCTCGTCGTCGGTTTCGCGGCGCAGGCCAGGACCGAGACAGTTCTGGGTGAGCGGCCCGACGATCCGTCCGTGACGCCGCTGCCGAACCTCATGGGCCATTTGCCCGGCCGCGGGATCAACGTGCATGTGCCCGTGCTGGTGCTCTACCCGCTGCTCGAACGCGCCGCGCTTGCGGAATTGCAGAAGCCGCAATTCGCCTCGGCCAAGCTCAGGGGCGGGCTGGAGGCGAAGGCGGAGTATCATGGCGTCACCATCTACGGCACGCCGCAGAACCAGGTCGCGGTGGGCGTCGACATGACGCTCAGGACCGGCACGGTGACCACCAAGGGCACGGTGTGGTTCGTCGCGGCGCCGGTGGTCGACATCCCGAGGCGCGTCGTCGGCGTCCGCGACCTCGTCGTCGCGGGCGACACCGACAGCAAGGCGTTCAACCTGCTGGTCCAGATGGTCAACCAGACCGCGCTGCGCCAGCGGATGATGGCGGCGATCCGCTATGACTTCACCAAGGACTATGACGACGGGCTTGCCAAGGCGGACGCCTGGCTGGCGGAGCAGCCCTTCGAAGGCTTCGTGTTCAAGGGTGCGATGGGCCGCGCCGAGATCCGCGAGGTGCGCATCGCGCCCGAGGGATTCCTGGTCGAGGCCGACGCCACCGCGACCGCCAGCCTGACCCATGATCCGCACCGTGCCGCGGTGCTGGTCGCCGAGCGGCGGGCGAAGCGGGCCGCTCGGGAGCGTGCGCGGGCACTGGAGGCGGCGAAGGCGGCGCGATAGGCTGGCACGTCCCGGAGGATCGAAGCCATGTCCAGCATCCGCCCGCTCGTCGAACTCGACACGCACGAGGTGTTCAACCAGCCGCCGCCGTTCGAGGAGGTGAACCTGTTCACCGGCGACTGCGCGCTCGCGGATGCGGTGGCGCGGGCGGGGGGCGGGCGGCATGCCGAGCGGCTGGCGGCACTGGGCGCGCGGACCGGCTCGGCCGAGGTGATCGAGTGGGGTGTCGAGGCCAATCGCAACCTGCCCATGCTCGAAAGCTTCGACCGCTACGGCCAGCGCATCGACGAGGTGCGCTTCCACCCCGCCTATCACCAGCTGATGCGGCTGGGGCTGGAGAGCGGGCTGGCGGCGGTGGCGTGGGACGGCGCGCCTGCGGGGCATGTCGCGCATGCCGCGATCCTCTTCCTCACCGGCCAGGCGGATTCGGGGACGAGCTGCCCGATGACGATGACCTATGCCGCGGTGCCGGCGCTGCGCGCCGAGCCGGGCGTGGCGGAGGACTGGGTGCCGCGGATCACGGCCGCCCGCTACGATCCCGCCTTCCGCCCGGCGTCGGAAAAGGCCGGGGTCACCATCGGCATGGCGATGACCGAGAAGCAGGGCGGGTCGGACGTCCGGGCCAATACCACGCGTGCCGAGCCCATCGGAGAAGCGGGATGGTACGCCCTCACCGGGCACAAATGGTTCTGCTCGGCGCCGATGTGCGACGCCTTCCTGACGCTCGCTTATGCCGAAGGTGGCCTCACCTGCTTCCTCGTGCCGCGCTGGCTGCCCGACGGTACGCGCAATGCGGGGTTCCGCATCATGCGGCTCAAGGACAAGCTCGGCGACCGCTCCAATGCCTCGTCCGAGATCGAATATCATGGCGCGCCGGCGCAGCGGCTGGGCGAGGAGGGGCGCGGGGTCGCGACGATCATCCAGATGGTGCAGCACACGCGGCTCGACTGCGTGATCGGCTCGGCGCAGCAGATGCGCGGCGCGCTGGCGCAGGCGCTGTGGCATACCGCGCACCGCTCGGCCTTCCAGCGGCGGCTGGTCGACCAGCCGGCGATGGCGGCCGTGCTCGCCGATCTGGCGGTGGAGAGCGAGGCGGCGACCGCGCTGGGGTTGCGGCTGGCGCAGGCGTTCGACGAGGACGATCCGGTCGCCCGGCTGCTCACGCCGATTGCCAAATACTGGGTGTGCAAGCGCGCGCCCGGCCTCGTCTACGAGGCGATGGAGTGCCATGGCGGCGCGGGGTACATCGAGGCGGGGCCGATGCCCCGGCTGTTCCGCCAGTCGCCGCTCAATGCGATCTGGGAAGGATCGGGCAACGTCATCGCGCTCGACCTGTTGCGCGGGCTGGCGCGCGAGCCGGAAGGGGTCGAGGCGCTGCACGCGTTCCTTGCGGCGCGGCGGGGGCGTGATCCGCTCTACGACACGTGGGTCGACGCGATCGACGTCAAGGCGGCGAATGAAGGCAATGCGCGGCTGCTCGTCGAGCGGCTTGCGCTCGCGGCGCAGGCGGCGGTGCTGCTCGACTGGGAGAGTCCCGTGGCGGAGGCGTTTTGCCGGCTGCGGCTGGCGCCGCGCGGCAGCGCCTATGGCGCGTTCGACGCGGCGATCGACGCGCGTGCCGTGATCGAGCGAGCGATGCCCGTCGCTTGATCAGTTACTGTCGAGGATCTTGGTCACTGCGCCGACCGTCACCGGGTGATAGCCCGGCCTGGCCTTGGCGAAGATGCGGCGCGCGATCGGCTCGCCCCATTCGCCCTGCGCCTTGAGTCCGCGATAGAGCGGCGTCACCAGCAGGTTGCGACCGACGCGGGTGAGATATTCCTCCAGCGCGGGCACGACCGGCTCGTAGCGGTTGGCGATGGCGAGGTCGAACCACGCGGACTGGACATAGGCGTTGGTCGAGCGGGTCAGACCGAGCGCGTCGTCGAGTTCCTTGAGCCGTGCCGCGCTCTGCTGGCGCGGGAGGTTGTCGAGCAGCCGCTTCCACTGCTGGGTCTGCCAGCCGTCGGTCTTGATCGCCGAGGCCGGGCCGCCTGCGTTGAACGCGGCGAGCATCGCGTCGACTTGCGCCAGCGTTGCCGAGGTCACGTGCACTGCGTTGTCCGGGATGCCCGGCTGATAGACCCAGCGATCGAGCTGGAGCTTGGTCTCCAGCGCCTGGTCGCCCTTGATCAGGTGCTGGCGCAGGTCGGCGAGGAAGCCGGCGCTGGTCTGTGGCTGGAAGGCGTGCCGATCGAAATAGCCGCGCAGATACGGATCCCAGCGGTTGCGGCCAACGGCCTGCTCGATCGTGCGCAGGAAGGTCGAGCCCTTGAGATAGTCGAGCTGCCCCGCGCTGTCGCCCGGCTCGCCGTGGAGGCGGGTGGAAGGCGCGGCGTCGCCGCCGGCGTTCTTCACGTCGCGCACCATCCCGGCATAGTCGAGGTCGGCATAGATCGCCGCGCGCTCCTTGCCGTAGAGCGCCTCCATGATGCGGTTCTCGAAATAGGTGGTGAAGCCCTCGTTGAGCCAGCCGTCCGCCCAGGTCGCGTTGGTGACGAGGTTGCCCGACCAGCTATGCGCCAGCTCGTGCGCGACGACGTCGGTGTTCGAGCGATCGCCGGTGAGGATGGTGGGGGTCAGGAAGGTGAGATTCGGATTCTCCATCCCGCCGAACGGGAAGGACGGCGGCAGCACGAGCATGTCGTAGCGGCCCCAGCGATAGGGACCGTAGAGCGCCTGCGCGGCGTCGATCATCTTCTCGACATCGCCGAACTCGGCGACCGCGGCGTCGAGCATGCCCGGCTCCGACCATACCCCCGAGCGCGGGCCGATCGGCTTGAACTTGAGGTCGCCGACGGCGAGCGCGACGAGATAGGGCGGGACCGGGTTCTCCATGGTGAAGCGGAATGCACGCTTGCCGCCCGCGACAGGCTCGCCTTCGGGGGTATCGGCACGCGCGCTCATCACTGCGACCAGCCCCTCGGGCACGCGGATCGTCGCGTGCCAGGTCTGGCGGATGCCGGGGCTGTCCTGGGTGGGGATCCAGCTGCGGTTGTTGATCGCTTGGCCTTGACTGAACAGGAAGGGCTTGGCCTTGCCCAGCGTCTGCTCGGGGGTCAGCCATTGCAGCGCACGCGCGCCGGGCGTCGAGGCATAGGCGACGCGGATCTGCTTTGCGCCGCCGAGCTGGATGGTGAGCGCGCTGCCGAGTTGCTCGTCCTTTTCGCCGAGCGTGTAGGCGAGCTTGCGGCCCTTCTCGTCGGTGATCGAGCTGATCGCGAGGTCGAGCGTGTCGAGCACGATCTCCTTGGCGCCTTTCGCCGCGAGCACCTCGAGCGTCGCGGTGCCGGCGATGGTCTGGCTCGCGAAATCGACATCGAGGTCGAGATCGACATGAGTCACCCGCGCTTCGGCCGGGCGGGCGCGAGTCCACACGTCCTTCGCTTCGGGCGTGGTGAGGATCGGTGCGACCTTCTGGGCGAGGACCGGTGCAGGGGCGGCTGAGGCGAGCAGCAGGGCTGCGAGGGTAAGGATACGCATGGCCAGCGTTGCTAGGGCGGGTTGGTATCCTTCGCAACCGTGCAGGCTGGTGCGGCGTGAACGGCGACGGTAGATTCTTCCACATGCAGCACGTCATCCAGCAAGCCGCCAGCCAGACCATCCAGCCCGTTGGCGAACAGCTCCGCCACTGGCGCGCGCGGCGGCGGCTCAGCCAGCTCGACCTCGCGATGGAGGCGGGCATCTCGCAGCGGCACCTGAGCTTCGTCGAGAGCGGGCGCTCGCGGCCGGGGCGCGACATGGTGCTGCTGCTCGCCGAAAGCCTCGAGCTGCCGCTGCGCGAGCGCAACCGGCTGCTGCTCGGCGCGGGCCACGCGCCGCACTTCGCCGAGCATGCGCTGGAGGACGAGGCGCTGGCCGACGTGCGCGAGGCGATGCTGCTGATCCTCAAGGGGCACGAGCCGTTCCCGGCGCTGGTCGTCGACCGGGCATGGAACCTCGTCGCGCACAACGATGCCGTGGGACCATTGCTGGTCGGCGTGGCGCCATGGCTGCTGGCGCGGCCGTGCAACGTGCTCAAGCTCAGCCTGCACCGCGAGGGGCTGGGCCCGCGCATCGTCAACTATGGCGAGTGGCGCGCGCATATCCTCTCGCGGCTGCGCCATGAGGCCAAAGCGACGGGCGACCCCGCGATCGAGACGCTGCTCGCCGAGCTCGAGGCGATGCCCTCGCTCGGGCCACGCCGCCAGCCGCCGGCGGTGAGCGCGAGCCCGGTGGTGCCGCTCAAGCTGCGCTCCGAGGCGGGCGAATTGTCGTTCCTGTCGACCACCACCGTGTTCGGGACGCCGCAGGACGTGACGCTGTCGGAACTGGCGATCGAGGCCTTCTATCCTGCCGATGCGGCAACGCGCGCGGCCCTTAGCCGCTGACACTTCCGGGTCGTTCGTGCGTTCTTCTCCGGTGAAGGAGAGACGCAATGGATACCACCATCGACAGCCCGCATCCGATGATCGCGTCGGACCGGGTCGAGGGAACCGCGGTGTACAACCGTGCGGGCGATCGGCTCGGCACGGTCGCACGCTTCATGGTCGACAAGGTCTCGGGCCAGGCTGAATATGCCGTGCTTTCGTTCGGCGGCCTGTTCGGGATCGGCAACCGCCACTATCCGCTGCCCTGGCGAGCGCTGACCTATGAGCCCGACAAGGGCGGCTATGTCGTCGACGTGACCAAGGATCAGATCGAGGGCGCGCCGGGCTATGACGCCGAGGGCGAGGAACCGAAATACGACAGCGCCTATCGCGAGCAGGTCTACACCTATTACGGCTTCCCTTACATCTAGTCCGCCTTGGGCAGGCGCCAGCGGCCGGTCTCCATCCAGCGGAGCAGCGGCTTCAAGGGCAGGATCCAGACGATTCCGGTGAAGACGTAGAAGACCAACTGGACGAGCACCGGCCATTGGCCGACCGTGGCGGAAAGGCTCGCCACGCCGACGCACCATACCAGGATCAGCGCGATGATCGCGAAGGCGCCCACCGGCTTGCGCCACGAAGGAGCCGGAGTCATGCCGCCGCCTCGCCCCAGGACGCGGCCTCGGTCACGACGCCATGGAGCGGCATGTCCCATGGATCGATGATGAGACTCTCGACCTGCTGCACCGACCAGGCGATGCCTATGCGCCATGCGCCGGGGAGGCGCTCGAACACGCGGTCGTAGTGGCCCGCGCCCTGCCCGAGCCGGTTCATCGCGCGGTCGAAGGCGAGGAGAGGGGTGAGCACGATGTCGGGCTCGGCCTCGGGCCCGTCGTCCGCGGGCTGGCGCAGGCCGAGCGGGCCGTCGACCAGCGGTTGCTCCGGGCTCCAGTGGAAGAAGCGCACGGGCGACTCGCGGCTCGTGACATGCGGGAGAACGATGGTGCAGCCGCGCTCGCTCGCGGCGAAGGCGATCGCCGTGGGATCGGCCTCGCTGCCGACCGGAACATAGCTCGATACGGTGACGCCCGGCGCGAAGCGCGCGAGCAGGGCCGGGGGCGGCTCGATCACGCCGCCGATCGTCATCGCGAACTCGTCGCGCAGCGCGCGCATCCGGGCGCGAAGGGTGCGTTTATCATCCATCGCGATTTTTCCGAATGCTTCAGAAGGGGGTGTGGCGGGACCACCATGGGCCGGTTGCTGAGATATCCACTGACGCCCAAAACGTCAGGTGGGGACCATGTACGTCAGACCTGGATCTGCGCAGGGACAGCCCCCGTGGATGATGAATAGCCTCAGGGATGATCGATAGCTCGTACCGGGCAGTGCCCGCCACGGGCCTATTTAGGAATTTTCACCGCGATCCTCAAGGGCCGCAGCGACGGCTTCCAGACGATCGGCGAGATTGTCGAGCAGCACCGGCGAGACGCCCCCCGGCGGATTGCGCTCCGCCTCGTCGAGCAGGTCGGCGAGGATCAGCGCGAGGAACAGCATCGTGCGCTCGCCCGACAGGCCGCCCGACGCGGCGAGCGCGGTCTCGGCATGCTGGTTGAGGATGCCTTCGAGGCGCTGGAGATGAATCTCCTCGCCGTCGCGGCAGGCGATGGTGTGGCTGCGGCCGGCGACGGTGAGCGTGACCTGTCCCATTATTCGGCCGCCTGCTTCTCGATCAGCGCATCGAGCGCCTCGATCGCGTCCTCGACCTTCTCGCGCAGCATCGCGTGGCGGTGCTCCAGCCGGTCAGCCTCGAACGCGCGCTTGCGCGCCGCCGCCTCGATCCGCGCGATCGCGCGCTCGATCCGGTCGAGCGCAGGGGATGCCGCCTCCGCCATCCGGCGTGGATAGGCACGCTTTATCTCCCCCGCAACCCCCCGGTGTTGACGCGCGCGCCTGCCCGCCGCATTGGCACGCCACATTCGATTCGCCGGGTCAGGCGGGATGCGGGCCCGGCATCAGGGGACATGCCGTGACCGTTTCGTTCGTTGACCGCGCCAACGCCATTCGCGCGCTCTCCATGGATGCGGTCGAGGCCGCCAATTCGGGCCACCCCGGCATGCCGATGGGCATGGCCGATGTCGCCACGGTGCTGTTCAGCGATTATCTGAAATACGATCCGGCCGATCCCAAATGGGCCGATCGCGACCGCTTCGTGCTGTCGGCCGGCCATGGCTCGATGCTGATCTATTCGCTGCTCCACCTCGCCGGCTATGCGCGCCCGACGATCGAGGACATCGCCAGCTTCCGCCAGGTCGGCTCGCCCTGCGCCGGGCACCCCGAGAATTTCGAGCTGCCGGGCGTCGAGTGCACTACCGGCCCGCTCGGCCAGGGCCTCGCAATGGGGGTCGGCATGGCGATCGCCGAGCGCCATCTCAACGCGACGTTCGGCGACGATCTGGTCGACCACCGCACCTGGGTTCTGGCGGGCGACGGCTGCCTGATGGAGGGAGTCAACCACGAGGCGATCGGGCTCGCCGGGCACCTTCAGCTCGGGCGGCTGATCGTGCTGTGGGACGACAACAACATCACGATCGACGGCAAGGTCGGGCTGTCGTCGAGCGAGGACATTCCGGCGCGCTACGAAGCGACCGGCTGGCACACCGTGGCGTGCGACGGGCATGACCCGGCGAGCATCAAGGCGGCATTCGACGCCGCGCTCGCCGACCCGCGTCCTTCGCTCGTGCGCTGCAAGACGATCATCGGCAAAGGCGCACCCAACAAGCAGGGCACGTCGGCGACTCATGGCGCGGCGCTGGGTGCCGACGAGGTCGCCGCGGCGCGCGTTGAGCTCGGCTGGAACTACCCGGCGTTCGAAGTGCCCGCGGATATCCGCGCGGCGTGGCTCGAAGCGGGCAAGCGCGGCGCGGAACCTCATGCCGCGTGGAATAATCGCCTCGCAAGTCATTCGGATAGTGCAGAATTCACGCGCCGCATGGCGGGTGACCTGCCGAATGGCTTCGCGCTCGACGCCTATATCGAGAGCCTGCTCGCCGAGCCCAGGAAGGTCGCGACGCGCAGCGCCAGCCAGATGGCGCTCGAGGTGATTAATGCCGCGCTGCCCGAGACGATCGGCGGCTCGGCCGACCTCACCCCGTCGAACAACACGCTGACCAAGGGGATGCAGGACTTCACCGCCGAGAACCCGGCGGGCCGCTATGTCCGCTACGGCATCCGCGAGTTCGGCATGGCCGCGGCGATGAACGGCATGGCGCTGCACGGCGGCGTGCTGCCCTATGGTGGCACCTTTCTCGTCTTCTCCGACTATGCCCGTCCGGCGATCCGCCTCTCGGCGCTGCAGAACGCCCGGGTCGTCTATGTCATGACGCATGATTCGATCGGCCTTGGCGAGGATGGCCCGACTCACCAGCCGGTCGAGCATGTCATGTCGCTGCGCCTGATCCCGAACCTCGAGCTGTGGCGCCCGTGCGACGTGGTCGAGACCGCCGAGGCGTGGGGCGAGGCGGTGGCGCGCAAGGATGGGCCGTCGCTGCTCGCGCTGTCGCGCCAGAACCTGCCGCAGCTGAGCAAGGGCGGCGCGGCCAAGGGCGGCTATCGTCTCCAGGCCGCCGAAGCCGAGCGCAAGGTCGTGCTGATCGCCACCGGTTCGGAGGTCGAGATCGCGGTCGCGGTGCGCGCCGAGCTCGAAGCGCAGGGGATCGGCGCCGATGTCGTCTCGCTGCCCTGCTGGTCGCGCTTCGACGCGCAGGATGCGGCGTATCACGATGACATCCTGCCGCGTGACGTGCTGCGCGTCTCGATCGAGGCCGGCACGACAATCGGCTGGGAGCGCTATACCGGCATCCACGGGCTACGCTTCGGCATCGACCGGTTCGGCGCCTCGGGGCCCGGACCCAAGCTTTACGAGCATTTCGGGCTTACCGCCGCGACGATCGCTCCCCAGATTATCGAACGACTGAAGGCCTAGGAGGATTTTGATGACGAAGGTTGCGATCAACGGGTTCGGACGCATCGGCCGGCTGGTGGCGCGCGCCATCCTCGAGCGGCCCGACAGCGGGCTCGAGCTGGTGACGATCAATGATCTCGCCGACGCCAAGTCGAACGCGTGGCTGTTCAGCCGCGACAGCGTCCATGGGAAGTATCCCGGCACGGTCACCGCCGAGGGCGACGACATCGTCGTCGACGGCAAGCGCATCAAGGTGACCAAGGAGCGCGACCCCGCCAACCTGCCGCACGCCGCCAATGGCGTCGAGCTGGTGCTCGAGTGCACCGGCTTCTTCACCGACCGCGAGAGCTGCCAGAAGCATCTCGACGCCGGCGCCAAGAAGGTGCTGATCTCGGCCCCGGGCAAGGGGGTCGACCTGACCGTCGTCTATGGTGTCAACCATGACAAGCTCGAGGCCGGCCACACGATCGTCTCCAATGCGTCGTGCACCACCAACTGCCTCGCGCCGGTGGCCAAGGTGCTCAACGACACGATCGGCATCGAGCGTGGCCTGATGACCACGATCCACGCCTATACCAATGACCAGAAGATCCTCGACCAGATCCACTCGGACCTGCGGCGCGCCCGCGCCGCCGCGATGAGCATGATCCCGACCACCACCGGCGCCGCGCGCGCGGTAGGTGAGGTGCTGCCCGAGCTCAAGGGCAAGCTCGACGGATCGTCGGTCCGCGTGCCCGTGCCGGACGGCTCGCTGATCGACCTGACCTTCACGCCGAAGCGCGACACCACCAAGGACGAGGTCAACGCGATCCTCAAGGCCGCGTCGGAGAGCGGGCCGCTCGCGGGCGTGCTCGACTATTCGGAGGAGCCGCTTGTGTCGATCGACATCGTCCACACGCCGGCCTCGTCGACCGTCGACAGCCTCGAGACCGCGGTGATCGACGGCAAGCTGGTGCGCGTCGTCAGCTGGTACGACAATGAGTGGGGCTTCTCCAACCGCATGGTCGACACCGCCGCCGCGATGGCGAAGCTGGGCTAACCATGGGCCGGATCGCCGGCATCGCCCGCCACGCGTTCCCCAAGGCGCCGATGGAGACCATCGACCACGCCCGGGTGACGCTGGAGGGCGGCATTGCCGGCGACTTCCGCGGCGCGATGAAGGGCAAGCCCTACAAGCGCCAGGTCTCGCTGATCGAGGCGGGCGACTGGGCCGCGGCGATGGACCAGGTGGGGCATTCGATCCCCTGGGAACAGCGCCGCGCCAATTTGCTGGTCGAGGGACTCGACCTGCCGCAGGTCGCGGGCAAAAGGCTGCGCATCGGTGACGTGGTGCTCGAAGTGACGGTCGAGACCGAGCCGTGCGAGCGGATGGAGGCCCTGGCGGAAGGACTTCGCGCGGCGCTGACGCCCGACTGGCGCGGCGGCATATGTACGATGGTGATCGCTCCCGGGGAGATCGCGGTGGGCGACGAGATCAGGATCGAAGAATGACCGAGCGAGCCTTCAAGACCCTCGACGACATGGGCGACGTCACCGGCAAGCGCGTGCTGGTCCGCGAGGATCTGAACGTGCCGATGGCCGACGGTCACGTCACCGACGACACGCGGTTCCGCGCCGCGGTGCCGACGGTGAGCGAGCTCGCCGACAAGGGCGCGATCGTCCTGGTCCTCGCGCATTTCGGCCGGCCCAAGGTGCCGAGCCCGGAGCACTCGACCGCGCTGCTCGCCCGGCCGTTCAGCCAGGTGCTGGGCCGCCCGGTACGTTACATCGACTGGGAAGGCGATGCCGAGGCGGTGGCGACGCTCCAGCCCGGCGACGTCGCGGTTCTGGAGAACACCCGCTTCTTCGGTGGCGAGGAAAAGAACGATCCGAAGACGGTGGAGCGTTTCGCTTCGCTCGGCGACCTTTACGTCAACGATGCCTTCTCCGCCGCGCACCGCGCCCACGCCTCGACCGCTGGGCTGGCGGGCGTCCTCCCCGCGTTCGCCGGCCGCCAGATGGAGGCCGAGCTCGACGCGCTCGACAAGGCGCTGGGGAGCCCTGAGCATCCCGTTGCGGCGGTGGTAGGCGGGGCCAAGGTCTCGACCAAGCTCGACGTGCTCAAGCACCTGGTCGGCCGGGTCGATCACCTGATCATCGGCGGCGGCATGGCCAACACGTTCCTCGCCGCGCGGGGGGTCGATGTCGGCAAGTCGCTCGCCGAGCACGACCTTACCGGCACGGCGGAGGAAATCTTCGACGCGGCCGAGAAGGCCAATTGCACGATCCATCTGCCCTATGACGTGGTCGTCGCTAAGGAGTTCGCCGCCAACCCGCCCAGCCTGCGCACCTGCAACGTGCATGAGGTCGCCGCCGACGAGATGATCCTCGATATCGGCCCGGCGGCGAGCGAGGCACTGGCGGACGTGCTCAAGAATTGCCGCACGCTCGTCTGGAACGGCCCGCTCGGCGCGTTCGAGACCAAGCCGTTCGACACCGCGACGATGGCGCTCGCGCACACCGTAGCGGCGCTGACCAAGGAAGGGTCGCTCGTCTCGGTCGCCGGCGGCGGCGACACCGTCGCGGCGCTCAACCAAGCCGGCGTGGCGGACGACATGAGCTTCGTCTCGACCGCGGGCGGCGCGTTCCTCGAATGGATGGAAGGCAAGGAACTGCCCGGGGTCGCGGCGCTGTCGCGCTGAATTGGGCGCTGGACACCCGCGAAACGATCGCCTAGGGGCGCCGTCCGTTTGCCATTTCGGCGGGGCTCGCGAGACCTCCCGGGCGCGGTCGGTGTGCCGATCCCGTGTTCCATGGCTGGCGGATGGCGATGGTGCCACTTGGTTAAGGTCCAAGCTCGACGGTTCGATTCCGTCTCCACTGGTTAGCTCAGCGGGTAGAGCACTAGACTGTTAATCTAGGTGTCGCGGGTTCGACTCCCGCACCAAAACTGGCCTGTCACGCCAGTGCCTTCACACGGCACTTCTCAACGGGAGGCCGGAGGGATGTCCACGGCGACGGGCGCTTCGGCGCCTCGAACCACCCGGTTCCCGGCCTCGTGCCGGCGAGGATACCGGCAACGCGCCGTGCGACGGCGCCGGTTCTACCGGGAGCGGACTTCGGCCTGCTCGTCCGCGGGATCGGCAAGATCGCACGAAACGTTGCCTCAATCGCTGGCCCGCCGCGCCCCGCGGGAATGTCCCCCGGCCAACCTCTTTCCTTCGTTTTCAAGCAAATCACTCATGGCGATTTCATGCGCGCGACTCAAAGACTTGCAGATGTCTTTATATGTTGCAGTGCAGCAAAATAATGGTTGCAACGGTGACTTTGCCGGCCTAGGGCGCGCGTCCCGCTGCGGCATGGGGCCGTAACGATCGAACGAGAGGAGGCGTCGATGTTGAAGACTTTCATCGTTGGCGAGAACCAGCGCGGCCTCCTCATCCAGGATGGCCGCCTGATCACCATCTTCCAGCCGGGACGCCATCGCGTCTGGAGCTGGGGCAACCGCAAGCGAGTCGAGCTGCACACGGCCCGTGGCCTGTTCACCTCCGACTGGGCGGAGATCATCGAGAAGCGCCACCCGGCGCTGGCGGCCGCGAATTTCGAGACCGTCCGCACCGGCGAGGGCGAGATCGCGGTGATCCGGGTCGACGGACGCGCGGCGTGGCTCGTGCGTCCGGGCCAGGTCGCCCATGTCTGGAAGCTGTTCGAGGATGTCGCGGTCGAGCGGTTCGACACCGAGGCGCGCCCGCGGCTCGACAAGCGCGAGCTTGTCGCGTTCGAGCGCGCGACGGTGATCGGGCCGAGCGTGCCGTCGCCGATCGCCACCGTCGCGGTGAGCGAGGCGGAGGCGGGGCTGGTGTTCTTCGACGGCGAACTCGTCGAGACGCTGGGGCCGGGGCGCTACGGCTATTGGCAGGTCGGCCGCAAGGTCACCGCCAAGACGCTCGACACGCGCCCGGTGCCGCTCGAGGTGACCGCGCAGGAGATCCTGACGCGCGACCGTGTCTCGGTGCGCATCACGCTCACCAGCTTCGTGCAGGTGACCGATGTGCGGACCGCGGCGCTCGCTACGCCGGACTACCAGGCGCACGTCTACAAGCTCGTCCAGTTCGCGGTCCGCGAGGCCGTGGGCGGGCGGACGCTGGACGAACTGCTCAACGATCGCGTGTCGGTCGATACGCAGATTGTCGAGCATGTCCGGCGCGAGCTTGGCGACATCGGCGTTCGCGTCACCGAACTCGGTGTCAAGGACGTGATCCTGCCGGGCGAGATGCGCGAGCTGATCAACAAGGTCGTGGAGGCGGAGAAGGTGGCGCAGGCCAACCTGATCCGCCGGCGCGAGGAGACCGCGGCGACGCGCAGCCTGCTCAACACGGCGAAGTTGATGGAGGACAACCCGACATTGCTTCGTTTGAAGGAGCTGGAGGCGATCGAGCGGGTCACCGAGAAGATCGGCCGGGTCGACGTCCACACGGGCCAGCAGGGCCTCGGTGCGGTGCTCGACCAGCTGGTGAGCCTCAAGCCGCGCGATTGAGCGACGGGGGGAGGGCGGTCCGCTGGGCCGCCCTTCTTCGTTTCGCGCCTGACCAGCGTTGTCAGGCTTTTCACTCGCTTGCCGCGCTGCAATAGGCCCGGGCAGCCACCGGCGACTCAACGAGGTCGCGACGAGGAACAAGCCCATCGGGCCGAGAGCAGAGGACGGACCGCATGAACACCGCCGAGATGACCGCCAAGATCGCGCAGGGGAACGGCTTCATCGCCGCGCTCGACCAGAGCGGCGGTTCGACGCCCAAGGCGCTCAAGGGCTATGGCATCGAGGATGACGCCTGGTCGGGCGACGAGGAGATGTTCGGCCTGATCCATGCGATGCGCAGCCGCATCATCACCTCGCCCGCCTTCACCGGCGACAAGGTGATCGGCGCGATCCTGTTCGAGCGCACGATGGACGGCGAGGTCGACGGCAAGCCGACCCCGCAGGCGCTGATCGAGCGCGGCGTGGTGCCCTTCATCAAGATCGACAAGGGGCTCGAGGCCGAGGAAAACGGCGTCCAGCTGATGAAGCCGATGCCCGAGCTCGACGCGCTGCTCGTCCGGGCCAAGGGGCTCGGCGTATTCGGCACCAAGGAGCGCTCGGTGATCAACCTCGCCAATGCCGAGGGCATCGCCGCGATCGTCGCGCAGCAGTTCGAGGTCGGCAAGCAGGTGCTCGCGCACGGCATGATGCCGATTATCGAGCCCGAGGTGAACATCAAGTCGCCCGAGCGCGCGCAGGCCGATGCGATCCTGCGCGACGAGATCCTGAAGGCGCTCGACGCGCTGCCCGAGGGGCAGCAGGTGATGCTCAAGCTGTCGATCCCGGCGCAGGCCGGATTGTTCGATGCGCTGGTCGACCACCCCAAGGTGCTGCGCGTCGTCGCGCTCTCGGGCGGGTTCAAGCGCCCCGAGGCGTGCGCCGAGCTCGCCAAGAACCGCGGCATGATCGCGAGCTTCAGCCGCGCGCTGCTCGAGGACCTGCGCCACGGCATGAGCGATGGCGAGTTCGATGCGTCGCTCGGCGGCGCGATCGACGAGATCCACGGGGCGTCGACGGTGAAGACTGCCGCCTGATCTCCGGGGCGGGCGGCGTCAGCGCGCCGCTTGCCGCACCATCGCTTTCAGCGTGAGCGCGTCGTGAATCGCCGCGGCGTCGGTGTCGTTGTTGAAATAGGCCCAGACCGGGCGGTCCTGCCTGGCCATCCACGCCGCCCAGTCAAGCAGGGCCGCTTCGGCATAGCGTCCCCAATATTTGCCGCTCGCGCCGTGGAAGCGCAGATAGGCGAGCTTGCCGGTCACCCAATGCGGCGACGGCAGGCCGAGAAAATCGTGTATCACGAAGCCGGCGCCGAAGCGGTCGAGCAGCTCGGCGGTGGCGTCGACATACCAGCTCTTGTGGCGGAACTCGAAGGCGTGGGTGAAGTCGGCGGGCAGCAGCGCCAGGAATTGCTCGAGCCGCTCGAGATTGAGGCCGAGGCTGGGCGGAAGCTGGTAGAGGATCGGTCCCAGCGCGGGCGCGAGATGCTGGACCGGCGTGATCATCCGCTCGAGCGGTTCCGCGCAATCGTTGAGCTTCTTCGCCTGGGTGATGTAGCGGTTGGCCTTGACCGCATAGCAGAAGCCCGGCGGCGCCTGATCGCGCCAGGCCGCGAAGGTCTCGGCCTTGGGCAGGCGGTAGAAGCTGTTGTTGATCTCGACCGTGTCGAATTGCCCGGCATAGAAGCCGAACCAGCGCTTCACGGCCAGCTTCTCCGGGTAGAAGGTCCCGCGCCAGTGGCGGTAGTTCCAGCCGGAGCAGCCGATGCGGATGGGCGGGCGCGACATGCACGCTAAACGCGCGCCGGCGCGAAGCGCTGCCTTCTATAGTCCGCCCTGAAAGACGAAGGTGAAGCGATAGTCGCGCGGCGCGATCTGCCGGTCGGTGCGGCGGTCGGGCGTTACCGAGGTGAGCGTGAGCTTGCCGTCGGCGACCTGCACGGGTTCGCCCAAGGTGAGGTCGAGCGTGCGCTTCCACGCACCGCCGCGTACCGTGGTGCGCAGCACGACGCGGCCCGCCCAGATGCAGCGAGCGTTCATCGGGCAGCGGCTGTCCTCGATCACCTTGAGCGGCGTGGCGCGCGGACCGTCGACATAGACGGTCTGTCCGAGCCGCGCGGGGCCCTCGGGCGGACTCGCCGCAGTAGCGGCGCAGCCGGACAGGGCGATGGCGACGAGGGGAAGAGCCTTTTGCATGAGCGCGGGTCTAGCCAGCGGCGGATGACACGCGCATGAATGCTCTGCCGAAACAAATGAGGGGATACATGGCAGGGATCGCGCTTTCGGACCGGCGGCTCTGGGCGTTCGCGATGGGGGTGATCGCGGTGACCATCGGAGTCGTGCTGCACCTGCCGATGTTCTGGATGGGCCGATCGATGGGCTTCCACATGGCCGGGATGCCGATGGACAGCGGCATGATCGCGGGGATGTGGATGATCGTCGCGGGGATCGGCGTCGCGGCCTATGGCCTGCTCCCGCGCGACCTCGCCGCGCAGCGCGCCGCGTCGGAGGGGCTGGTGGTCGCCGCGCCCGAGGATGCGCCGCTGTCATGGGCGCATTGGCGGCTGATGCTGGTGCTGGTGGTGGCGCTGGTGATCGACATCATGAAGCCGGCCAGCCTCGGCTTCACCATCCCCGGCATGATCCGTGAATATGGCGTGCCGCGCGCGACCGTCTCGCTGGTGCCGTTCTTCGCATTGTGCGGCACGGTGGCGGGTTCGTTCCTGTGGGGCTGGGTCGCCGACCTCTACGGGCGCAAGGCGTCGATCCTGCTCTCGGCGGTGATGTTCGTAGGCACCTCGATCTGCGGGGCGATGCCGTCGCTCGCCTGGAATATCGGCATGTGCTTCCTGATGGGCGCCGCGGCGGGAGGCATGCTCCCGGTGACCTACGCGCTGCTCGCCGAGATGATGCCGAGCCGCCATCGCGGGTGGAGCCTGGTGCTGGTCGGGGGGCTCGGCGCGGTCGGCGGCTATGCCGCGGCGAGCCTGATCGCCACCTGGCTCGAGCCGGTGTTCAGCTGGCGCATCCTGTGGCTCGCCAATCTGCCGAGCGGCCTGCTGCTCGTGCTGCTCGGCGGCCTGATCCCCGAATCCGCCAAGTTCCTGATGGCGCGCGGCCGCACCGAGGAAGCGCAGCGGGTGATGGCGAAGTTCGGGTCGGCGGTGCAGAAGGTCGCGCCTACCGCGGTGCCGACCGTCGCGCGCGGGACCGCCGCGCCGCTGACTGGCCGCGCCTTCCTCGGCAAGCTCGTCGCATTGAGCCTCGCCGCGATCTGCTGGGGGCTGGTTAATTTCGGGCTGCTGCTGTGGCTTCCGGTCGAATTGGTCGCGCGCGGCTATTCGATGGAGCTCTCCAGCGGCCTGCTTGCCGCCTCGGCGCTGATCGCACTGCCCACGGTGTTCCTCGTCGCGTGGATCTATCATGCCTGGAGCACCAAATATTCGCTGATCGTGGCGATCGCGGTGACGCTGGCGGGACTCGGCGGGGTGCTGTGGCTCGCCGGGTCGGGCGGGGGCAGTCCGGTGCTGCCGGTGGCGCTGCTGATCGTCGGCAGCAACGGCATCATTGCGATGCTGCTGCCCTATGCCGCCGAGAGCTTTCCCTTGCGCATCCGCGGCCGCGCGACCGGCTGGATCGCGGCGTGCAGCAAGCTCGGCGGCGTGTTCGCCCAGCTGCTCAGCATCGCCGCGATGATCCCCGCGCTCGGCACCTCGGCCTGGCTGATCGCGCTGCCCACCTCGGTCTCGCTGCTGCTGGTGTGGCGCTACGGCAAGGAGACGCGCGGGCGCGACCTGCGCGATCTCGATCCCGAGGGGCATGTGTTCGACAAGGCGGGCTACTGAGGATAGGGCGTCGCGATGGATGAAGAGGATCTCCCGCCGCTCGGCCCCGAATTCGCCGCGCAGTTCGTGCGCGACGACCGGCGCCCGCCGTGCCAGCTCTACCTGATCTCGCCGCTCGACGTGACCGGCGGGTTCGCCGACCGGCTCGCCCGCGCGCTCGATGCAGGGCCGGTCGCGGCATTCCAGTTCCGGGTGAAGGAGGTCGACCAGCATGAGGCGGCGCGCCTCGCCGAGCCGCTCCAGCGCATCTGCACCGATCGCGAGGTGGCGTTCATCGTCAACGACAGCGTGAGCCTCGCCAAGCGGCTCGGCGCCGACGGCGTGCATCTGGGGCAGGGCGACGGCGACCCGCGCGAGGCGCGCGCGATCCTCGGCCCGTCGGCGCAGATCGGCGTGACCTGCCACGACAGCCGCCATCTCGCGATGGAAGCGGGCGAAGCGGGCGCCGACTATGTCGCATTCGGAGCCTTCTATCCGACCTTGACCAAGGAAACCCGGCACCGGCCCGACCCGGCGATCCTGTCATGGTGGACGACGTTGTTCGAGCTGCCGTGCGTCGCGATCGGCGGGATCACGCCGGACAATGCCGCGCCCTTGATCGCCGCCGGTGCCGATTTCCTCGCCGTCTCCGCTGCGGTGTGGAACTCTGACGAAGCCGAGGCCGTTCAGCGGTTCCAGAGCGTCCTTGCAGGGGCGTAACGGCAGGAGGCGCCCTTGCTCGACCATATCTTCACCGTCGTCGCAGGCCGTATCGCCGCGCTCGCGGGCCAGCCACTCGCTTTCATCATCGCCGTGCTGCTGATCCTCGGCTGGGCTCTCACCGGGCCGATGTTCGACTATTCGGACACCTGGCAGCTGATCGTGAATACCTCGACGACGATCGTCACCTTCCTGATGGTGTTCCTGATCCAGAACTCGCAGAACCGCGACGCCGCGGCCATGCAGGCGAAGCTCGACGAGCTGATCCGCGCGGTCGACAAGGCGCGCGGCCAGTTTGTCGGCATCGAGCATATGAGCGACAGCGAGATCGAGGAGATCCGCAGCGCGCTGGAGGAGGAATGCCGGATCGAGGAGGAGGGCGGGAAGGTCCACCGCAAGCCCAAGCCGGCCGAGACGGTCGAGCGGCTGCGCCGGCGCTATTGACGGGAAACCCCGCGCGCGCTTCCTCGTTATCTCCCTGAAACAATGTGGAGAGTAGGCGTGCGGAGCGTGATCGCGGGGATTGTCGGGGTCGCGGCGCTGGCCGGGACGGCGGCGCTGGGACAACAGGCGAATCCGCCCAAAAAGGCCACCGCGCAGCGGCCGGCGCTGAGCCAGGATATCCTGCATGTTCAGGTGATCCTCGATCATCTCGGATTCCCGCCCGGCGTCCTCGATGGCCGCGAGGGGCAGTCGCTCACCGCCGCGCTGAGGGGCTTCCAGATCTCGCGGCAATTGCCGGTGACCGGCAAGATCGACCAGCGCACGCTCCAGGCGCTGCACCAGCACCGCGCGATCCGGCCGACCCGCTTCGTCCGCTTGTCGCCGGAGATGTTGTCCGGCCCCTATGTCCGGCCGTTCCCCAAGGATCCGCAGGCGCAGGCCAGGCTCAAGACGATGGGCTATCGCTCGGCGCTCGAGAAGCTGGCGGAGATGTTCCACACCTCGCCCGAGGTGCTGATCGAGCTCAACAGCCCCGACACCCGCCTCGCGCCCGGCGTGCCGGTGCAGTTCCCCGGGGTGAACCCCGCGTCGCGCGACTATCCGGCGGACTTGAAGCCCGAATGGCGCAAGACGCTCAACGACCTTAACGTCGACGCGGTCCAGCCCAAGGCGGCGCGCATCGTCGTCGACAAGTCGGACAAGGTGCTCCGCGTGTTCGGCAAGGACGGCAAGCTCGCGGCGCAGTTCAACGTCACCACGGGCAGTGCCAAGGACCCGTTGCCGATCGGCAGCTGGAAGGTGCGCGGCGTCGCAACCAATCCGGACTTCCACTACAATCCCAAGCTGTTCTGGGATGTTTCCGACAAGAAACCCGAAGCGTTGCTGCCACCGGGCCCCAACAGCCCGGTCGGCGTCGTGTGGATCGATCTCAGCAAGGAGCATTACGGCATCCACGGCACGCCCGAGCCGCATCTGATCGGCCGCAGCGAGAGCCATGGCTGCATCCGGCTGACCAACTGGGATGCCGCGCGGCTCGCGCTGATGGTCGAGCCAGGGACTCCGGCGGTGTTCCAGGAATGAGCGCGCTGCGGATCGTCGGCTGGACCGTGGGGGCCTGTGCTGCCGGGGTGATCGTGTTCCTCGCCGCGACGATCCGCGTCATCGAGCCGCAGCCCGAGGCCTGGCCTGTCGAGCCGCCCTCCGTCGTGGAAGCGGGGCCGGCGCCGGCCTTCATCGTACCGGTGCAGGGCATCGACGCCGCAGCGCTGCACAGCAACTGGGGTGAGGCACGCGGCGGCGGGACGCGCGGTCACCAGGGGCTCGACATCATGGCGCCCGCCGGCACCCCGGTGCTCGCCGCGGTCGACGGCACCGTGGAGAAGCTCTATTTCTCGAAGGGCGGCGGCGGCGTGACGCTCTACCAGCGCGCTGCGGGCGGGCGCTGGATGCTCTATTACGCCCATCTCAGCGGCTATGCGCCCCGCGTGGCCGAGGGGCGGCAGGTCCGCGCGGGCGAGACGCTCGCCTATGTCGGCGACACCGGCAATGCCGGCGCGGGCAACTACCACCTCCATTTCGCGGTCGCGCGGATGGCGCCGGGCGAGGGCTGGTGGCAGGGGACTCCGGTCGATCCCTATCCGCTGCTTGCGGGAGCGCGTCCGGGCGGCTAAGGCGCGCCACCTGTCTTTCTCAGCACTATAGGGCGATCCCCATGAAGATCAGCGGCGTGGACATCCGTCCCGGCAACATCATCGAATATGAAGGCGGCATCTGGCGCGCGGTGAAGATCCAGCACACCCAGCCGGGCAAGGGCGGCGCCTATATGCAGGTCGAGATGAAGAACCTGCGCGACGGCCGCAAGACCAACGTCCGCTTCCGCTCGGCCGAGACGGTCGAGCGCGTGCGTCTCGACACCAAGGACTTCCAGTTCCTCTATCCGGAGGGCGACACGCTCGTCTTCATGGACAAGGACACCTATGAGCAGACCACGCTGCCGCGCGACCTGCTCGGCGACGCTGCCGCGTTCCTGCAGGACGGCATGGACGTGGTGATGGAGCTTTACGAGGATGAGGCGATCAGCGTGCAGCTGCCCGACACGATCGAAGCGACGATCGTCGAGGCCGACGCCGTGGTGAAGGGGCAGACCGCCTCGTCGAGCTACAAGCCCGCGATCCTCGACAACGGCGTGCGCATCATGGTCCCGCCGCATATCGCGAGCGGCACGCGCATCGTCGTCGACGTGTACGAGCAGACCTACGTCCGCCGGGCGGACTAACTGACTCCCCTCCCTGCAAGGGAGGGGCTTGGGGCTGGGTAGCGAGCGCAGCTCGCTCCTCGCCCTCGCCACATAAAGCGCCGCCGGAGGCGTCGAGCCTCCGCCGTCGCTGACCCACCCCTAGCCCCTCCCTTGCAGGGAGGGGGAGAAAGTGCAGATGGTTTCCCATTCCGGCCTCATCACCGTCATCGAGCGTGCCGCGCGCAAGGCGGGGCCGCGGCTGCGGCGCGACTTCAACGAGGTCCAGCACCTCCAGGTGAGCCGCAAGGGGCCGGCCGACTTCGTGTCGATGGCCGACAAGCGCGCCGAGGACACGCTGATCGAGGAACTGCAGAAGGCGCGGCCGGACTGGGGCTTCCTGGTCGAGGAGCGGGGTGAGATCAAGGGCGATCCGGACAAGCCGCGCTGGATCATCGATCCGCTCGACGGCACCAGCAACTTCCTCCACGGCATCCCGCATTTCTGCATGTCGATCGCGGTCGAGGACCCGCGCGGCGCGCAGGGCAAGCCCGAGATCACCCACGGCTATATCTACCAGCCGGTCACCGACGAGAGCTTCTGGGCCGAGAAGGGCCGCGGCGCGTGGCTGCAGGACCAGCGCCTGCGTGTCTCGGCGCGCAAGGATCTGGCGGATTCGCTGATCGGCACCGGCATCCCCTTTCTCGGTCACGGCAATTTCGCCGAGTGGAGCCGCATCTTCGGCGCTATCGCGCCCGAAGTCGCCGGCATTCGCCGCTTCGGCTCGGCCGCGCTCGACCTCGCCTGGGTCGCGGCGGGCCGCTTCGACGGCTTCTGGGAGAGCAAGCTCAACGCGTGGGACATCGCCGCGGGCATCCTGATCGTCAAGGAAGCGGGCGGCTTCGTCACCGACTATCGCGGGCAGGACAATGCGCTCGCCAAGGGCGAGGTGCTCGCCGCCAACGACGCGCTCCATTCGAAGCTGCACAAGCTGTTGGCGGGGTCGCTCAGGAACGCTTGACCGGAGTTAGTCGGCGAACACGCGCGTCCGAAATTCGCCGATCAGCTTGGACCAGATATTCAGGCTGTCGACGAACAGCGCGCGTTCCATTCCGCCCGGGGCCATGTTGATGTCCATCTCGATGACCGGGTCTCCGTCCTTGTCGATATAGGCACGGCCCCAGCGCTTGTCGCGATTCCACTCGTTCATCTTGGCTACGTCCATCTTCGTCTTGCTGAAGCCAGCATAGAACTGCACGGACTGGCACTCTTTGCCCTTCGTGCAATCGTTGAAGAAAATGCTGAAATTCGCCCCGCCCGCACCGCTGCGGATCAGGGGGCCGTCGTCCCCTTTCGCGGGGATCAGTTCCGCGCGATACCCTTCGCTGCGCAGCAGCTCGGTGATCAGTTCCGGGTCGCTGGAGGTCAGGATCTGCGCGCCCGCCGGCGTCGTGCCCGCGATCGTCGCGGCGATCAGCGTCGCAAGTTTGAACGTCCCCATGAACACCCCCTGCCTGGCTCCAAACAAAGGGCGACCATAGTGCCCGGCATGCGCTTTGCCAGCCCTCTACTTGCGAGTGATTCTCAAGGGTTTCCGCCCTTGAAGCCCCCCATCCATCGGCCTAAAGCGGCCCGAAGATTCCGCAACCGCGAGAGCCATCTTGGTCGACCTGTCGCAATATCTGCCGATCCTCCTGTTCCTGGGGGTGGCGCTGGTGCTTTCGAGCGCTTTCGTGTTCCTGCCGATGATCGCCGCGCGCTTCACCGGCACGCACCAGCCCTATCCCGAGAAGCTCACCGAATATGAGTGCGGCTTCCCCGCGTTCGAGGATTCGCGCAGCCAGTTCGACGTGCGCTTCTACCTGGTGGCGATCCTCTTCATCATCTTCGACCTCGAAGCGGCGTTCCTCTATCCGTGGGCGGTCACCGTGTTCGACCTCGGCTGGGCGGCGTGGATCTCGATGATGGTCTTCATCGCCGAACTCGCGCTGGGCCTCGCCTATGCGTGGAAGGTCGGGGCGCTGGATTGGGAATGACGCAAGTGAACCAGACTTCCTCCATCATCATGCCGCCCGCTGGCGGCTCGGTGGTCCAGCCCGACCAGGGCTTCTTCAACGACCTCAACGGCGAGCTCAACGACAAGGGCTTCCTCGTCACCTCGACCGAGGACCTGTTCCAGTGGGCGCGCACCGGCTCGCTGTGGTGGATGACCTTCGGCCTCGCCTGCTGCGCGGTCGAGATGATCCACGTCAACATGCCGCGCTATGACATGGAGCGGTTCGGCGCGGCGCCGCGCGCCTCGCCGCGCCAGTCGGACGTGATGATCGTCGCGGGCACGCTGTGCAACAAGATGGCCCCGGCGCTGCGCCGGGTCTACGACCAGATGTCGGAGCCGAAATACGTCATCTCGATGGGCAGCTGCGCCAATGGCGGCGGCTATTACCATTATAGCTACAGCGTCGTGCGCGGCTGTGACCGCATCGTTCCGGTCGACATCTACGTCCCCGGCTGTCCGCCGACCGCCGAGGCCTTGCTCTATGGCGTGATGCAGCTCCAGCGGAAAATCCGCCGCGCGGGCACGGTGACGCGGTGAGGGCGCCGGCTCCGAAATACGCCGCCAATGACGGCGTGATCGCGGCTGCGCAGGCCGCGCTCGGCGACATGCTGATCGAGGCGACCGATCTGGTCGGCGAGGTCAATTTGACCGTCAAGCGCGAGTCGCTGGTCGAGGCGATGCTCGCGCTGCGCGACGGCGCGATGCTGCAGTACCAGGCGCTGATGGAGATCGCGGGCGTCGACTATCCCGCGCGGCCCGAGCGGTTCGACGTCTGCTACATGCTGCTGAGCTACACCCGCAACCACCGCATCCGCGTCCGCGTGACCACCGACGAGGTGAAGCCGGTGCCGACCGTCACCGGCATCTGGCCGGTCGCCGGCTGGCTCGAGCGCGAAGTCTACGACATGTACGGCGTGCTGTTCGAGGGCAATTCGGACCTGCGCCGCATCCTCACCGACTATGGCTTCCGCGGCCATCCGCAGCGCAAGGACTTTCCGCTCTCGGGCTATGTCGAGCTGCGCTATTCGGAAGAGGCGAAGCGCGTGGTCTACGAGCCGGTCCAGCTCGCGCAGGACTTCCGCAACTTCGATTTCATGAGCCCGTGGGAAGGCGCACAGTACGTGCTGCCGGGCGACGAGAAGGCCGCCGGCCCTGGTCCCGGCGACACGCCGCAGGGCAAGGCGCCGCCTCCGCCGCCCGCGCCGCCTGCTGCACCCGCGGTGCCGCAGGCCAAGGGCGCACCCTCGCCGGTCACCGCCGACGAGGTGCAGAAGGCCGGCGAGAAGGCCAAGAAGGTGACTAAGCCGCGCGCCAAGACCGCCAAGACCACCGACTCGACCGCCCAGACCGGCGCGGGCGAGCCGAACCCGGGCAACAAGCGCAAGTCGAAGCCCAAGGACCCTGACGTGGTTCCGACCAAGGGCAAGGGGCAGAACCAGTGAGCGATACCGCGCACGAGCTGATGCACGGCGAAATCCCGGACGCGTCGACCGCCGACAATACCGAGATCGCCAACTACACGATCAACTTCGGCCCGCAGCACCCCGCGGCGCACGGCGTGCTGCGTCTCGTCACCGAGCTCGACGGCGAGATCATCGAGCGCATCGATCCGCATGTCGGCCTGCTCCACCGCGGCACCGAGAAGCTGATCGAGTACAAGACCTATGCTCAGGCGCTCCCGTACATGGACCGCCTCGACTATTGCTCGCCGCTGGCGATGGAGCACAGCTTCGTGCTCGCGGTCGAGAAGCTGCTCGACCTCGAAGTGCCGGTCCGCGCCCAGTATCTCCGCGTGTTCTTCGCCGAGCTGACCCGCATCTGCAATCACATGCTGAACCTCGGTTCGCACGTGATGGACGTCGGCGCGATGACGCCGAACCTGTGGATGTTCGAGATCCGCGAGGACTGCCTCAACTTCTTCGAGCGCATGTCCGGCGCGCGCATGCACCATAACTACCTGCGCCCGGGCGGTGTCCACCAGGACGTGCCGCTGAAGCTGCTCACCGACATCGCCGACTGGCTCGACACGCGCCTGCCGCGGCTGTTCGGCGACGCGATCAGCCTGGTCGCGGAGAACCGCATCTTCAAGCAGCGCAATGTCGACATCGCCATCGTCAACCGCGACGACGCGATCAAATGGGGCTTCTCGGGCCCGATGATCCGTGCCGCGGGCATCCCGTGGGACCTGCGCAAGTCGCAGCCCTACGACGTATACGACCGCATGGACTTCGAGGTACCGGTGGGCACGCGCGGCGATTGCTACGACCGCTTCATGGTCCGCGTCGAGGAAGTCTGGCAGTCCGCGCGCATCATGCGCCAGTGCCTGAACGAGATGCCCGACGGCCCGATCGCGTCGCTCGACCGCAAGGTGGTGCCGCCCAAGCGCGCCGAGATGAAGCAGTCGATGGAAGCCCTGATCCATCACTTCAAGCTCTATACCGAAGGCTTCCATGTCCCTGCGGGCGAAGTCTATGTCGCGACCGAGAGCCCCAAGGGCGAGTTCGGTATCTACATGGTCTCGGACGGCTCGAATAAGCCGTACCGCTGCAAGATCCGCCCGACCGCGTTCAGCCACTTGCAGGCGATGGACTTCATGTCGCGCGGCCACATGCTGGCGGACATCACCGCGATCCTGGGTGCGATGGACATCGTGTTCGGGGAGTGCGACCGGTGAGTTGGTCGCGCCCAATCTGGAGCGCCTTTGCAGGGGCAGACCGCTTTTTCGGTTTGCCGTCGCGGAAGCGTTCGATGCTGCCGGAACTTCTTCTGTTCGTAGTTGCCTGCTTGCTCGCGATTTCGTGGGTCATGGGCATGGTGCAAAAGCCGGCAGAAAATATGGGCAACTTACCTTTCGGCGTGATCGCCATTGCTGTGTTGAGTGGTCTTGGGCTGATGTTTCGTTCGGTTCGCCTCGGCGTGAAGGGTGACCCGAATTACCTTTTGAAGAAACGGACGGGCCGGAATGGCTGACGCAACCTCAAATCGCCTCGCCACCGCGCACGAAATGATCGCACGCTACAATGCGCAGGACGCCGACGCCTATGTCGCGCTGATGACCGATGATGCCTGCGAGGCGGGTTATCGTGGCGCGGTGCTGCGCGAGGGCAGGGAAGGCGTCCGCTCGGGCCTCGCGGCGATGTTCGCGCAATTCCCGCAGAACCGCGCCGACATCCTCGCCAGCTACGAGCTGGGCGAGACGGTGCTGCTCCACGAAACGGTCTCGCGCGCGCCCGACGGCGAGCGGTTCGAGGTCATGTCCATCTACACCTTCAGCGGCGACAAGGTGAGCCGCGTGGAGTTCATCCGCTAATGGCCGACGCAAACGCAATCGAAGACACGCCGGAACTCCGCGCGCGCTGGGGTAATTTCGCGTGGACCGCGGAAAACGCCGAGAAGGCCAAGACCATCCGCGCGCGCTATCCCGCCGGCAGGCAGCAGAGCTGCACCATCCCCTATCTCGACCTCGCCCAGCGCCAGGTCGGCGCGGAGACCAACACGCAGGGCTGGCTGCCGATCCCGGTGATCGAGTTCGTCGCCAAGGAGCTCGACCTTGCGGTGATCCGCGTGCTCGAGGTCGCGACCTTCTACACCATGTTCAACCTGCACCCGGTGGGCAAATACCATGTCCAGGTGTGCGGCACGACGCCGTGCTGGCTGCGTGGCTCGGACGACGTCTTCGCCGCGTGCAAGAACCGCGGCATGGCCAAGGGCAAGACCACGCCCGACGGCCTGTTCACGCTGACCGAGGTCGAGTGCATGGGCAATTGCGCGTCGGCGCCGATGGTCCAGATCAACGACGACAATTACGAGGATCTCGACTACGACCGCACCGTCGCGATCCTCGACGCGCTGGCGCGGGGCGAGCAGCCCAAGACCGGCACGCAGGAGCCCGGCCGCCACACCGTCGAGCCGCTCGGCGGGCCGACCAGCCTGGTCGAGATGGTCAAGGAAAACCACGACTATCGGGGGGAATGGTGATGCCCGAACCCGTCAAGAAAAGCCTGCCGGTCATCGGCATCATCTTCCTGCTGCTGGCACTCTTCAAGTTCCTGCAGGGGGACAATTGGGTCGTCTGGCTGATCCTCGGCATCGTGTTCGGCGGCCTGCGCTTCTTCGCGTCGAGCAAGCCCGGCGCGCCTGATCCGGAGCATAAGGCATGAGCAAGAACACGATCGTCACGATCCTTGCCGTCATCGGCGGCATCGTCGTCCTCGGCTGGGCGCTCAAGCTCGCCATCAAGCTCTTCGTGCCGCTGCTGCTGATCGGCGTCGGCGTGGCCGTGTATCTAGCGGTCAAGGACAACAAGCGCATCGGGGGGCCGCGCTGATGGCCGTCTGGATCGCGCTGTTCGCTGCGTTCATGGGCGTCGGCGTCACCATTTTCGCCTGTATCGTAGCGGCCAACGTCAAGAAGAGGGGCGGCAACTGATGCTCGCCGACAAGGACCGGATCTTCACCAATCTCTACGGCTACCAGCCGTGGCAGCTCTCGGCTGCGCTCAAGCGCGGCGATTGGGACAATACCAGGAAGCTGCTCGAGATCGGCCAGGACGCGATCATCGAGCAGGTCAAGGCCTCGGGCCTGCGGGGCCGCGGCGGCGCAGGTTTCCCGACCGGCATGAAGTGGAGCTTCATGCCGAAGAACCCGACGCCCGAGCGTCCGAGCTTCCTCGTCATCAACGCCGACGAGTCCGAGCCGGGCTCGTGCAAGGACCGCGAGATCATCCGCCACGATCCGCACAAGCTGCTCGAGGGTGCGCTGGTCGCAGGCTTCGCGATGCGCGCGCGGGCGGCCTATATCTACATCCGCGGCGAATATATCCGCGAGGCCGAGACGCTGTTCGCGGCGATCGAGGAAGCTTACGCCAAGGGCCTGCTCGGCAAGAATGCCTGCGGCTCGGGCTATGATTTCGACGTGTTCTGCCACCGCGGCGCGGGCGCGTACATCTGCGGCGAAGAGACCGCGATGATCGAGAGCCTGGAGGGCAAGAAGGGTCAGCCGCGGCTCAAGCCGCCGTTCCCGGCGGGCGCCGGCCTCTATGGCTGCCCGACGACGGTCAACAATGTCGAGAGCATCGCGGTCGTCCCGACGATCCTGCGCCGCTCACCCGAATGGTTCGCGAGCTTCGGCGCGGAGAACAACCGCGGCACCAAGCTGTTCCAGATCAGCGGCCATGTCGAAAAGCCCTGCGTGGTCGAGGAAGCGATGAGCATCCCGTTCCGCGAGCTGATCGAGAAGCATTGCGGCGGCATCCGCGGCGGCTGGGACAATCTCCTTGCGGTGATCCCCGGCGGATCGTCGGTGCCGCTGGTGCCGGCCGAGCAGATCATGGACTGCCCGATGGACTTCGACGGGTTGCGCGCGCTCGGCTCGGGCCTCGGCACCGCCGCGGTGATCGTGATGGACAAGTCCACCGACATCGTGAAGGCGATCAGCCGCATCAGCTATTTCTACAAGCATGAGAGCTGCGGCCAGTGCACCCCGTGCCGCGAGGGCACCGGCTGGATGTGGCGCGTGATGGAGCGGTTGCGTACCGGCGATGCCGACATCAGCGAGATCGACACGCTTTACAACGTCACCAAGCAGGTCGAAGGCCACACCATCTGCGCGCTCGGCGACGCGGCGGCATGGCCGATCCAGGGCCTGATCCGGCACTTCCGGCCGGAGATCGAGCGCCGCATCACCGAGAAGCAGGGCGGTGGCGCGTCGCCAATGCAGGAGGCCGCGGAATGATTGTCAGTGCGCTTCTTCTGATGCTGGCAGTCCAGGAGAACCCGCAACCGCGGCTGCCCAGCGGCGATCCGAACCCGGGTCCCCGCAACGACCGGATCGAGGATCTCGACCAGCGCATCCCCCCGGCGCGCTCGACCCCCGAGGCACTGCAGACCATCCAGCGCTTTGGCGCGTGCATCGCCGATGCCAGCACCGCCAAGGCGAAGGCCACGCTCGCCGGCGACTTCCGTACCCCGGCCTATCGCCGCGCGATCGACCAGTTGGTCGACGCCAACCGCCTCTGTCCGCAGTCGCGCGGCTGGTATCGCATGCGCGCGAGCCGGCTGCTGCTCGCCGGCGCGATCGCCGAGCGGCTGATCGAGCGCGACGGCCGTCCGGTCAATGTCGAGCTCGCCAAGGCCGCGGCCAAGCCCGCCGCGTCGACCTATTCCCCGACCGACAGCGCCGCGATGTGCGTGGTGCGCTCGGTTCCCGACGACGTCGCCAAGCTGTTCGCCAGCGAGATCGCCAGCGATGGCGAGAAGGCGGCCGCGGGCGCGGTCCAGCCGGTGATGGCGCGCTGCCTCAACAACCGGCAGGTCCAGATTTCGGTCGACGGCCTGCGCGCGATGCTGGCGACCGCAGCATTCCGCAGCATCAACGCAACGGCCGCGGTGGCCTCGAGAAACTGATATGCCAAAACTAACCGTTGACGGGATCGAAGTCGAAGTCCCGCAGGGCGCCACCGTCCTGCAGGCGTGCGAAGCGGCGGGGAAGGAAATTCCCCGCTTCTGCTATCACGAACGGCTGTCGATCGCCGGCAACTGCCGCATGTGCCTGGTCGAGGTGAAGCCGGGGCCGCCCAAGCCCCAGGCGTCGTGCGCGCTTCCCGCCGCGGACAATCAGGAGATCCGCACCGACAGCGCGATGGTCAAGGCCGCGCGCGAAGGCGTGATGGAGTTCTTGCTGATCAACCACCCGCTCGATTGCCCGATCTGCGACCAGGGCGGCGAGTGCGACCTGCAGGACCAGTCGATCGCCTATGGGCGCGGCCACAGCCGTTACACCGAGAACAAGCGCGCGGTGACCGAGAAGTACATGGGGCCCATCGTCAAGACGGTGATGACCCGCTGCATCCAGTGCACCCGCTGCGTGCGCTTCGCCGAGGAAGTCGCCGGAGTCGAGGAGATCGGCGCCCTCTATCGCGGCGAGAATATGCAGATCACGTCGTATCTGGAGAAGGCGGTCACCTCGGAGCTTTCGGGCAACGTCGTCGATCTCTGTCCCGTGGGCGCGCTGACCTCGAAGCCCTATGCCTTCGAGGCGCGGCCATGGGAGCTCAAGAAGACCCTCGCGATCGACGTGATGGATGCCGTCGGCACCAACATCCGCATCGACAGCCGCGGCCGGGGCGTGCTGCGCGCGCTGCCGCGGATCAACGAGGACGTGAACGAGGAATGGGCGCACGACAAGACGCGCCACCATGTCGACGGCCTCTCGCGCCGCCGCCTCGACAAGCCCTATGTCCGCCGTGACGGCAAGCTGGTCGAGGCGAGCTGGGACGAGGCGTTCGAGGCGATTGCCGTCGCCGCCAGGGGGGCAGGCGACAAGGTCGCCGCGATCCATGGGGACCTGCTCGATTGCGAGACGATCTTCGCCGCCAAGGCGCTGGTCAAGTCGTTCGGCTCGGACCTGCTCGAAGGCCGCCAGACCGGCATGGCCTATGACGCTAGCAATATGGCCGCGGTCAACTTCAACACCACCATCGCGGGTGTGGAAGAGGCCGACGTCGTCCTGCTCGTCGGCACCAACCTGCGCTGGGAAGCGCCGCTGGTGAACACCCGCGTGCGCAAGGCGATCAAGAAGGGCGCCAAGGTCTTTGCGATCGGCCCGGAAACCGACCTCACCTACAAGGTGGAATGGCTCGGCAACGACCTGTCGCTGCTCGGCAAGCTGCCCAAGGCCACGGCCGACGCGTTCAAGGACGCCCAGCGCCCGCTGGTGATCGTTGGCGGCGCCGCGCTCAAGAACGGCCATGGCGCGGCGCTGGCGCTCGCCAAGAAGCTCAACCTGGTGCGCGACGGCTGGAACGGCTTCAACGTGCTCCACATGGCGGCGAGCCGGATGGGCGGGCTGATGCTCGGCTTCGCGATGAAGGGCGGCATCGCCGACATCGTCGCGGCGCAGCCCAAGCTGACCTTCTTCCTCGGCGCCGACGAGGTGGATTTCTCGGCCTTCGCCAACAGCTTCAACGTTTATATCGGCCATCATGGCGACAAGGGCGCGCATGCCGCGGACGTGATCCTGCCCGGCGCCTCCTATGCCGAGAAGGCGGGGACCTACGTCAACCTCGAGGGCCGCGTGCAGCGCGGCGACAAGGCGGTGTTCGCCCCCGGCGACGCGCGCGAGGACTGGACGATCCTGCGCGCGCTGTCGGAAAAGCTCGGCAAGACGCTGCCGTTCGACAGCTTCGAGCAGCTCCGCGCGCAGATGTTCGCCGACACCCCGGCGCTGGCCGAGGAAGGCCTCGTGTCGTTCGAGTGGAACCCGCCGGCGCTCGACGCCAATGGCTCGGGCGAGGTCAGCTACCCGATCGCCGACTTCTACCTCACCAACGCCATCTGCCGCGCCTCGCCGACGATGCAGCGCTGCTCGGCCGAACTGATCCACGGCCAGGACTTCGCGGAGGCCGCAGAGTGACCGACTTCTTCCAGAACATCGTCGGCCTGCCCTTCGAATGGGCGTGGTTCGTCGCGACGATTGCGGGAATCCTGCTGATCGCCCTCCCGCTGATGCTGGCGGTGGCGATGATCATCTATGCCGACCGCAAGATCTGGGCGGCGATGGCGCTGCGCCGCGGCCCCAACGTCGTCGGCCCGCTCGGCCTGCTCCAGTCGTTCGCCGACGGCCTCAAGGTCTTCCTTCAGGAAACGATCATCCCGTCGAGCGCCAACAAGGGCCTGTTCCTGCTCGCGCCGATCATCACCTTCACGGTCGCGCTGATCGTGTGGGCGGTGGTGCCGTTCCAGGCGGGCGTGGTGCTGTCCAACATCAATGTCGGGCTGCTCTACATCCTCGCTGCCTCCTCGCTCGGCGTCTACGGCATCATTCTCGCCGGCTGGGCATCGAACTCCAAATACCCCTTCTACTCGGCGATCCGCGCGGCGGCGCAGATGGTCAGCTACGAAGTCTCGATCGGCTTCGTGCTGATTGCGGTGGTGCTGTGGGCAGGGACGTTCAACCTTTCGGGCATCGTCGAGGGGCAGAAGGGCCATATCCTCGGCATCGTCAACGGCTATGGCTTCAACCCGCTGCTGTTCCCGATGGCGGTGGTGTTCCTGATCTCCTCGCTCGCCGAGACCCAGCGCGCGCCGTTCGACCTGACCGAGGCGGAGAGCGAGCTCGTCGCGGGCTACCAGACCGAATATTCGTCGATGGCGTTCGCGCTCTACTGGCTCGGCGAGTACGCCAACGTCATCCTGATGTGCACGCTCAACGCGACCCTGTTCTGGGGCGGCTATCTGCCGCCGATCGACTGGGCGCCGCTCTACTGGGTGCCGGGCATCATCTGGCTGTTCGCCAAGATCCTCTTCTTCTTCTTCGTGTTCAGCTGGGTGAAGGCCACCGTCCCGCGCTACCGCTACGACCAGCTGATGCGGCTGGGCTGGAAGATCTTCCTGCCGCTGTCGTTGATCTTCGTGTTCCTCGTTTCCGGGTATCTCATGTTGACCCGCGTCGGAGTTGCCGCATGAGCGTCGCCCAACTCGTTCGTTCGTTCACCCTTTGGGAGTTCGTGAAGGCGCATGCCCTCACCTTGAAGTATTTCTTCAAGCCCAAGGCGACGATCAACTACCCGTACGAGAAGAACCCGATCTCGCCCCGCTTCCGCGGCGAGCACGCGCTGCGCCGTTACCCGAACGGCGAAGAGCGCTGCATCGCGTGCAAGCTGTGCGAGGCGATCTGCCCGGCGCTGGCGATCACGATCGAGGCCGAGCCGCGCGAGGACGGCAGCCGCCGCACCACGCGCTACGACATCGACATGACCAAGTGCATCTATTGCGGCCTGTGCCAGGAAGCCTGCCCGGTCGATGCCATCGTCGAGGGGCCGAATTTCGAGTTCGCGACCGAAACCCGCGAGGAGCTCATCTACCACAAGGACAAGCTGCTCGCGAACGGCGACCGCTGGGAGCGCGCGATCGCCGCGAACCTTGCCGCCGATGCACCGTACCGGTAAGCGCGCGCACCAAAGGGGCACATGATTCCGTGATCCAAGCAATCGCCTTCTATTTGTTCGCCGCGGTGGTGATCCTCGCCGCCGCGATGACGATCACCGCGCGCAACCCGGTGCATTCGGTGCTGTGGCTGATCCTGGCGTTCTTCAACGCCGCGGGCCTGATGGTCATCGCCGGCGCCGAGTTCATCGCGATGCTGCTGGTCATCGTCTATGTCGGCGCGGTCGCGGTGCTGTTCCTGTTCGTCGTGATGATGCTCGACATCGACTTCGCCGAGCTGCGCGCCGGATTCGTGCGCTACGCCATGTTCGGCCTCGCCATCGCGGTCGTGCTGCTCGCCGAGGTGGTGATCGGCGTCGGCGCGTGGAGCGCGGGCGGGGTCGACCTCGCCAACCGCATCGCCCCGACCGACGCCGACACCGCGCTCGGCCAGGTGCCCAATATCAAGGCGATGGGGCTGCTGCTCTACACTCGCTATCTCTATGTGTTCGAGGCCGCCGGCTTCGTCCTGCTCGTCGCGATGGTCGGTGCGATCGTCCTCACGCACCGCAAGCGCGGCGGGGTGATGCAGCAGAATGTCTGGCGCCAGGTCAGCCGCCGTTCGGAGGATGCCATCCGCAAGGTCAATCAGCCCGTGGGGCAGGGGGTGGAGCTGTGATCGGCCTGACCCATTACCTCGTCGTCAGCGCGATCCTGTTCACCATGGGCGTGCTCGGCATCTTCCTCAACCGCAAGAACCTCATCGTCATCCTGATGGCGATCGAGCTGATCCTGCTGTCGGTGAACCTCAACCTGGTGGCGTTCAGCGCCGCGCTCGGCGACCTGGTCGGCCAGATCTTCGCGATGTTCGTACTGACCGTCGCCGCGGGTGAGGCCGCGATCGGGCTCGCCATCCTCGTCATCTACTTCCGCGGCCGCGGCACGATCTCGGTCGACGACGTCAATCGGATGAAGGGCTGATGTCTTCGATCCATTTCATCGTTTTCCTGCCGCTGCTCGCGGCGGCGGTCGCCGGTTTCAGCAACCGCGCGTTCGGCACGGTCTTCCCAAAGCTCGTGACGACCGGCGCGCTGTTCGTCTCCGCTGGCCTGAGCTGGCCGATCTTCCTCGCCTATATGTCGGGCACCGCCGAGCCGCACGTCGCCCAGGTCTTCACCTGGATGCGCTCGGGCGACCTCGACGTGTCATGGGGCCTGCGCGTCGATAGCCTGACCGCGGTGATGCTGGTGGTGGTGACGAGCGTGTCGAGCCTCGTGCACCTCTACAGCTGGGGCTATATGGACGAGGATCCGGATCAGCCGCGCTTCTTCGCCTATCTCTCGCTGTTCACCTTCGCGATGCTGATGCTGGTGACTGCGGACAATCTGCTGCAGATGTTCTTCGGCTGGGAAGGCGTCGGCCTCGCCAGCTACCTGTTGATCGGCTTCTGGTTCAAGAAGCCCTCGGCCAACGCCGCCGCGATCAAGGCATTCGTGGTCAACCGCGTCGGCGATCTCGGCTTCATGCTCGGCATCTTCGGCGTGTTCCTGGTGTTCGGCACGATCTCGATCCCCGAGATCCTCGCTGCCGCGCCGAGCCATGCCGGTAGCACGATCGGCTTCCTCGGCTATCGCGTCGACACGCTCACCATTCTTTGCCTGCTGCTGTTCGTCGGTGCGATGGGCAAGTCGGCGCAGCTCGGCCTGCACACCTGGTTGCCGGACGCGATGGAGGGCCCGACCCCGGTGTCGGCGCTGATCCACGCCGCGACGATGGTCACCGCGGGCGTGTTCATGGTGTGCCGCCTGTCGCCGCTGTTCGAGCAGTCGCCGGTCGCGCTCGGCTTCGTCACCTTCATCGGCGCCGCGACCTGCCTGTTCGCCGCGACGGTCGGCACGACGCAGACCGACATCAAGCGCGTCATCGCCTATTCGACCTGCTCGCAGCTCGGCTACATGTTCTTCGCCGCGGGCGTCGGCATGTACGGCGCAGCGATGTTCCATCTGTTCACGCACGCCTTCTTCAAGGCACTGCTGTTCCTCGGCGCGGGCTCGGTGATCCATGCGATGCACCACGAACAGGACATGCGCTATTATGGAGGCCTGCGTAAGCACATCCCGATCACCTTCTGGACGATGATGGCGGGCACGCTCGCGATCACCGGCGTCGGCATCTACTGGCTCCATGCCGGTTTCGCCGGCTTCCACTCGAAGGATGCGATCCTCGAGGCGGCCTATGCCGCTGGCGGGGCGGGGCAGGGCGCCTTCTGGGTCGGCGTTTTCGCCGCGTTGCTCACCAGCTTCTACTCGTGGCGCCTCATGTTCCTGACCTTCTGGGGCAAGCCGCGCTGGACTCAGTCGGAGCATATCCAGCACGCGCTCCACGATCATGGCCATCACCATGACGCGCCGAGCGAGGAAGATGCCGGCCACGCGCCGCACGACGATCACCACGCGCATGCGCACGACGCCCATGGCGACGGCACCGGCGGCTATCATCCGCACGAGAGCCCGCTCTCGATGCTGATCCCGCTGCTGCTGCTCTCGCTCGGCGCGGTGTTCGCGGGCTTCGCGTTCAACCATTATTTCATCCAGCCCGAGAGCGGCGAGATCTTCTGGAAGGGCGCCGTCGCGTTCGACGAGCATCTCGCCCATGCGATGCACGAGGTGCCGCTCTGGGTGAAGCTCTCGGCGACGATCGTGATGCTGCTCGGCCTCGCGACCGCCTGGATCGCCTATATCTGGAAGCCGGATATCCCGGCGCGGTTCACCGACACGTTCCGCCTGCTGTACCGCTTCCTGCTCAACAAATGGTATTTCGACGAGCTCTACGACGTGCTCTTCGTCAAGCCCGCTTTCTGGTTCGGCCGCCTCTTCTGGAAGAAGGGTGACGAGGGCACGATCGACCGCTTCGGGCCCAACGGCTCGGCGGTGGTGGTCAGGCTCGGCAGCGTGCTGACCGGCAAGCTCCAGTCCGGATATGTCTATAGCTATGCGTTCGTCATGCTGATCGGCCTGACCGCAGCCGTTACCTGGGTGATCGCGCGATGAGCGGCATTCTCTCCCTCATGCTGATCGTGCCGCTCGCCGCGGCGCTGGCCTGCCTGTTCGTCAACGCGAACCAGGCGCGCTGGATCGCGCTCGGCGCGACGCTGGTCGACCTCGCGCTCGGCGGCGTGCTGTGGGCCAATTTCGAGATCGGCGGACCGCAGTGGCAGTTCGTCGAGAGCGTGCCGCTGTTCGGCCGCTTCGCCTGGGCGCTGGGCATCGATGGCTTCGCGCTGCTGCTGATCCTGCTCTCGGTGTTCCTGATGCCGATCTGCATCGGCGCGAGCTGGGAGGCGATCACCGACCGCGTCCAGGAATATATGGCCGCGTTCCTGATCACCGAAGTGCTGATGATCGGCACCTTCGCGGCGCAGGACATCTTCCTGTTCTACGTGTTCTTCGAAGCCGGCCTGATCCCGATGTTCCTGATCATCGGCATCTGGGGCGGTGCGAACCGCATCTACGCGAGCTACAAATTCTTCCTCTACACGCTGCTCGGCTCGGTGCTGATGCTGATCGCGATGATGTACATGACCATCACCGCGGGCACGACCTACATCCCCGACCTGATGGCGTACGACTTCCCGGCGCATGTCCAGACCTGGCTGTGGCTCGCCTTCTTCGCCTCGTTCGCGGTCAAGATGCCGATGTGGCCGGTCCATACCTGGCTGCCCGACGCACACGTTCAGGCGCCGACCGCGGGATCGGTGATCCTGGCGGGCGTTCTGCTGAAGCTCGGCGGCTACGGCTTCCTGCGCTTCAGCCTGCCGATGTTCCCCGAGGCGTCGGCGCAGCTCATCTGGCTCGTCTTCGGCCTGTCGTGCGTCGCGGTCGTCGTCACCAGCCTGATCGCACTCGTCCAGAACGACATGAAGAAGCTGATCGCCTACAGCTCCGTGGCGCACATGGCGATCGTCACGATCGGCCTGTTCACCTTCAACCGCCAGGGGATCGAGGGCGCGATGATGGTGATGCTGGGCCACGGCCTGGTGTCGGGCGCGCTGTTCCTGTGCGTCGGCATCATCTACGACCGCCTGCACACGCGCGAGATCGACCGTTACGGCGGGCTCGCGATCAACATGCCGAAATATGCCGTGTTGTTCATGCTGTTCACCATGGCCTCGGTCGGACTGCCCGGCACCAGCAACTTCGTCGGCGAGTTCCTCGCCCTGGCCGGCTCCTACCAGGTCTCGACCTGGGTGACGCTGATCGCCACCACCGGGATCATCCTCGGCGCGGCGTACATGCTGTACCTCTACCGCCGTGTCGTGTTCGGCGACCTCGTCAAGGACGACGTCAAGGCGATGCCCGACTTGAGCAAGCGCGAGATGGCGCTGCTCGCCCCGATAGCCGCGGCGGCGCTGTGGATGGGCGTCTATCCCGAGAGCTTCCTCGCCCCGATGCGCAACGACGTCGCGACCTTGCTCGCGCGGATCGAGCGCGCCAAGCCGGCGGGCGACAGCCTGCCGACGCCGGGCAACCCCGTCGCACCCGCCGCGCACGCGGGTGAGCATAAGGCTGCCGAGCCCAAAACTGCCGAACACGGAGCGGCGCACTGATGAACTACGCCGCAAACCTCTCGATGGTCTTGCCCGAGATCGTCCTCTCGCTGGGCGGGCTCGCGCTGCTGATGGTCGCCGCCTGGGGTGGCCAGGCCGTTTCGCGCGCGGTGAGCTGGGTTTCGGTCGCCGTCCTCATCGGCGCCGGCATCGCCCTGGTGGGTCCGGCCTCGGGCGGCGGCACGGCGTTCGACGGCCTCTATCGCGCCGACCTGTTCGCCGCCTTCGCCAAGGTGCTGATCTTCTTCGCCGCCGCGGTCTCGATCGTGATCGCGCCGCGCTTCTTCGCCCGCACCAGCGGCGAGGATCTCCGCCCGGAATATCCGATCCTGATCCTCTTCTCCGCCGCCGGCATGGGGATGATGGTGTCGGCCGCCGACCTGCTGACGCTCTATGTCGGCCTCGAGCTGCAGAGCCTCGCGGCCTATGTCCTTGCGAGCTTCATGCGCCGCGATGTGCGCTCGGCCGAAGCCGGCCTGAAGTACTTCATCCTCGGCTCGCTCGCTTCGGGCATCCTGCTCTATGGCGTCAGCCTGGTCTACGGCTTCAGCGGCACCACGATCTTCGGTGACATCGCCACCGCCTATGCGGGCGCAGCGGGCAGCACCAAGATCGGCCTGCTGTTCGGCCTCGTCTTCGTCTTCGCAGGTCTCGCCTTCAAGATGTCGGCGGTGCCGTTCCACATGTGGACGCCCGACGTGTACGAGGGCGCGCCGACCCCGGTGACCACCTTCTTCGCCTCGGCGCCCAAGGTCGCCGCGATCGCGCTCGCAGCGCGCGTCGCGATCGAGGCGATGGGTCCGGTGACCAGCGACTGGCGCCAGATCGTCGTCTTTGCCGCGCTCGCCTCGATCGTGCTCGGCGCGGTCGCCGCGATTGGCCAGAGCAACATCAAGCGCCTGCTCGCTTACTCCTCGATCAACAATGTCGGCTTCGCGCTGATCGGCCTCGCCGCCGGTACGGCCGAGGGCGTCGCGGGCGTGCTGACCTATATGACGATCTACATCGTCATGACGCTTGGCAGCTTCCTCGTCGTGCTGCAGATGCGCGATCAGGACGGCCAGCCGGTCGAGACCATCGCCAGCCTGTCCGGCCTGTCGCGCACGCGTCCGGCGCTTGCCGCTGCGCTCGCGATCTTCATGTTCAGCCTCGCGGGCATCCCGCCGCTGTTCGGCTTCTGGGCCAAGTTCGCAGTGTTCGAGGCGGCGGTGAAGGCCGGGCTGTTCCCGCTCGCCGCGATCGGCATCGCGGCCTCGGTGATCGGTGCCTATTATTATCTCAAGATCGTCAAGACGATGTACTTCGACGAGGCCGCGCCGGCGTTCAGGCGTGAGAGCAATCCGGTCGAGGGCGGCCTGATCGCCGCCGCGGCGCTGTTCGTCTCGCCGCTCGGCTATCTGCTGATCCCGGTGCTGGGCGCCTGGTCGCTGGCCGCGGCGCGGACGCTGTTCTGACGGTTTCGATCCGCACGGTCGCCGAGACCGGCTCGACCAATGCCGACATGCTCGCGCTCGCCACGGCGGGAGCGAACGAGGGCAGCTGGCTCCGCGCCGAACGCCAGACCGGCGGCAAGGGCCGGCAGGGCAGGGCGTGGGAGTCGCCTCCCGGCAATCTCTACGCCAGCACGCTCGTCCGCCTGCGTCCCGCCGATCCGCCCGCCGCCACGAGCGCGCTGGTCGCCGCGGTCGCGCTGGAGGAAGCGGTGCGCGTCTTCCTTCCCGCCGGCGCCACGCTCAAATGGCCCAACGACCTGCTTGTCGACGGCGCCAAGCTCTCGGGCATCCTGTTGGAGCGGGCGAAGGACGCGATCGTCATCGGCATCGGCGTCAACCTCGCCCACCACCCCGATCTGCCCGATCGCCCCACCACGAGCCTCGCCGCGCACGGCGCAACCGTCGATCCCGCCACCTTCCTCGACGTTCTCGCCGAGACCTTCGCGCGCTGGCTCGCGCGCTGGCGGCAGGAGGGCCTCGACCCCGTCCGCCAGCGCTGGCTCGACCGCGCGCATCCGGCAGGTACGGCCCTGGTCACGCACCTGCCAGACGGATCGAAGGTGGACGGGTTGTTCGACGGTCTCACTGCCGAAGGCGCCCTAGTCCTGCGCGAGGCTGGCGGAAGCCGCCGCATCATCCATGCCGGCGATGTCTTCCTGCTCTGAATCTTCGTGGCTTCATGTCCTTGTGCGCGAAAATCGACTCGCACGAAGACACGAAGCCATGAAGCGGACTAAAGGTGCTGCGCACCGTTATTGGAGATCGAGATGCTGCTCGCCATCGATGCCGGCAATACCAATGTCGTCTTCGCGCTGCTGGACGGCCGCGAGATCAAGGCGCGCTGGCGCATCGCCACCGATCCGCGCCGCACCGGCGACGAATATGCCGTGTGGCTGAGCCAGCTGCTCGCGCTCGAGGGGTTCGACCGGAGCGACGTCACCGGCGTGATCGTCGGCACCGTCGTTCCGCGCGCGCTGCACAACCTCCAGGTGCTCGCGAGCAAGTACTTCAAGACCGAAGCGGTGATTGCGGGCAAGGACGGCTGGCCGATCCGCCTCGATGTCGAGGAGCCGCAGAATATGGGCGCCGACCGCGCGCTCAACATCATCGCGGCGCACGACAAGTTCCGCGGCGACCTGATCGTCATCGACTTCGGCACCGCCACGACATTCGAGGTCGCGGACTATGACGGCGCCTACAAGGGCGGGATCATCGCGCCTGGCATCAACCTCTCGCTCGACGCGCTGGTCAACGCCGCCGCCAAGCTTCCCCGCGTCGCGATCGAGGCGCCGAAGTCGACGAGCGTGATCGGCCTCAACACGCCGGACCAGATGCACATCGGCATCTATTGGGGTTACATCGCGATGATCGAGGGCCTGGTCGCGCGGATGAAGGCCGAGATCGGCCGCCCGGTGAAGGTCATCGCCACCGGCGGCCTCGCGGTGCTGTTCGAGAAGCACACCGACGTCTTCGACGTGGTCGAGCCGGACCTGACGATTCAGGGGCTCGCGATCCTGTGGGAGCGGCAACGAGCGTAGGCCCGCACGCCAGCCTCAATCGTCACCCCGGCCTTGTGCCGGGGTCCACTTGTCCTTACGCGCTGACCTCACGCCTCTTGCGCAACGCTTGCCTCCCGGTGGAACCCGGCACAGGGCCGGGGTGACGGATGAGGAACGGATGGCGGTGCCCGCGCGGCACGCCCCGGCAGTTTGAGATGACGAAAGACCAGATGACACCCGGCAACGAACTTCTCTTCCTCGCGCTCGGCGGTTCCGGCGAGATCGGCATGAACGTCAACCTCTACGGCTGCCGCGGCAAGTGGATCATGGTCGATTGCGGGGTGATCTTCGGCAATCCCGACTATCCCGGCATCGACCTGATGCTGCCCGACCTCCAGTTCATCGAGGAACGGCTCGACGACCTGCTCGGCATTGTGCTGACTCATGGGCACGAGGATCATATCGGCGCGCTGCCCTATCTCGCCGCCGATCTCGGCGTGCCGCTCTACGCCACGCCTTTCACCGCCGGCCTGATCCACGGCAAGCTCGACGAGGAGGGCGTTGCCGACCGCGTCGAGCTCAACGTGGTGCGCGAGGAGGAGACGTTCGAGCTCGGCCCGTTCGGCATCCGCTACGTCCCGCTCGCGCACTCGATCCCCGAGGGCAACGCGGTCCTCATCGACACGCCTTATGGCCGCGTGTTCCACACCGGCGACTGGAAGATCGACGACACGCCCGTGATGGGTTCGGCCTCCACCGCGCAGGAGCTGACCGAGATCGGCGACCAGGGCGTGCTCGCGCTCGTCTGCGACTCGACCAACGTGTTCAATCCCGAGGCGTCGGGCTCGGAGCAGGAGGTCCGCGAAGGCCTCGACCGCGTCATCGCCGGCGCCAAGGGCCGCGTCCTCGTCACCACCTTCGCCTCCAACGCCGCGCGCCTCCAGACGCTGGGCGAGGCGGCGCGCGACACCGGCCGTGCAATGTGCGTCGCCGGACGCTCGCTCGAGCGCATCCTGCGCGTCGCCAAGGCCACCGGCTATCTGCGCGACTTTCCCGAGACCGTCGATTTCGACACCGCGATGACGCTGCCGCGCGACAAGGTGATGATCGTCGCCACCGGCGGGCAGGGCGAGCCGCGCGCTGCGCTCGCGCGTATCGCCGACGACACCCACCCGCTCAAGCTCGACAAGGGCGACCTCGTCGTCTTTTCGTCCAAACAGATTCCCGGCAACGAGATCGCGATCGGTCGTATCATGAACGCGCTCGCCGAGAAGGGCGTCGAGATGGTCACCGACCGCCAGGCCTTCGTCCATGTCTCGGGCCATCCGGGCCGGCCCGAGCTCGCCGAGATGTATCGCTGGATCCGCCCCGAGATCCTCGTCCCCGTCCATGGCGAGATGCGCCACATGGCCGAACAGGCGCGCTTCGGACTGGAGCAGGGGATCGCGCGCGCCGTGGTCCAGCAAAATGGCGAGATCGTCCGCCTCGCCCCCAAGGGGCCCGAGAAGCTCGGCCATGCCCCCGCCGGCCGCTTGGTGCTCGACGGCGACGTGATCCTCCCGGCGGACGGCTCGACGATCAACGAGCGCCGCAAGCTCGGCCTCTACGGCCAGATGTCGGTGGCGGTCGCGCTGCGTTCCGACGGCAGCCTCGCGGGCGAGCCCGAGGTACGCATCCAGGGTGTGCCGGTCGAGGAAGACCGCGAGCCGTTCATCGAGGAGGCATGCGAGGCGGCCGCGAAGGCGGCGTCCGCGGCAAAAAATGCGAAGGGATTGGGCGACCGCGAGAAACTGCGCGAGGCCGTGCGCCTCGCCACCCGCCGCGTCGCGGTCAAATGGACCGGCAAGAAACCGGTCGTCGATGTCCTGCTGATCGAGGTCTAAGGCACATGAGTTGGCCCAGCGCGCTGGCGATCTATTTCCTGTTCTGGTTCCTGGCGCTGTTCCTGGTGCTGCCCTTCTCGGCGCGCACCAGCGTCGAGGCAGGGGAGCCGCTGGTCCCCGGCCAGGCCGAAAGCGCGCCGCGCGCCTTCCCTGCGGGCTGGATCGCATTGCGCACCACCGCGCTCTCGGCGCTTCTCTTCGCGCTCTACTATCTCAATTACGTCAACGGCTGGATCACCGCCGACATGCTCGATTACTGGAACTGACTCGGGGTCGTGCCGGTCATCGGCTCGCCGGCCTTGTACTTGCGGTTATTCTCCTGCGCGTCCTGATAGGCGCGCTCCTCGTCCATCTTCTTGAACTGCTCGGCCGCCTTGTCCATCGACTCCAGCGCCTCGCCCTGGACCTTCTTCATGTTGACGAGAATATAGGCCGACATCGCCTCCGACACCTTGGCGGTGTCGAACGAGCGCTTGTCGAGCCGCGAATCGATCTGCTCGTTCATCGAGACGCGGCCGATCACCTTGTATTGGTCGGCGCCCTGGATCGCGAAGCCCTTGCCCAGCGCTTTCTCCGCATCGTCCGACATCTCGAAGCTGGTCTGCACGCGGGTCTTGCCCTCGCTCACGGGGATGATGTTCACCGTGTACTTCGCGACCTGCAGGCCGTTGGCATGGAAATACCAGATCATCGACTTTTCGGGCTCGCCGCCGCGAGTCACCGCGCCGCCGCGCTGGTTGTAGACCATCTTGTCGAACAGCGAGGGCAAGGGCGTCGATTCGACCACGCGATAGACTTCGTGCGCCGGCCGGTCATAGGTCTCGCCGGTTTTGAGCGGACCATGGAAATAGGCGCCCGCCGCCAAGGCCACGGCCGCGCCGCCGAACATGATTTCCTTCATCGCCTGCCCCCGATGGTTGCGGAGGCGGGATAGCGGAATCAGGTCAATCCGCTGCCAACGTCTATCCTTAATGCACGATTAGGAAACAGGGTACGCACCCCTAGGTCGCGTCGGGATCGGTCAGCGACGATCGCCGCCCGCCATCGTCCTGCTGCTCGGGCTGGTCGCGCCCCAGTCCGTCGTCGGGCTTGCGCGCGTCGCCGGGCTTCTGGTGCTCGGTCGAGATATTGGGACGGTCTTGCGTCTCCGTTGGCGGCGCATCGCCCGGCAGGTGGTTCTCGGTCGAGATATTGGGGCGGGGCTGGGTCTCGGTGCCTTTCTCGTTGGCCATGATGTTGCTCCTTCGCCGGAACAACGGCCGGGCCGCGGCGCGCGTTCCTCAGCCGAGCGCCAGCACGAAGAAGCGGTTGAAGTCGGTCGCCTGGTAGTCGGCGAAGGGCGGGCAGGGGACGAAGCCGTGCCGCGCATAGAGCGTATGCGCCGCATCGAACGCCGGCCCGGTACCGGTCTCGAGCTTGAGCGCGGTATATCCGCGTTCCCGGGCGAGCTCGATGATGTGGCGCAGCACCGCCGTCCCGACGCCGCGACCCAGCGCCGCCTCCGCAGTCCGCATCGACTTGATCTCGCCGGTCGCGTCGTCGAGCTGCTTGATCGCGCCGATCCCGAGCAGCATCTCGCCCTCCCAGGCGGAAAGGAAGGTGATGTCGGGCGTCCTGAGCCCCGACAGGTCGAGAAAATGGCAGGTCCCCGGCGGCGAGTTGGCGAGCATCCCGCCGGCGTGCAGGTCGAGCAGCCCGATCACTTGCGGGTCGTCAAGCCCGCCCTCGCGAATCTCCACCTCAGACTTCGTCGATAAAGCCGGCCAGCGTGTCGATGCACGCATGGGCAAGCGCCTTGCACCGCTCGGGCGACCAGCCGAACTCGGCGTCGGGGCTCGGGTCATGGTCCTTGAACGGCATCTCGAGCGTCATCGACACCGCGCCGAAGCGCTCGGCGAGCTGGTTGGTCGACATCGACAGATTGGCCTGTCCGGGCGCCGACTTCTCATAGCCCTTCTCGAGCTGGAACAGCGGTGTCGCCGCCGCCAGGCGCTGGCCGAACGCATAGAATTTCGCGCCCAGCGCATCGGTCCAAGACGGGATCCCCTCGAACCCGGCCAGGAAGTTGGCCGGGATCGCCTCGTCGCCATGCACGTCCATCGCGAAGTCGACACCCGTCTCGTCCATCGCGCCGCGCACCAGGAACACCTCCGGGCTCTTCTCCATCGACGGCGAGTGCCATTCGCGGTTGAGGTTCACGCCGGCGGCATTGGTGCGCAGATGCCCGCGGAAGCTCCCGTCCGGGTTCATGTTGGGGACGATGTGCAGCGTCGCCTTGCCGCGCAGCGCCTTGGCCGCGGCGTCGTCCGGATCGGTGAGTTTATCCAGCGCCCCTTCCATCCACCATTCGGCCATCGATTCGCCGGGATGCTGGCGGGCATAGAGCCACACTTGCTTCGGACCCTCGCCCAGCGTCAGCAGGTCGAGCGCGCGCCCGTCGAGCGTCTGGCCGAGCTCGCGATGCGTCACGCCGGGTTGCGCTGCCATCCGCGCGATCAGGTCGGCGTGGCGCTCCATCGAATAGGGCGCGAAATAGGCGAACCAAGCGACGTCGCCATCGAAGCCGTGCGAGAAGCTGAACACCCCGTCGGCATAGCTCCCGTCGGTCAGCCGCCATGCCGCGCGGTCGGTGCTCACCCGCGCGCGGTAGCCCGGCCAGCCGAACGCATAAGCCGCGCTGCCCGCATTGGTGATGCGGAAGGTCAACCGCCGTCCGCGTGCGCCTGCGACACGGAAGTGGAACCACTGGTAGAAATCGGACTGGTGGTCGGGAACGATCTCGAGATCGACGGTGTCGCCATCGATCCCGATCAGGCGGATGTTGCCGCTGTCGAACGCGGCATTGATGTGGATGGTCATTTGACTGTGATAGTGATGCCCGACTGCCCCGGAAAGCCCTTGAACAGCGCTGCGGCGAGCCGTCCGGCCGAATCCGCGGGCTGCGACCCCGGCGCGCCGCCCAGCGTCTCGGTGATCGCCCTGCCTTCCCAGATCACGGTGTTGTCGCCGTGGCGGCGCAGCTGCACCGCCAGCTCGGCGCCATAGACGGTGCGCGTCTTGCTCCCGATGCCGAAGCTCGCGCCGCCGCCGACGCCGACATTGCCCCCGAAGCTTCCGCCGCCGAGGCCGATCGTCACTGGCGGGCGCGTGCGCACCTGGCCGCGGTCGGTACGCACGAAGTCGACCGTCGCGATATAGTCCGCGCGCGCGCCGGCCGCGGCAGGCGTGAAGCCCATTCGTGCCAGTTCGGAACCGACCGCGTCGGCATAGAGCTGATATTCCGGGCCCGCGGCATTGTCCTTGGGCTGGATCGAAACCGCGCCCGCGGGGATCGGCTGCGAGAGATGATAGCGCGTCACGTCCACCGGTGCCGCGCGCCCGCCGCCGGTGGTCGAGCAGCCGCCCGCCAGCACGGCGACGGCGGCAAGGGCGATCAGGGCGCGGGTCTTCATCGGAACACTCCTCCTGCCGTCCGCAGCGAACGGCTCAACGCGGTCAACATCGTTACGTGCCCGCAGGTTCCGCTCAGCGCAAGCCTCTCGTCGGAACCGCGCGGAGACGCCGCTCGTTGCCTCCCGCATGTTCGACCATACCGGCGTCGTCGTCTCGGATCTCGCCGCCGCGCGCCGCTTCTACGATGCGGTGGCGGGGGCGCTCGGACTCGCCACGGCCGACAATGGCGACCAGGCCTTCCTGTTCGGCAAGAGCGCGGAGGAGCCGATTCCCTATTTGTGGGTCGGCACGCTCCGTCCGTCCTATTGGGTCGAGGGTTCGCGTGCCGGGATCAACCAGATGCATATCGCCTTCGTCGCGCAGAGCCGCGGGATGGTCGACGAATTCCATCGCGCCGCGATCGCAGCGGGCGGGCGCGACAATGGCGCGCCGGGTCCGCGCGAGGGGGCGGGGAATTATTACGGTGCGTTCGTGCTCGATCCCGACGGCAACAATATCGAGGCCGCGTGGCGCTGGTAGCGGATGAAATCCGCGCAAAACCGCGCGCGCTTCCTTGACTTCACGAGGCTTCCACTCTAGGCGGGCGCCTCTTTCCGGCACCAGCCACACAATTCGAGACACAAGAGACCGGTCATGAAGATCGTGAACAGCCTGAAGTCGCTCAAGGGGCGGCACCGTGACAACCGCGTGATCCGCCGCCGCGGCCGCGTGTACGTCATCAACAAGACCCAGCGCCGCTTCAAGGCCCGCCAGGGCTGAAGCACGACGCCATGGGAGAGGTCCGCGCCGCTATCTTCGATATCGGCAACGTCCTTTTCACCTGGCATCCGCGGTTCCTCTACGAGCGCCTGATCGAGGACGATCGGGCGCTCGCGGCGTTTCTGGACGAGGTCGTCACGCTCGACTGGCATTTCCAGCACGACGAAGGCCGCGACTTCGCCGAGACCTCGGCCGAGCGGATCGCCGAGTTCCCCGAGCATGCCGAGCTGATCGCCGCATGGGGGCCGCGCTTCAACGAGAGCGTCGGCGGCCCGGTGCCGGGCATGCACGAGCTGGTCGCCGAGCTCGATTCGGCCGGGGTGCCGTTGTTCGCGATCACCAATTTCAGCCACGAATTCTTCCCGCCCTTCCGCCAGGAATGGCCCGCGCTGTTCGATCGCTTTCGCGACGTCGTCGTCTCGGGCGAGGAGAAGCTGCTCAAGCCTGACGCCAGGATCTACAACCTCGCCTTGACCCGCTTCGGGCTCGAGCCGCACGAGGCGATCTTCATCGACGACAACGCCGCCAACGTCGCCGGCGCACAGGCCGTCGGCCTCCGCTCGGTGCTGTTCAAGGGCGCGCCCGGTCTGCGTGGCGAACTCGCCGCCGCAGGCCTGCTCGCCGCCTAACCCCGATTCTTCAACTCGTCGCCGAGGATGCGCACCACGTGCAGCACGTTGGTCGATCCCGGCGTGCCGAAGGGAACGCCGGCGCACACGATCACGCGGTCGCCGGCCTTGGCGATGCCGTGGCGCAGCGCCATGCGCTTGGCCTTGGCCACCATCTCCTCGAACGAATCGACGTCGCGCGTGTGCACCGCGTGGGTGCCCCACAACAGGCCCATGCGCCGCGCGGTCTCGATCTTCGGCGTCAGCACCAGGATCGGCACCGACGGGCGCTCGCGCGCGATGCGCCGTGCGGTCGAGCCCGACATGGTGAAGCAGATGATCGCCGTCGCCGACACCGTCGTCGCGATCGACTTGGCCGCCTCGGCCAGCGCGTCGGCGGTGGTGGGGTCGGGCCGCGTCACGGTGAAGTGCACGCGGTCGCCATGCGCCGGGTCGCGCTCCACTGAATCGGCGATCGCGTCCATCATCGTCACCGATTCGATCGGCCACTGGCCCGCCGCGCTCTCGGCCGAGAGCATGATCGCGTCGGCGCCGTCATAGACCGCGGTGGCGACGTCGGAGACCTCGGCGCGGGTCGGCGAGGGCGAGGTGATCATCGATTCGAGCATCTGCGTCGCGACGATCACCGGACGGCCCATGCGGCGCGCGGTCTCGACGATGCGCTTCTGCAGCGGCGGCACGCTCTGCGGCGGCAATTCGACGCCGAGATCGCCGCGCGCCACCATCACCCCGTCGCACGCCTCGACGATCTCCTCGATCCGGGTGACCGCGCTCGGCTTCTCGATCTTGGCGAGCAGCGCCGCGCCGCCGCCGATCAGCCGCCGCGCTTCGGCCAGGTCCTCGGGCCGCTGCACGAAGGAGAGGGCGATCCAGTCGACTTTCTGCTCGACCGCGAAGGCGAGGTCGCTGCGATCCTTCTCGGTCAGCGCCGCGAGCGGCAGGATCATGTCGGGGACGTTGAGCCCCTTGGAGTTCGACAGCGTGCCGCCGACTTCGACCCGCGTCTCGATCCAGTCCATGCCATAGCGCGTCACGCGCAGCACCATCTTGCCGTCGTCGAGCAGCAGCCGCGCGCCTTCGGTCACCGCCTCGAAGATCTCGCGGTGCGGCAGCTCGACGCGGGTCGCGTCGCCCGGGGTCTTGTCGCGGTCGAGGCGGAAGGTCGCGCCGGTCTCGAGCAGCACCCGCCCTTCGGCGAACTTGCCGACGCGCAGCTTCGGGCCCTGCAGGTCGGCGAGGATCGTGGTCGGGCGCCCGGTGCTCTTCTCGAGCGCACGGATCGCCTCGATCACCGGGATCTTCGAGTCCTGGTCGCCATGGCTCATGTTGATGCGGAAGGCGTCGGCGCCCGCGGCGTGGAGCGCGGCGATCATCTCGGGCGAGTTGCTCGCCGGGCCGAGCGTCGCAAGCACGCGCACCTTTCGCGATCGCGGGTGCATTGCCTTCGTCATCGCCGATATCTCCAAGCTTGTGCGCGCCGTTCCCTAACGGCAAATGCCGATGATACAACCGTGGAGGCGAACAATGACAACGCCAGACATCACTAGGCTGGACCGAATCGACGACCGCATCGCTGCCGAAGCCTTTCGCCGCCTCGTCCGCCATCTGCGCCACCGCACCGATGCCGAGAATATCGAGCTGATGGGTCTCGCCGGCTTCTGCCGCAATTGCCTCGCCGACTGGCTCGAGGAAGCGAGCCGCGGCCAGCTCGACAAGGAGGCTGCGCGCCAGGCGATCTACGGCATGCCCTATGCGCAGTGGAAGGCGCAGCACCAGGGCGAGGCGACGCCCGAGCAGATCGCCCGGATGAACGCCAGCATCGCTCGCAACAAGCGCGAGGCCGAGCTCGACGAGGCGCTCGACGAGAGTTTCCCGGCGAGTGACCCGCCCTCGATGACGGGTCCTCGCAGGTAAGGGAGGGGCCGGAGCCCTCCCGGTTCAGAAAATGTGTGCGAGCAGCGCGTCGTCCGGCGCGATGCCGAGCAGCACGAGGTCGGGCGCCGCATCGTCGGAAGGCGCGAAGTCCGTCCCCGCATCCGCAAGCGTAAGGGCCGCGGCTGCCCCGCCGCCTCCGCCCACCATCACGTCGCCCGCCGTCAGCTGCGCCTTGGCCACGCCAGTCAGCACAATCTGGTTGCCGCCGCCGAGATGGATGACGCTGTTGCCGCTGCCATCGTCCTGGGTCGCCGCGAGCACTGCGTCGAAATTGGCGAAACCCAGCGCCGAGAGGTCGAGCTTGTCGATCCCGGTGCGGAAGTCGGCGATCGTATCCGCGCCCGAACCGGTCCCGAACACGAAGATATCCGTCCCGCCATCGCCATAGAGCAGGTCGTCCCCGCCCATGCCGTTGAGGCGGTCGTCGCCGCCGCCACCCATCAGCCAGTTGGTCGACGCGCTGCCCGTCAGCTGGTTGTCGAGTTCGTTGCCCACGCCGTAGAAGGTCGTCCCGAACAGCGTCAGGTTCTCGACATTGTCGTCGAGGATGTACATCTGGCCCGCCATATCGGCGAACACCCAGTCGATCCCTTCGCCGGCATTCTCGAACACCTCGCCCGCGCGATCGACATAATAGTCGTCATTGCCGGTGCCGCCGCGCAGCGCGTCGAGCCCGCTGCCCCCGTTCAGCAAGTCGCTGCCCGCGCCTCCGAAGAGCTGGTCGTCCCCACTGCCGCCCTCGAGCCTGTTGCCCACGTCGTCGCCGCCATAGAGTATGTCGTCGCCGCCATAGCCGAGGAGCCAGTCGGAGCCGCCGCCGCCATGGATCACATTGGCGCCATCGGTCGCCTCGACCCGCTGCCCGAACTCGTTGCCCGTGAAGTCGATCGGCAGGTCGTTGGGCGCGTGATTCACCGGCCGCAGGCTCAGGTTGACGAACTCGATCGACTGCCCGGCCGCCAGCGTGTAGGAGACGCCCAGGATCAGCGTGTCGCTGCCGTTCCCGTCGGCCTCGTTCACCTGGGCGTTGGCGTCGCTCACCCAATATTCGTCGTTGCCGCTGCCGCCGATCATGATGTCGGCGCCTTCGCCGCTGAGCAGCCGGTCGTTGCCGGCCCCGCCGTCCAGCGTATCCGCGCCGCCGCCGCCGACCAGCGTGTCGTTGCCGGCGCCGCCCTCGAGCAGATTCTCGTGCTGGCTGCCGGTGATATAATTGTCGAGCGCGTTGCCGGTGCCGCGCGTCGCCGCGCCGACAAGGGTCAGATTCTCGACATTGGCATCGAGCGTATAGTCGAACCCGGCGACCACCGTATCGGTGCCCTCACCCGCGCTCTCGAACACCTCGCCCGCGCGGTCGACATGGTAAGTGTCGTCCCCGGTCATGCCGAGCAGGATGTCCGCCCCGGTGCCGCCCTCGATCAGGTCGTTGCCGCCGCCTGCTAAGATCACATCGTTGCCGTCGTCGCCGTACAGGGTGTCGTTGCCGTCGCCGCTGGTGATGCCGTCGTCGCCACCCATGCCGAAGATGATGTGGCCGGCACTGGCGGTGGCGATGATGTTGCTGCCCTGATCGTTGCCGATCGCGAAGAAGCTGCCGGTGCCGGCATAGGTCAGCATCTCGACATGATCGCCCAGCCGCATACTCGAGAGGGTGGAACGCACCTCGTCGCGATTGCCGCCATTGGCTTCCTCGACCACCCGGTCGCCGGCATCGTCGACATAATAGATGTCGTCCTCGGTGCCGCCGGTCATCAGGTCCGCCCCGGTGCCGCCGTCGAGCACGTCGGCGCCGCCGTTGCCGGTCAGCGTGTCGTTGCCCCCGCCGCCGAGCAGCGTGTTCGCGACTTCGTTGCCGGTCAGCACGTCCCAGTAGATCGAGCCGGTGAGGTTCTCGATGCCGGTCAGCTGGTCGCCCTCGCTCGAGGTCACCGTCTCATTGAGCGCCGCCGAACCCAGCGTCACCGTCACGCCCAGCGCCGCGCCGGTGAAGTCGACGGTATCGATCCCCGCGCCGCCGTTGAGCACGTCGGCGCCCGTCCCGCCCAGCAGCGTGTCGTCGCCGTCGCCGCCCAGCAGCGTGTCGTCTCCCGGGCCGGCATTCAACACATCGTTGCCGGCACCACCGTCGAGCAGGTTCGCGACCGTGGACCCCGTCAGCACGTCGTCGAACGCCGATCCCTCGAGATTCTCGATCGCGCTGAAGCGGATGCGCGGCACGCCGTCGGTGAAGATCGCGCCCTGCATCAGGTTGGCGGTGACGCCTGCGGACGCATTGGCGAAGCTCGCGGTGTCGATCCCCGCGCCGCCGTTGAAGATGTCAAAGCCCTCGCCGGCGACGAAGCGGTCGTTACCGTTGCCGCCCAGCATGCTCTCGTGGTCGGCCGTGCCCATGAACACATCGTCATTGGCGGTGCCGTTGACGGTCGTGCGGATCGCGCCCGCCGACAGCATGTCCTCGCGATAGTCGTCCAGGATCTCGACGACGCGCACCTGGGCCGTGCCGTTGCCGCCGTTGACGGCGATATAATAGGTGCCGCTGGTCGGCGCGAAGAAATGTTCGTCGCCCAGCTCGGGACGCGTCAGCTGATTGCCGGCCGCATCGTACGCGTTGAGACCGTAAAAGCCTCCTTCCCTGACGAGCCGATAGCTCTTGCCGCCGACCAGCTCGATCGCGAACCAGTCGGTGTCGGCCTGTGATTCGAAGGTGACCGTGCGGTCGATGCCGACCTGCATCGTGCCGGCGGTCGAGATATTGTTCGGCAGATCGTCGGCATAGCGGCTGACGGCGACAGTGTAGCCCCCGCCGGCGAGGTTGCCGTTGGCCGACAGATAATATTTGCCCGTCGTGGCAGCGGTATAGGAAAACAGCGCCACGTTGCCGATCAGGTTGACCGGCGTGCCGGCGAGCAGCTTGCCGTCGGGCCCGATCAGGTCGACCGTGGTCGAAAAATTCCCGCCCGTCTGCTGGAAGACGTAAGATTGGCCGGCGGTCAGCTCCACGCCGATCCAATCCGAGTCGGCCAGACCTTCCCAGATGCCATTGGTCCAGCTGCCCACGACCACCGTCCGTGTCGTATTGGCGTTATCGGGCACGTCGTTCGGTAGTGCGGTCGCGGTTACGGTATAGGCCGCGTTGCCGTTGTTGGTTCCGCCCTGCGCTGCGACATAATAGGTGCCGGCCGTCCTCGCCGAGAAGATGAGCGACGAAATGTCCGTAGCTGCCTCGAGCAGATTGCCCGATGCATCGTAGATTCGGATCGGCCCCGAAGAGACGCCGCTGCCCACGCCGACGTTGAACTGATAGCTCCCTTCGGACAGCGTGATGGCATGCCAGTCGACATCCTGGCTCGCTTCCCAGGTGCCCGTCGCAGGCGATCCGATGGCGAAGCTCCCGGCGGTCGCCGCCGTCTCGCCGCGATCATCGGCGACCGCGTTCAGCGAAACCGTATACGTGCTGGTCGACAGTGTGCTCAGATAGTAGGTCCCGGTGGTGGCAGCGGTGAAATGCAGGCTGGTCGAGCCGAATTCGACGAGTTTCCCGGTCGCGTCGGCGATATACATCTGATTCACGAAGCCGGTGGTCGACATGACATAGCTTTGTCCCGCGGTCAGCTCGACGCGGTGCCAATCCCGGTTGAAGGCGCCTGATTGGGAGATCGATGCCGTCTGGCCGACCGCGAGCGTCAGATTGGTCGTGATATCGGCGGGCGTCGCGTCGTTCATGTCGGTGACGTTGACCGAGTATGGGCGTGCACCCTGGAAATCCGTCGCCGAAACCCAATAGTCGCCCGTGGTCGGCGCGACGAAGTTGATGAGATTCGAAAACTGCCCCGGCGCGGTGAACGGCGTTCCATCAGGCAGGAACAGCTTCAGCATGATGTTGGGGATATTGCTGACATCGATTTGGTAGGTTTTCCCGGCTTCGAGCCGCACCCGCAGATAATCCGAGTCCCCGCGATACTCGAACTGACCCGTACCCGTCGCAACCATATCTTCCCCCTCGAAACCACGCACGCCGCGTGGACGGACCTCGCGTGCTCAACCGCTTGGGCTGAAACCGGAATTCCCCCACGCCAAAGCTTAGTCGCGATTGTGACGGCGACAAGTCTTTAGCATGATACTCACCGTCGCACGCGCCCGGTTGTCCCGGTCTCCGCGCTCACGCCTGCGCGGACATCGGATCGCGTACCTCGACCCCCAGCGCGCGCAGCTCCGCCAGCGTCGTGTCGACGTCGCGGTGATGCACGAACGTCCCGCCGGCTTCCTCCCACAGATGCCGGTGCTTGAGCGTGTCGTCGACCAGCACGTCGCCGGCATTGGCGTGACGGCGCTTGTCACGCGCCATGCAGGTGATGATGCGCGTGCCGGGGAAATGCGCGGCCGCCCAGCGCACCTTCTGGGCCTCGGCCCAGCCGCCCATCGGGCAGCCGGTGAGGATCACCGGATCGAGATGCGCCACCGCGTCGAACAGCCGCTGCGCGCCAGGCATCAGGGGCAGCGTCCCGTAGAAGTCGGGCGCCCTCGCCAGCCGCTTCCAGAAGGCGGGCAGCCCGTGGCGCTTCTCGAACACACGCGGCGGCGCGCCGAGCACGGCCTGCGCCCCGCGGTCGAAATCGGCGAGCACGCCGTCGCAGTCGAGGAACAGCTGCATCTAGACGATCGCCGGGATCAGACGGATCGGCACAGGATCGTCGAGCGGGCGATAACCGCGTTCCGCAATCACCTCGTTGCTGTCGATCGGTTTGCGGCCGCGTGCGCGGTCGAGCGACCAGGTGATATGGTAGGTGCTGCCGTCGGGCCGGTCGGTGGTGCCATCGATCGCCACCACCAGCGCCTGCAACCCTTCGCCGTCGTTGATCCCGCCGACGATCTCGCCCTGCGTCGCGGTCGGCAACGGCGTGGCGTCGCGCGCATGTGCATCGAGCGTGACGTGGTGGGCGATGACGTCCGGCCATTCGGGCGGGAAGCGTTCGAGCAGCGTCTCGCGTTCGTCCGGGTCGAGCAGCCAGCCGGTCACCGCCATGCGTCAGCGATCCACCGGCGCCGCGCGATCGGCGCTCGAGGTCTCGCCGCGTTCGCGATCGTCAGGGGAGGGGTCCTCGTCCCGCTCCAGCGCATTGCCCTCGATTTCGGCGTCCTCGCCCGGCACGGGCAGCGGCGCGCGGTGGCCGGCCTCCGCCTCATGCTCCTTGAGCGTGGGATCGCGCAGGTTGTTCTTGGACTTACCCTGGCCGCTATTGTCGCGCATGGTTCGGCTCCTCTCGCAACCTCAACGCGCGAGCCGGCGGAAGGTGTCAGTCCTCCACGGGCGCGAGCGGCGCCTTGGGGTCGCCGGTCCAGCGCACCAGCGCCAGGTCCGCGGTCTGCGCGCCTTTGCTCCCGCGATTGCGCGCGAGGTAGAAGCGCTCGCCGCCGACCGGCTGCAGCCCGACATCGGCCTTCTGGTTCCATCCCCGGATGCCCGTCGCCGGGTCCTCGAGGCCATCCTCGGCGAGCGCGAGCAGCTGCCCCTGTTCCCAGCCCCTGCCGTCCCGCGCGGGCACGCCGGCTAGGTCGCCGCGCACCGGCTGCGTCGTCGCCTCGACCGCGAACAGCAGATAGTTGGGGAAGGCGGCCTTCTTGCCCTTGTACACCCCCATGAACCAGCGCTGCGCCGCGGCGTCGTAGGCGAGGTTCTGCACACCGTAGGTCGTGTTGCCGGTGCGCACGAAATACTTGCCCTTCACCGCCGCGGGCCCGCTGCGATGCGGTGCCGCCTCGACCAGCGGCTGCGCGAGCTTCGCCCAGTTGCTGACGTCGTACTGGAGCAGCACCTGGTGGTCGTTGTCGCTGCGCGTGGTGTTGCCGTAGATGCCATAGGCCACGGTCAGCAGCCGCGGCCCGTCGCTGCGCCCGAACGCCGGACCGAACGCCACGCCGTCGATCCCCGAACAGCCATAGCGGTGGTCGGGCGAGGCCGCGGCATCGTCGCGGAACCTGCCGTCATCGCCGTCGAACCGCCCGTCGCCGTTGACGTCGGCGGCATAGTCCTTCGCCACCTCGGGCAGGTAGACGGTGCGCAGCACGTCGCTCGCGCCCGCGTCGATCCCGACGCGGTCGATCTTCGCGCCGTCGATCACCGCGATGTAGAAGGCGCGGTCCTTCTTGTACTCGAGCGAGCCGTAGACCTTCCCGTCGGCCGGGTTGAAGTCGAGATCGCCGAGATGCCCGGTCCAGCCGGTCAGCGTGCCGACTAGCTTGCCGCTGAAGTCGTATTTCACGAGCAGGTTGGTGAATGAGTAGTAGATATGGCCGCCCTGCACATCGACCGCGATGCCCTGCACATGGCCCGACGGCCAGGTCCCGCCATTCTGGGCGAGCGGCAGCGCCAGGGGAGGGGCATGCTGCCCAGCCGCGCCCGGGGCGGCGCCGAGCAGCAGGAGCAGCAGCGCCGGCGCCTTCACGCGAACGCCCTCCGCCCGCGCTGCACCTGCATGCGGTGCATGCCCGCGAGCTTCAGCGAACGCTCCCGGATCGTGTCGAGGAACAGCCACTCGCCGGTGACGCGCTGCGGGGTCACCTCGACCATCAGATAGCCGCGGCGGCTGGTGTCGGCCCATTTGAGCTCGGGATTGGCCGCGATGAAGCCCTGCGCGACGGTGCGCGGGTCGGCCGCCATGCCGCCCTCCATCCCGCCCGAGGTCACCGCCTGCCCGGCGAACTCGACGCCCGCAGGCTTGCCGTCCTCGCGCAGCGCATAGGCCCAGGCATTGTGACTGTCGCCCGACAGCATCACCAGGTCCGCGTCCGCACGCTGCGCCGCGCGCAGCAGCCGCGCCCGCGCGGCGGGATAGCCGTCCCAGCGGTCCATCCACATCGGCACGCCGTGCTTCGCCGCGCGGATATGGTTGCGGAACTTGGCGACGGTGCTCGCACTCGCATCGGGCTTGAGCCATTCGACCGCCGCTTGCGGCATGACCGTCCGCCCGATGATCGTCGCCATGCCGATCAGCTGCCACGCGCTGGTCCGCGCATTGGCCTTGAGCGCATGCGCCAGCCAGCTCTCCTGCGTCGTCCCGAGCATCGTCGCCGACGGATCTTGCCATTCCCCGTCGCGGAATGCGCTCAGCGCGGCATCGGGGTTGGCGGCCTTGAACGCCGCGTCGAGATTGGCCGGCCGGGTCCGCGCGAGCAGCCGCGATTCGGTGCGGTAGAGCGTCGCCAGCGTGCCGATCGGATAGGCCTTCCACGGCTCGTCCGACACGGGCAGCCATTCGCGATAGGCCTGCATCGCCGCCGCGCGGCGCGCGTTCCACTCGCCTTCCTTGGCCGGCTGGTGGTTGGCGGCACCATATTCGTAGCTGTCGTTGGTCGATTCATGATCGTCCCACAGCGCGATCATCGGCGCCATCTGGTGCAGCCGTTGCAGGTCGGGATCGGCGCGGTAGCAGGCGAAGCGCAGGCGATAGTCGGCGAGCGCGACCATCTCGTGATCGGGCTGCAGCATCCGCCCCTCGACCCGCTTCCCCTCATAGGAGGCATTGCCGTACTCGTAGACATAGTCGCCGACATGCAGCCACAGGTCGAGATCGTCGCGCGCCGCCGCATGGCCATAGGCGTTGAAGAAACCGTTGGGCAGGTTCGAGCAGGAAAATACGCCGAGCCCGAAGCGCGCGGCCCTGTCGCCCGGCAGCGTCTTGGTCCGTCCGACCGGCGACTTGCTGCCATCGGGGCCGAGGAAGCGGTACCAATAGACCGTGCCCGGCGCGAGCCCGTCGACCGTGACCTTCGCCGTCCAGTCGCGATACGCGCCGGTGCGCACGCTCCCGCCCGAAACCTTCCGCGCGAATTCGGGATCCAGCGCGACTTCGACGTCGAGCCGCACGATGCTCTCCCCGTCCGCGGGGACGTAGCGAGTCCACAGCAGCATCGAATCCTGCCCCGGCTCGCCGCTCGCGACATTGTGGGTGAAGCCGCGCGCGCCGGTCAGCGCCGCCGCCAGCCCGCGCCCCGCGGGCAGCAGCAGCGCGCCGAGCCCGAGCCCCCCGCCCAGGACCAGCCGCCGGCGATCGATGTTCAGGACCATGTCGATTACTCCGCAATCACGCTTGCATGGGGGTGGGTGCGGCTGCGCTGCGGCCGAGGCAGCGCAGCCGCGGGGGATCTCAGAAGGTGCCCTTGATCCCGAGGTTCCACATCGAGCCATAGATGCTGTACTGCTGCACCCGGCTGCGCACGTTCGAATAGACGATGTCGGGCGCGTTGAAGATGTTGCGGCCGGCCAGCATCACCTCGAAATTCCTGTTGATCTTGTAGCTCGCGCTGACGTTCCACAGCTCGCGCGCGGCGCGGTAGAGGATGCCGTTGTTGGCGGTGGTCGGCGTGTTGCTGAGGGCGCTGGTGCGATAGCTCGACTGCCAGTTGCCGGTCAGCTGGAAGTCGAACCCGCTGCGGCTGTAGCGCACGCCCCAGTTCGCCATCTTCTCGGGCAGGTTCTGGCGCTCGCCGTCGGGATCGACCAGCGTGAACGATCCGCGCAGGCCGAACCCCTTGAGCGCGCCCGGCAGGAAGGTGAGCTGCTGGTCATACTCCAGCGTCAGGCCGTTGTTGGTGCTGGTGCCCGGCGCGTTCTGCGCGCTGCGGAAGGTATAGCCGGCATAGTCGTCGGGATCGAACCCGACATCCTCCGGATTCACCTCGATCCCGGTGATCTGCATGTCCTTGATGTCGAGCTTGAAGCCCGACACCGCGATGATGCCCGACGGCTCGAGGAAATATTGCAGGCGCGCATAATATTTGGTCGAATGCTCGGGCTTGAGCAGCGGGTTGGGCACCGACACGATCATCGTGGTGTCGTTGACCGAGACGACGCCGCCGAGATTGCCATAGTCGGGGCGCAGGATCGAGTTGCTGAAGGCGACCTGGCCGACCAGCTTGTCGGTGAAGTCGTACTTGATCCCGCCGCTCAGGAACCAGTCGTCATATTCGCCGTGGCGGGTCGAATAGGTGCCGTCATTATACTGGTAGAGCAGCCCGGCGACCGTGGTCGGGCCGCTCGAATTCACTGGATAACCCGCGGCCGCCACTTCCGACAGCGGACGGATATCGGCGACGCGCGCCGCGGTCTTGGTCTTCTCGTAGCGCAGGCCAAGGTCGAACGCCGCGCGCCCGGCGCGCGCCTGCACCTCGAAATAGCCGGCGTAGATGTCTTCCTTGACGCGCTTGTTGTTGTCGAGGTCGCGCTTCAGGTTGCCGAGCGTGTCCGGCACGAAATATTCGGGGTGCTCGCGATAGATGTCGTACATCGCGTAGTTGTTGTCGGCGCGCCAGTTCTGCGCGTTCATGTTGCCGGCATCGAAGCCGTGGATCTGGAACTTGTAGAATTGCGTCCAGGGAATCACCGCCTCGGGCGCCCGCTGGGTCAGGTCGCCGGTCGGGCCGACATATTGGAACTGGTCGAACGAACCCTCATTGGTGCGCCAGTCGTTCGAGCGCGCGGCGCCGCCCGCCATCAGGACGATCGGCACGCCGCCCAGCTCGAGCTTCTTCTTGAGGTCGAGATTGACCCCGTACATCTCGTTGACGGCGTCGGACTCGGAGGTGCGGACGTTGTTGCCGATGTCGTCGTCGCGGTTGAAGCTGCGCGGGTCGCCCCACGGCCGGCCCGCGGTCTGGGCCAGCGTCCAGTCGTTCGACTCCGTCGACGCGCGGTCGAGCGTGAAGCCGATCCGCGTGAGATAGCTGTCGGTGCGGACGAAGAAGCCCTTGCTGTTGTCGCGGAAGTTGAATTCGGAGCTCGAATAGCTCGCGCGCAGCAGCGCTTCGAACGTGTCGCCGCGATATTCCAGCTTGGGCGCGATCAGATAGGCCGGGGTGCCGGCATAGCGGTGCGAATATTGCGTGTGCAGCCGGGTGTTGGTGCCGCTCGGATTGACCACGATGTGAGTCGGCGTCGAGTCCGGCGTGGCGTAGGACCTGGTGGTCGTGCCGAAGATCAGGAAGGTATATTGGTTGAAATACTCGACGTCGTAGAAGGAATAGGTGCTGCGCAGCGAGAAGGCGAGCTTGTCGCTGAACTTGTAGTCGAGCGCCAGGTTGGCGGCGGTGCGGCTGGTGAACTTGGGACCCGGGCGCCACATCACCTGATAGGGCATCACGCGCCCGTCGGGCAGATACGACCAGTCGGTCTGGATGCGGTCCTGCTGGACGTAGTTGGCGTTGTAGCTCGCATTGAACGCGATGCCGAGCCGCCCGCCGAGCAGCACGTCGTTATAGCCGACCTGCGCCGAGGGGTAGATGCGCGGATGCTTGCGGTCGTCCGGGAAATAGGCCGCGGTGAAGGCGGAGTCCGACGTGCCCACGCCGCCGACCTGGAACCGCAGCTGGCGGCCCTTGCGCTGGAACGCGTATTTGCTGCGCAGGTTGATGCTGCCGCCCGGCGAATCCGCGTCCATGCTCGCGGTCAGCGTGTTGTTGAGCTCGATCGATTCGATGCCGGTGATCGACATCTGCTCGAACGAGTTCTGGCGGCCGTTGTTGTTGTTCGAGGTCGCGGTCGCCATGCGCGCGCCGTCGGTGGTGAAGGTCGAATATTTGGGATCGAGCCCGCCGATGCGCACCGCGGTCGCGTCGACCTCGGTATAGTCGAGCGACAGGCCGGGCATGTTCTTCATGAACTCGCCGACATCGCCCATGGTGAGGCCGCCATAATTGTCGGCGGCGACCACGGTCTTGGCGTTCGGGGCGGCGCGGCGCTCCATGATCGCGGCGGCCTGGCCGTCGCGCGCCGCGGTGATCGTCACCGACTCGATCTCGTCATTGGCGGCGAAGGACTGGGCGTTGAGGTCGACGTTGAGCGTCGCCACCTCGCCCGCGGCGACGGTCGCGGTCGTGCGCACGTCCTGCAGGCCGGTATAGCGCACCACCAGCGTCACCGGCCCGGCGGGCAGCCCCGCGAGGCGAAAATTGCCGCCCTCGTCCGAATAGGCGACGATCGTCGTGCCCTCGACGCGGATCTCGGCGTTGCGCACATATTCGCCGGTGGCGGTGTTGAGCACGCGCCCCGCCAGCGTGCCCTGGCCGATCGCCCGGCCCGACTGCGGCGACGCCGGCGCGCGCGTCGAGCGCAGCGTCACCACCTGGCCGTCGTCGCTGGCGATCTGCAGCGGCGTCCCCGCGATCAGCCGGCGCAGCGCCGCGCGCACGTCCATCCGGCCCTTCATCGCGGGCGTGCGCACGCCCTCCAGGTCGCGCGCGGAAGCGACGATCTGGATGTGCGCCTGGCGCGCGAATTCCGGGATCGCCTTGACCGCCGGCTGCGCGGCGAGGTCGAAGGCGCGGTCCTGCGCCTGCGCCGGCGCCGCCGCGAGGAGCGCGATGACCGCCGTGCCGGACAGGATCGAATTGCGGATGAACATGCTCTAGCCCCTTTGCTTGCGGCGATCGCCGCCCCGTTCGGAGGCTGAGAGGTCCGGCGCGGCGGTTGCCGCCATCCGCTCTCCAAAAAATTTATCGCGGGCCCGGCCGCCGCGTCAGGATCACCGCGCCGCCCTGCTGCTCGATCCGCGCGTCGAACACGCTGGCGACCGCGCGGCCGAAACCTGCCGGATCGCTCGCAGCGAAGAGGCCGGTGACCGGCTCGCTCGCCAGTGCGGGATCGCGGATCTCGATCCGCGTGCGGCTGTAGCGTGCGAACTCGGCCGCGGCCTGGTCGAGCCGCTCGCCCTCGAACGCGATCTTGCCCTCGCGCCACGCCAGCGCGCGCGCGACATGGTCGGCCGAGATCGCCTCCGGCGCGGGGAGGGGCGCGCTCGCCGTCTCGGGCAGGGTCAGCCGCATGTTGGCGCGCAGGAACACCGCGTCCGCGGTTCCCGCCTCGCCGAGCGACACCCCGCCCTGGTCGACCAGGATGTCGACCGGCTTTCCCTCGAGCTTGCGCACGCGGAACGTCCCGCGCGCGGCGCGCAGCGGCTCGCCGGGCAGGTCGACGACGAACGGCCGGCCTTGGTCGGGCACCACGGTGAAATAGGCCTCGCCATAGAGCAGTTCGACGCGGCGGACCTTGTCCCCATAGCGCACCCGCAGGCTGCTCTGCGTATTGAGCATCACCGTCGAGCCGTCGTCGAGCGTGACCAGCCGTACCTCGCCGAGGCCGGTGGTGATCGCCGCGGCGGGCTGGACGCTGATCGCCAGCACGCCGATCGATGCCGCGGCCAGTCCGCCCGCACCCGTCCAGGCGAGCAGCTTGCGCCGCGACAGGGCCGGCGCAGGCGGTGGCGGCGGTGCGGGCGGCGCGAACTTCGCGGGGTCGAATTGCGACCCGAGCGCGCCGGCGGACTCGCTCAGCAGCGACAGCGCATCGGCGCGCAGCAGCGCGCCGCGGCGGCGCGGGTCGCCCGCCAGCCACGCCTCAAGCGCCTGTGATTCCTCTTGTGAGAGCGGCCCGCGATCGAGCCGCGCAATCCAGTCGGCCGCGGTCGCGTCAATGTACCGACTGGATTCGCGCTCGGTCATCTAGGGAAACAATCTCCGAATCTCTCACCCTAGAGGCTTCTGCCAGAGCATTTCCGCCATGACCAAACCAATCGACGAGAAAACGAAGGCCCCGGGAGATATGTTTTTCCACCGTATTCTCGGAAATCGCCATGCGCGCGGCGATCTCGCGCTGGGGCAGGCCCTCGACCCGGCGCAGCATGAACGCTTCCTGCGTGCGGCCGGGCATCGCGCCGATCGCCTCGGCCAGCCGCCGCAGCTGGTCGCGGTCGATCGCGATGCACTCGGGCGACGGCCGGTCGTCGGCATGCTCGAGTTCGGTCAGGTCGTCCATCGTGCGGATCGACACGACGCGTGCGCGGCGGACATGCTTGGTGATCACCGAGCGCGCGACCTGGAACAGGTAGGCGCGTGGAAAGCGGATATCCTCGAACGTCTCGAGATCGGCGAGGATGGCATAGGCCTCCTGGATGATGTCGTCGACGTCGAGCCCCATCGGCTGGCGGCGCGTGAGCCAGCTGCGCAGCGCCTGCTCGTGCGGCAGGATGTTGCGGAGGAACCACCGCGTCCGGTCCCGATCGATCGCGTGCATCACCTGTCCCCGCATGGCGCCGCCGCGCGCGGCCCCGGAAGGGAGCGTTAACGGCGAGTCGAGGGCCGGTTAGTCGGCGAATGTGACAGTGATTGTGCAGAGCGGGCGCGCTTGCGGTGGCGCGAGCCGGGTGCCGGGCGCGATTTCGTCGCCACCCTATAACCGCCGTCTATTGCCGTCCCATAGTTGAGGCATGGACACCGCCCGCGGGCGACGCCAGTTTTCGCGTCCAGGCCGGGGCAGTGGGGATTTGCCGATGTTCAACCGTCGTTGCTTCCTGCTAGGCTCGGCTGCCACGCTGGCCGCGGTTCCGGCCGCCGGCGCACCGATACGGGTGGGGCCGATGACCGTTGCACGCAACCGGACCGTCGCAGGGCTCAGCGCGCCGGTCGAGATCGTCGACGACAAGTTCGGCATCCCGCACATCCGCGCGGCGACCGCCGCCGACGCCTATTTCGGGCAGGGCTATGTCGTCGCGCGCGACCGGCTGTTCCAGATCGACCTCGCCTATCGCCGCGATCTCGGCCGCCTCGCCGAGGCGTTCGGCCCGAAATTCGCAAAGCACGACGCGGTCGCGCGCCTGTTCCGCTTCCGCGGCGACCTCGATGCCGAGCTGGCGCGCATCCCCGCCGACATCCTCGCCTGCGCCCGCGCCTATGTCGCCGGGGTCAATGCGCGCATCGACGAGGTCGTCGCCGACCCTGCCTTGCTCCCGCTCGAATACGGCATCCTCGGCATCGCCCCGCTCAAATGGAGCCTCGACGATCTGGTGCGGCAGCGCGAGGCGTCGGAGGGCAATACCGACGACAGCGTCCGCCGCGCCCAGCTCGCCGCGCTCGGCCTGCTCGATCTCGACTCGATCGTCGCGCCGCTGCGCCCGGCATGGAAGATGACCGTGCCCGAGGGGCTCGACGCCGCCGCGGTCACCGACGCCGATCTCGGCGTGCTCCGCATCGGCCGGCTGCCCTTTGGCGGGGAGCCGCCCGCAGCCGATCCCGCCGCGCCGGCGCCCCGCGTCTCTGCGCTTGATCAGGCGACGTCCGCTGATCGCGGCAACGCCGGCAGCAACGCCTGGACGATCGCGCCCTCGCGCAGCGCCACCGGCCGCCCGATCCTCGCCAACGATCCGCATCTCGGCATCGGCGGGTTCAGCCCGCGCCACGTCGCGCATCTGACCGCGCCCGGCCTCGACGTGATCGGCGGCGGCTCGCCCGGCCTGCCCGGGATCATGCAGGGCCATACCGACCGTTTCGCCTTCGGCCGCACCAATTTCCATATCGACCAGAGCGACCTGTTCATCCTCGAGCTCCACCCCGAGGATCCCGAGCAGTACCGTCATGGCGGCGGCTGGAAGCGCTTCGAGACGGTCACCGAGACGATCCCGGTCAAGGGCGGCGCGGCCGAGACGGTGACGCATCGCTACGCCGTGCAGGGCCCGGTGATCGCGCACGATCCCGCCCGCCGCCGCGCCAGCGTGCTCACCACCGTCGCGATGCAGCCGGGCGCCGCCGATTGCTTCGCGATGATCGCGATCAACCTGGCGAAGGACTGGGCGAGCCTGCGCAGGGCCTTCGCCTTTCACCCGTCGCCGACCAACTTCCACTATGCCGATATCGACGGCAACACCGGCTGGCAGGTGATCGGCTTCGTGCCGGTGCGCAAGGCCGGCGACGGCCTGCTCCCGGTGCCCGGCGACGGCAGCCACGACTGGACCGGGATGCGCAACTTCAGCGCGCTGCCCAGCGCGTACAACCCGGCCAAGGGCTGGTTCGCCTCGGCCAACCAGAACAACCTGCCGGCCGACTGGCCGCGCGACCGCATTCCCGCCTTCTCGTTCCGCGACCCGTATCGCTACGAGCGCATCGCCGATGTGCTGAAGACGCAGCCGAAGCACAGTATCGCCGACAGCATCGCGCTCCAGCACGACACGCTCTCCACCCCGGCGCGCCAGTTCCTCGCGCAGCTGCCCGCCAATCCCTCGGCCGCGGCCAGGCCCGCGGTCGATCTGCTGCGCGGCTGGGACGCCCGGCTCGACGCCGATAGCGCCCCCGCTGCCCTGTTCGAGATCGTCTGGCGCGACCTCGGCAAGCGCATGCTCGCCGCGATCGTGCCCGCGCAGGCGAAGAACCTCGTCACCGAGATCGCGCCCTCGATCCTGCTCGGCCAGCTCGCCAGGCCCGACGCCCGCCTCGGCGCCGATCCGCGGGGTACGCGCGACGCGCTGCTCGACGCCGCGCTCGCCGCGGGCTGGGCCTCGGCGCAGCAGCTGCTCGGTCCCGATCCCGCCGCCTGGCGCTGGGGCACGCTGCACCAGGTGCGCCTGCGCCACCCGCTCTCGGCCATCCCCGCCATCGCCAAGGCCTTCCCCGCGATCGAGGGCGAAGGGTCGGGCGGCGACAGCTACACCGTGATGGCGCGCTGGCTCGGCTCGGGCCCCGGCTGGAACGTCGGTGGCGGATCGAGCTACCAGCAGGTGATCGATGTCGGCGCGTGGGACAATTCGCGGATCCTGATCCTCCCCGGCCAGTCGATCGACCCGCGCTCGCCGCACTATCGCGACCAGTACGGTTCGTGGATCGCCGGCGACACGCTCCCCTTGCTCTACAGCCGCGCCGCGGTGGACAAGGCCGCGGCCGCGCGCATCATGCTGAAGCCGTCCTGAAGGGAAGGGGCCTATGCTCCGCCACATCGCCGCCTGCTTCCTGCTCGCCACGCCCGCCGCAGCGCAGGACGCGCCATTCGATCGCGCCCTTGCTGACTTCCGCAAGCTCCACCGCACCGAGGTTCAGCGTGCCAACATCGCGGGCAGCAGCTTCTACCTGATCCGCGACGGCCGTACGCTCGCCGCCGACCATCTCGGCGAGCAGGACGCCGATGCGCAGGTGCCGGTCGATGCGCAGACCATCTATCACTGGGCCTCGATCACCAAGACGATGACCGGCATCGCCATCATGCAGCTGCGCGACCGCGGGCTGCTCGAGCTCGACGATCCGGTCGTCAAGTACGTCCCCGAGCTCGCCCGGGTCCACAACCCGTTCGGCGACACCGGCGCGATCACGCTGCGCCAGCTGATGAGCCACAGCGCCGGCTTCCGCAACGGCACCTGGCCGTGGCGCGACAAGGACTGGCAGCCGTTCGAGCCGCCGAGCTGGGACCAGCTCGAGGCGATGCTCCCCTATACCGAGGTCCAGTTCAAGCCCGGCAGCCGCTTCAGCTATTCCAACCCCGGCATCGTCTATCTCGGCCAGGTGATCGAGCGCCTCTCGGGCGAGGATTACGAAGTCTATGTCGACAAGAACATCCTACGCCCGCTCGGCATGCACGCCAGCTATTTCGACCGCACGCCGCCGCACCTGTTGAAGCACCGCTCGCACAGCTATCATATTCGCGGCGGCAAGCGCGTCGCCGCGCCGTTCGACGCCGACACGGGCGTGACGGTCTCCAACGGCGGCCTCAACGCGCCGATGCCGGACATGGCGCGCTACGTCGCCTTCCTGCTCGGCGACCCCGCGCGCCAGGCCGAGTACGACCTGGTCCTCAAGCGCGCGTCGCTCGAGGAGATGTGGCGGCCACAGCTCTCCGCGGGCGAGGATTTCTCGCAGGGCCGCATGGCGAGCACCACCCAGGTCGGCCTCGGCTTCTTCGTCGACCGCACCGGCGGCATCCGCATCATCGGCCACAATGGCGACCAGAACGGCTTCCGAGCGTACCTCAGCCTCTGCCCCGGCCAGCGCATCGGCACCTTGCTCGCGTTCAACACCGAGACGCGCGCCGTGCGCAACGATCCCAGCAACCGCGACACGGCGGAATCGCGCGTGGCGCTGGCGACCGACGCGTTGTGCGAGGCGGCGGGGTAGGGGAGGGACCGAAGCCCCTCCCGGCTCAGAAAATGTAGGCGAGCAGCGCGTCGTCCGGCGCGATGCCGAGCAGCACGAGGTCGGGTGCCGCATCCTCGGCAGGCGCGAAGTCCGCCCCGGCCTCCGCAAGCGTGAACCCCGCTGCGGCGCCGCTGCCGGTGAGCATCACGTCGCCGCTGGTCAGCTGCGCCCTGGTCACCCCGGTCAGCGTCACGCGATTGCCGCCGCCCAGCTCGATGAAACTGTTGCCGCTGCCGTCGTCCTGCGTCGCCGCGAGCACCGCGTCGAAGTTGGCGAAGCCCAGCGCGGAGAGGTCGAGCTTGTCGATCCCCACCCGGAAATCGGCGATCCGGTCCACGCCCGACCCGGTACCGAACACGAACGTGTCCGCCCCGCCATCGCCATAGAGCACATCGTCCCCGCCCATGCCGTTCAGTCGGTCGTCGCCACCGCCGCCCATCAGCCAGTTGGTCGAGGCGCTGCCCGTCAGCACGTTCGCCGCGTCGTTGCCGACCGCGTAGAGGGTCGTGCCGACCAGCGTCAGGTTTTCCACATTCGCGTCGAGAAGGTACATCTGCCCGGCCATGTCGGCGAACACCGTGTCGGTACCTTGGCCCGCACTCTCCAGCACCTCGCCCGCGCGGTCGACATGATAGCTGTCGTCGCCGGCCATGCCGATCAGGAGATCGGCCCCGGCGCCGCCGGTCAGGCTGTCATTGCCCCCGCCAGCGAAGATCACGTCATTGCCGTCGTCGCCATGGAGCGTGTCGTTGCCGTCGCCGCTGGTGATGCCGTCGTCGCCGCCCCAGCCATGGATGGTGTGGCCGCTCCCCGCGGTGGCGACGATGTTGTTGCCCTGGTCGTTGCCGGCCCCGACGAAGCTGCCGGTGCCGATATAGGTCAGGATCTCGACATGGCTGCTGAGCTGCATGCTCGACAGCGCCGTGCGCACCTCGTCGCGATTGCCCTCGCCGGCCGCCTCGGCGACGATGTCGCTGGCGTCGTCGATAAAATAGACATCGTCGCCGGTCATGCCGAGCAGGATGTCGGTCCCGGCGCCGCCGGTCAGGCTGTCGTTGCCGCCGCCGGCATAGATCACGTCATTGCCCTCATCGCCATAGAGCGTGTCGTTGCCGTCGCCGCTGGTGATGCCGTCGTCGCCGCCCATGCCGTAGATGGTATGCCCGGCCCCGGCGGTGGCGACGATGTTGTTGCCCTGGTCGTTGCCGATCGCGAAGAAGCTGCCGGTGCCGGCATAGGTCAGCATCTCGACATGATCGCCCAGCCGCATGCTCGAGAGGGTGGAACGCACCTCGTCGCGGTTGCCGGCATTGGCTTCCTCGACCACCTGGTCGCCGGCATTGTCGACATAATAGATGTCGTCCTCGGTGCCGCCGGTCATCAGGTCCGCCCCGGTGCCGCCGTCGAGCACGTCGGCGCCGCCGTTGCCGGTCAGCGTGTCGTTGCCCCCGCCGCCGAGCAGCGTGTTCGCGACTTCGTTGCCGGTCAGCACGTCCCAATAGATCGAGCCGGTGAGGTTCTCGATATTGTACAGCCGGTCGCCTTCGCTCGAATCGCCCCGCGCGCTGGTCGCCGCCTGGCCCAGCGTCACCGTCACGCCCAGCGCCGCGGTCGAATAGTCGACCGTGTCCTTGCCGGCCCAGCCGTCGAGCAGATCGGCGCCCGCGCCGCCGATCAGCGTGTCGTTGCCCTCATAGCCGTACAGCAGGTCGTCGCCGTCGCCGCCCGACAGGATATTGTTCAGCGCGTTGCCGCGGATCATGTTGGCCAGGTCGTTGCCGGTGCCGTTCAGCGCCCCGCCGGTGAGCGTCAGATGCTCGACATTCGCGCCGAGCGTGTAGCTCACGGAAGACTCGACCCGGTCGATGCCACCCCCGGCCAGCTCGGTGATGATGTCGCCGGCATGGTCGACGAAATAGGTGTCGTCGCCCGCGCCGCCGGCCATCGTGTCGGTGCCGGCGCCGCCGTCGAGCCGGTCGTTCCCGCTCCCGGAGCGCAGCACGTCGTTGCCGCCCAGGCCGTCCAGCACCGAATTGCCCGAACCGGCGGTGCTGTCGATCACATTGTCGAGATCGTTGCCGGTGCCGGCGGACCCGCCCGATCGGGTGAGCGTGAGATTCTCGACATTGGAGCCCAGCGTATAGCTGACCAGGCCGGTCACGACGGTGTCGACGCCTTCGGCTTGTGCCTCGACGACGATATCGCCGTTGCCGACCAGATAGGTATCGTTGCCGTCGCGGCCGATGAAGGTGTCGGCATCGGCCGTGCCGGCGAAGGTCTCGTTGCGCGCGCTGAGGTCGATCAGCTGCAGGCGGCCGACCGACGAATTGTCGAGCACGCTGATATAGCTGCCGTCAGCGGAGATGTGCAGCTGATCGCCATAGCCGATGTTGTTGTGCCAATCGGATCCGGTGACCGAGATGCGTTCGACCAGTGAGAAGTCCGAGACCCGGTACTTGTCCACGGCGCCCTGGTCGATCTGATAAACGTAGAGGTAAGTACCGGTTTCGTCGAACGTCAGGCCGTCGATGAAGTTGGAAGGCAGCGTGAAGAACCGCTGGAAGTCGAGATTGAGGTCGTAGACGGCCACCGTATAGTGGTAGAGATACTGCACCGCGAGCCCGGCCGCCTCGCTGACGGCCTGGATTCCCCACACGAATCCGCCGGACATGCCCTTGTCGAATTCATAGGTGTCGCCACGCGCGACGATGCTCTGCGTGCGGTCGTCGTACAGATAGGATGGGCCGCTGGAAATTCCCGGCTCGCCGATCAGCGTGAGGTGATTGTCCTCGGTCAGCACCCATCGCGCGCTGCTGTATCTGACGGCGGAATCGAGGGGCGTGAATTGCCCCGTATCCAGATTGAGACGCTGAGCCGTCGGGCCGGTGACGATCGCCGTGTGCGCGTCAACGATCTCGACATCATGGAACGAATTGTTCGGGGCCATGTAATCCTGGACCGTTCCGGTCGCGGTTGAAACGCGATGGACGATCCCCGGCGTGCCACCCGCTCCGCTGGTCTTCTCGGCGACCAGAAGAAAAGTGCCGTCCTCGGAAAGGCTCATTCCGCCAAGCGTCGTACCCACGTTCCAGGTCGTGATCAGGCCGTGCGTGGCGGTGTCGAAGACATCGATCTTGCCGTCACGCCGCGCAACATAGAGCAGCGATCCGTCGTTGTTGAACAGGGTGCTCGCCACGCCCGATGCTTCGAGCTGATAGGTGCTGTACGCATTCGTTCCAGTGAAAGTCGGCACATCATCCCCCGTTTTTGCCGTCATAGCGTCGGTGCGTTGCATGGAGCAGCGCGGCCGGCAACCGCCTAAGCGTTTATTTCGCACGCGATTTGCTTTGTTCCGGGAGAAAGCGGGCGAAGATGACGCGGCGATGACCATCTTCGCCGCGATTTGCACCGGAAACGCGACGTCCCCCTCGCAGGCGCGCACCCGCGCCCCTATCTCCCCACTAGCTTCCCCCAAAGAACAAAGCTAGAACTCACTCACTATGCTGACTCACATCTCCGTCCGCGGCGCGCGCGAGCATAATCTCAAGGGCGTGGACATCGACATCCCCCGCGACACGCTCACGGTCATCACCGGCCTGTCGGGCAGCGGCAAGTCGAGCCTCGCCTTCGACACCATCTATGCCGAGGGCCAGCGCCGCTACGTCGAGTCGCTGTCGGCCTATGCGCGCCAGTTCCTCGAGATGATGCAGAAGCCCAATGTCGAGCATATCGAGGGCCTGTCGCCGGCGATCTCGATCGAGCAGAAGACCACCAGCCGCAACCCGCGCTCGACCGTCGCGACGGTCACCGAGATCTACGATTACATGCGCCTGCTGTGGGCGCGCGTCGGCATCCCCTACAGCCCGGCGACCGGCCTGCCGATCGCCGCGCAGACCGTCAGCCAGATGGTCGACCGCGTCCTCGCTTTGCCCGAGGGGACGCGCCTGCTGCTCCTCGCCCCGGTCGTGCGCGGCCGCAAGGGCGAGTATCGCAAGGAGCTGCTCGAATGGCAGAAGGCCGGCTTCCAGCGCGTCCGCATCGACGGCGAGACCTATCTGATCGAGGAAGCCCCCGCGCTCGACAAGAAGTACAAGCACGACATCGAGGTGGTGGTCGACCGCCTCGTCGTGCGCGACGACATCGCCACCCGCCTCGCCGAAAGCTTCGAGACCGCGCTCAAGCTCGCCGACGGCCTCGCCTATATCGACCTGATCGACACCACGGTCGACGAACTCGCCGGCAACCGCGTCCAGGAAGCGCCGCAGAAGTTCATCGCGGAAACAAACGCCACCGGCGGCTCGATGAAGGGCACCGGCGTCCCCGACAACCGCATCGTCTTCAGCGAGAAGTTCGCCTGCCCGGTCAGCGGCTTCACCATCCCCGAGATCGAGCCGCGCCTCTTCTCCTTCAACGCCCCGCAGGGCGCGTGCCCGGCGTGCGACGGCCTCGGCGAGCGGCTGGTGTTCGACGAGGACCTCGTCGTCCCCAACCACGACCTCTCGATCAAGAAGGGCGCGGTCGTCCCCTGGGCCAAGTCCAACCCGCCCTCGCCCTATTACATGCAGGTGCTCGGCAGCCTCGCGCGCGAGTTCGGCTTCAGCCTCGACACGCCGTGGCGCGACCTCCCGGGCGAGGTCCAGCTGATCATCCTCCACGGCACCGCCGGCAAGCCCGTCACGCTCACCTTCGTCGACGGCAAGAAGTCCTACGACGTCAGGAAGCCGTTCGAGGGCGTGATCGGCAACCTCAACCGCCGCATGCTCCAGACCGAGAGCGCGTGGATGCGCGAGGAGCTCAGCAAATACCAGGCCGCGCATGCCTGCGAGACCTGCCACGGCGCGCGCCTCAAGCCCGAGGCGCTGGCGGTCAAGATCGCCGGCCGCGACATCTCCAGCGTCACCCGCCTCTCGGTCACCGACGCGCTGCCCTTCTTCGCCAGCCTGCCGCAGGACCTCACCCCCCAGCAGCAGGAGATCGCCCGCGCGATCCTCAAGGAGATCGACGAGCGCCTCGGCTTTCTCAACAATGTCGGGCTCGACTATCTCAACCTCGACCGCACCAGCGGCACCCTCTCGGGCGGCGAGTCCCAGCGCATCCGCCTCGCCTCGCAGATCGGCAGCGGCCTCTCCGGCGTGCTCTACGTCCTCGACGAGCCCTCGATCGGCCTGCACCAGCGCGACAACGACATGCTGCTCGCCACGCTCCGCCGCCTGCGCGATCTCGGCAACACCGTGCTCGTCGTCGAGCATGACGAGGACGCGATCCGCACCGCCGATTACCTGATCGACATGGGCCCCGGCGCCGGCGTCCACGGCGGCGAGGTCGTCGCCCGCGGCTCGCTCGAGGAGGTCCTCGCCACCGAAGGCAGCGTCACCGCCGACTATCTCAACGGCACCCGCCGCATCGAGGTGCCCGCCAAGCGCCGCAAGGGCACCGGCAAGAAGCTCACCGTCCACAACGCCACCGCCAACAACCTCACCGGCGTCACCGCGTCGATCCCGCTCGGCACCTTCACCTGCATCACCGGCGTGTCGGGCTCGGGCAAGTCGAGCTTCACCATCGACACGCTCTACGCCGCCGCCGCGCGCCAGCTCAACGGCGCCCGCGTCCTCGCCGGCAAGCACGACAAGATCACCGGGCTCGAGCATCTCGACAAGGTGATCGACATCGACCAGTCGCCGATCGGCCGCACCCCGCGCTCCAACCCGGCGACCTATACCGGCGCCTTCACCGCGATTCGCGACTGGTTCGCCGGCCTGCCCGAGGCGCAGGCGCGCGGCTACAAGCCCGGCCGCTTCAGCTTCAACGTCAAGGGCGGGCGGTGCGAGGCGTGCCAGGGCGACGGCGTGCTCAAGATCGAGATGCACTTCCTCCCCGACGTCTACGTCACCTGCGACGTCTGCCACGGCGCGCGCTACAATCGCGAGACGCTGGAGGTGAAGTTCAAGGGGCACAGCATCGCCGACGTGCTCGACATGACGGTCGAGGACGCGGTCGAGTTCTTCAAGGCCGTCCCCCCGATCCGCGACAAGATGGCGATGCTGGCGGAGGTCGGCCTCGGCTATATCAAGGTCGGCCAGCAGGCGACGACCCTCTCGGGCGGCGAGGCGCAGCGCGTCAAGCTCGCCAAGGAACTCGCCCGCCGCGCCACCGGCCAGACCCTCTACATCCTCGACGAACCCACCACCGGCCTGCACTTCGAGGACGTGCGCAAGCTCCTCGAAGTCCTCCACGCGCTGGTCGAGCAGGGCAATACCGTGGTGGTGATCGAGCATAACCTCGACGTCATCAAGACGGCGGACTGGATTTTGGATTTAGGCCCCGAAGGCGGCGTCAAGGGCGGCGAGATCGTCGCCGAGGGCACGCCCGAGCAGGTGGCGAAGGCGCCGCGCAGCTATACGGGGACGTATCTCGCGCCGCTGCTGGAGCGGGGTAGGGTGGGGGAGCGTGTGGCGGCTGAGTGATTTCGCCCGTTCAATCAGTTGCCAAAGTCCTTCATTAGAACGTCGAAGAACGGTCCGTTTCGCTTTTTCGCGTCTTCCAGTAGTTTGTCGTAGCCGAATATCTCCGTGTAAATCTTATTGTTTTTATGATAATGGAACATGCTTTTGTTGTCCCAAGCGGTTTGAAAGTCGTAATATTCTCCAACTTGTCGTAGTGACGGTTCGATATCGGCAATAATGAACGCGTTTATGAGCGTTGTGGAGGCGACTGCGATAGTGGCGCCGTCTTTTGTAATGAATGATCCTCGGGTGCGGATCTGCGAAACAGTGTCCTGAATCTGCTTAACAGGATCAGATCCATCCTTGCCCGCTCGGTAGTCATCGCGGCCTGGACGCTTGAATTCTACTACCATTACTGCGGAAGTGCCTTGGCCACCTGCAACAAACACCTCGTCGTAGAAGCCTATGTCGATTACTTTATCTCCAGAGGAGCGCCGTCCTCCATGGAGCGTTCGGTCGCTCGATACATATGAGACAAACGACAGGCGTTCATCTAGCAGCCATAAGTTATGTTGGTAATATTTTGTCGTCGTCGAATCCGTATTGCGCGGAAATATCAGCTCATGGACGGCATCTTCTGGATGCATTTTAGATGACGAATCGAGTCGCCTTAGGCGATCTGCAATTTCAATAACTGCTCGACGGTGAACGACGTATTCGCTTAGTGCATCTCTGTAGGTGTCGGTCACTTGAGAAAGTAATTGATCTTTTCGTTCTTGAAATTTTACGTCATCTTCAATTGTCTCTTTGAGATAAGACGTCCAGCGTCTCTCTGCTCTTAATCTTTGAATCGAAAGGTCGGAAACAAATCGCTCGGTGTTCCAGTTGTTTGGTTTCTTATCCACATATTGCTCGACGGTCTTCCCGGCTAGGCCAAAGCGAAGGAGGGGGTGGGACTGTAGTATTTCTGCGACGTTATTGCGTTGCTCCGTTTTTATCTGCTCGTTCTGATCTTTCTCGGTCTCCATGATGAATGAGCACGCTTTGTCTACGATCTCAGCGATATCTTTCTCGGATGCTTCAAGAAACGTTCGATCGTTATTTGCGTTCTCGTCGAGAAAATCTCCGCTGACGGAAGCGATGATGACGTACTCACTGCCATCGGTTCGCTGGAAGGATGTGCGCCCGAGCTTCGCTTCGATCGGGCGACCTTTGCCTAGAATTCTGCTATCTGCGAAGAACAGCAAGGCGTGGCGCTCAAATGGCGCGTTACGATCCGCTCGCGAAACGTCTAGCCGAAATTTATATTCTCGTCCGTCTAAGGTCAGTTTGAAATCGTGGCTCTCTTCGTAATGAAATACCTTTACGAAGTGGGTACGCAAATCAGTCTCAGACCCGTTATAAACGACTTTTGTATCTGGCATTTGCCCATTGACCAGATAGGTAAGAAAATTTTGAGTGATGTGGTTGAGGAACGACTTCTCACCCAACTCTTGCCACCGTTTGACGTATTCTTCCCTGACCTCGGAGTAGCGGACTGCGCAACCTTCATCGAAGGCGAAGTCTCGGCGGCCCCTGAGTCTTATAACTTCCTCTTCCTGATAAACGTCGAAGAGAAATCGAAATGTGATATCGGATCCTCTCAGCCGGCTCTCGTACTCGATCCGTTCAAATACTTTGAAGGCAATGAATCTTCCGAAGCCTTTACCATTTTTCCGAAGCTTGTTTCCGGTAAAAGGCGTCAAAAAGGCATCGAAGTTTTTGTTATCTAGTCCAGATCCGTTGTCGGTTATTGTGATGGAAAATTTACCGATATCACTGCCATCGACCACGTTGATTAGAATCTTACCTAGACTCTGAACATCCTTGGCTGGAATTTTCTCGGAGATGGAGTGGATTGAATTTGAAACAGCCTCAAACACCGGGAGCAAGAATCCGCCGATGTGCCGCGCTAGGTTGGTACGCTCTAGCACCGCAACCATATCCGGTTTCTTTAGTTCTGGCATTCGTTCCGCTCCCCTTTGGGTAACTTAAGCGAAGAATGACCACGAATGGAATACATTTAGCTCCGTCAGGATGTCGGGTAGCGTAGCGCAACCTCTTTACGTCCCAGCGTGTATCGGTCTCCTCACTGCCCCCCGATCTAGAACAAAAATAGAACTTTCCTACAGCCCCCGTTCCGGCATACCTAACCGGTCCTCCAAACCACACGAGAGGACCGACCATGAACGCGATCACGCCGACCGAAGCTGACCTCACCTTCGACCACGCCGCCTTCCACGAGCTCGAGCCCGGCGTCCCCGATACCACGCGTTACGACGGCTGGACCGCGGACAAGCAGAAGCGCTTCCTCGTCGCTCTGTCGCGGGGGCACAATGTCGGCCAGGCCTGCGCCATCGTCGGCATGTCGCGCCAGTCGGCCTATGCGCTGCGCACCGCCGCGCGCGGCGCCGCCTTCCGCCTCGGCTGGGACGCGGCGCTGCTCCACGCGCGCGACGCGCTCGCCGACGAGCTGATGGACCGCGCGTTCAACGGCGTGCGTGAAAGCGTCACCACCGATGACGGCCGCACCACCACCCGCCACCGCCACGACAATGCCCTGGCGTTCCGCATGCTCAACCGGCTCGACAAGCGCGCCGATGCCGCCTGTACTGACGCCAATGCCGCCGCCGTGCGCCTCGCCGCCGCCGATTTCGAGCAGCTGCTCGACCTGATCGCGCAAGAGGCCGCGCCCGCCCGAGCCGGCCTGTTCCTCGCCGCGCGGCTCGGCGCGGTCGCGGGGGAGGCGCGCGAGGACGATCTCGCCCCGATCCGCGCGCTCGCCCGCGCCGACCGCTGGCTGCGCACCCATGTTGATGACGGGCAAGGAATATCCACCGCCGATCTCGATCCCGCCGGGCGTGCGGGCTGGACCGCCGAGCAATGGGCCCGTGCCGAAGCCGCCGGCCTGGTCCAGCTCGCGCCGCCGGAGCCCGAGCCGGAGCCGGAGATGGACGAGATGACCCGCGAATTGTGTCAACTTCGTCAACTTGACCAGGAACGGCGTGCCCAGCGCGTCTGGTGGTGTGACTATCGTGATGATTGGCGTACCAACTTTCCGCCGCCCGCGGATTTCATCGGCGAGGAAAATGGTGAGCCGGGCGAGGAGGGATATGGGCGCGAGCTGACGCCCGAAGAAGAGGAGGCGCTTGAAACACTGCGCGAGCGGGAACTCGCCCCCTTCGTCGCCGCCGGCCATGTCGAGCGCGAAGCCTGGCTCGCGCGGTGCCGTGGGGAGACGGTTGCCGATGAAGCATGGGAAGGAGAGGAAACGCTCACCATGACTTGAAATCGCGCATCCCCCCACATCGGGGCATGGCGGATTGCGCATCGGGTCGCTAGGTTGGCGTCCGCATGTCCGACTCCCTCGATCTCGGTGAACCCCCGCAGCCGCGCGACGCCGTCTATCGCGTGCTCGCGCGCAAATACCGGCCGCAGACCTTTGCCCAGCTGATCGGGCAGGATGCGATGGTGCAGACGCTCGGCAACGCGATCAAGCGCGACCGGCTGGCGCATGCGTTTCTGCTGACGGGCGTGCGCGGGGTCGGCAAGACCTCGACCGCGCGGCTGATCGCCAAGGCCTTGAACTGCATCGGGCCGGACGGGCAGGGCGGGCCGACGATCGATCCGTGCGGCGTGTGCGAGCCGTGCCGCGCGATCGCCGAGGGGCGGCACATCGACGTGATCGAGATGGACGCGGCGAGCCACACCGGCGTCGACGACGTGCGCGAGATCATCGACGCCTCGCGCTATGCGGCGGTGTCGGCGCGCTACAAGATCTACATCATCGACGAAGTCCACATGCTGTCGAAGAACGCGTTCAACGCGCTCTTGAAGACCTTGGAGGAGCCGCCGGGCCATGTGAAGTTCCTGTTCGCGACGACCGAGGTGCAGAAGGTGCCGGTGACGGTGCTCTCGCGCTGCCAGCGCTTCGACCTGCGCCGCATCCCGGCCGAGAAGCTCGCGGCGCATTTCGCCGAGGTGGTGGCGGCCGAAGGCGCCGAGGCGGAGCCCGAGGCGCTGGCGATGATCGCCCGCGCGGCGGAGGGCTCGGCGCGCGACGGCCTGTCGATCCTCGACCAGGCGATCGCCCATGCCGGCATGGAGGGCGGGGCGGTGACGGCGGAGGCGGTGCGGGCGATGCTCGGCCTGTCCGACCGCAACGCCATCCGCGCGCTGTTCGGGCTGGTGATCGCAGGCGACGGCCCGGGCGCGCTGTCGGCGCTGCGCGACCAGTACGACCTCGGCGTCGATCCGCAGGCGGTGCTGAAATCGCTGCTCGAGACCGTCCACCGCGTGACGCTGTCGAAGCTCGGCAACGAGGCGATCCCCGGCCAGGCCGCCGAGGAGACCGCGGCGCTGGCGGAATGGGCCGCGAAGCTCGGCTTCCCCGCGCTGCATCGGTTGTGGCAGCTGCTGCTCAAGGGCCATGACGAGGTGGCGAAGGCGGCGCTTCCGATCGAGGCGTGCGAGATGGCGCTGCTCCGCGTCATCCACGCCTCGACCCTGCCCGACCCGGGCGAGCTGGCGCGCAAGCTGGCCGACGGCATGCCGGTCGCCGCCGCGCCCGCCGCGGCGCCCGCGGCCCCGGCCGAGCCGCCCGCGCCGCGCGACCTCGCCGAGGTGCTGGCGCGGCTCGAGGCGGCGCACGAGCATCACGTCGCGGCGCGCGCCCGCAACCTCATCCGCGTCATCGCGTTCAACGAACCGGTGATCGAGGTGAGCAGCCAGGGCCTGCCGGCCGACCTGGTCAGCGATTTCGAGCAGGCGCTCCGCCGGCATCTCGGCAAGCGCTGGTCCTTGAAGGTGACCGCGGCGCCGGGCGGGCAGACGCTCGCCGAGATCAAGGCCGCCGAAGCCGCGGCGGAGCGCGATGCGGTGCTGGCCTCGCCGGTCGTCGCCGCCGCGCTCGAAGCATTTCCCGACGCCGAGCTGATCGGCTGGACCCCGACCCGGAGGACCGCATGAAGAGCATCGAAGACATCATGGCCATGGCGCAGAACGTCCAGAGCGAGCTGACCAAGGCCCAGGCCAATCTCGACACGATCGAGGTCGAGGGCGCCTCGGGCGGCGGGCTGGTCAAGGTCAAGGCCAGCGCCAAGGGCCGCATCATCGGCGTCGACATCGACGAGAGCCTGCTCGCGCCGAGCGAGAAGCAGATGCTCGAGGACCTGATCGCCGCCGCGCTCAACGATGCGCGGACCAAGGCCGACGCCGCGGCGCAGACCGAAATGTCGAAGCTTTCCAGCGGCATCCCGCTGCCCCCGGGCTTCAAGCTGCCTTTCTGAATATTTCACAACGGGAACAATCGCTTCGCCGCAGCCGTTAGTGTCGCCGTCTGAACCCACAACGGGAGATGCGAAATGGCTGACGAACGGATTGTCGAACGTGATGACGGGGTGACCGCGGAGCGCGTGACCGAACGCGATACCGGCGGCACCACGACCATCGTCGAGCGCCGCGGCGGAGGCGGTGGTCTGATCCTCGGGATCATCGCCCTGATCATCGTCGTGGTCGGCGCCTTCTACTTCTTCAACGAGAACAGCAGCGAGACGCGCAAGGACGACGCCATCGCCGAGGCAGCGAAGAGCGTCGGCGACGGTGCCGAGAAGGTCGGCGACGCGGCCAAGAAGGCTGGCGACCGGATCGAGAAGGGCGCGGAAGAGACGACCAAGTAACCGCGCGGGCTTCCTGACGATGAGAAAGAACGTCAGGGGAACGTTTCAGATCGGCGGCGTGTAGGAAAGTGTTTTCTGGCAAGGCTCAGCGCAGGCAGGCGTCCAACCCTTCCCGCTGAACCACGCCGATCCGCGCGGCGATCGAATTGCCGTAGCGGCGGGTGAAGCCCCTCGGGGCGACACCCGCCCTTTTCTTGGGCAGCGGGAGCACCGCGGCGATGCGCGCGGCCTCGGCGCGGGTCATGTTCGCCGCGCCGTGCCTGAAATAGCGCTGCGCGCCGGCCTCGACGCCATAGGTGCCGATGCCGGTCTCGGCGACGTTGAGATAGACCTCCATGATCCGCTTCTTGGGCCAGATCAGCTCGATCAGCACCGTGAACCACGCCTCCAGGCCCTTGCGGAAATAGCCGCCGCCTTGCCACAGGAAGACGTTCTTGGCGGTCTGCTGGCTGATCGTCGAGCCGCCGCGCAGCACCTTGCCGCCTTTGGCGTTGCGGTACATCGCCGCGGCGATCGAATCATAGTCGAACCCGCCATGCGTGCAGAAGGACGAATCCTCCGCGGCGATCGCGGCACGGGCCATGTCGGGATCGATGCGGTCGAGCGGCACCCAGTGCTTGGTGATGCCATGGCCCGAGACCAGGTCGCCCGCCATCGTCAGCGTGAAGGGCGGGGGGACGAAGCGGAACAGCGCGACCAGCAGCAGCGAGCCGAACACGAAGATCAGCAGCGCCTTGCCGGCCCAGACGATGAGCCGGCGGCCCCAGGACCGCTTTCCCGCCGCTGCCAACGCTTAGCCCCCCGTCGCGCGATCAGCCGACGGTGAGCAGCCGGCGGTCGCCCGCCAGCCGCATCATCGCCTTTTGCAGCTTCTCGAACGCGCGCACCTCGATCTGGCGGACGCGCTCGCGCGACACGCCATAGACCTGGCTGAGCTCCTCGAGCGTCTTGGGATCGTCGGTCAGGCGGCGCTCGGTGAGGATGTGCTTCTCGCGCTCGTTGAGCTCGTCCATCGCCTCGACCAGCATGCCGTGGCGGACGTCAGCCTCCTGCGCCTCGGCGACGACTTCGTCCTGCAGCGCGCTGTCGTCCTGCAGCCAGTCCTGCCACTGACCCTCGCCGTCCTCGCGCATCGGCACGTTGAGCGACGTGTCGCCGCCCATCGCCATGCGGCGGTTCATCGAGGTGACCTCTTCCTCGGTCACGCCCAGATCCTTGGCGATCTTGGCGAGATGCTCGGGGGAAAGGTCGCCGTCCTCGAACGCGTCGAGCTTGGCCTTCATCCGGCGCAGGTTGAAGAACAGCTTCTTCTGCGCGGCGGTGGTGCCCATCTTCACCAGGCTCCACGAGCGCAGGATGAATTCCTGGATCGAAGCGCGGATCCACCACATCGCATAGGTGGCGAGGCGGAAGCCCCGGTCGGGCTCGAACTTCTTCACGCCCTGCATCAGGCCGATATTGCCCTCGGAGATCAGCTCGGACACCGGCAGGCCATAGCCGCGGTAGCCCATCGCGATCTTGGCGACGAGGCGCAGGTGCGAGGTCACGAGCTGCGCCGCAGCTTCGGGATCGCCATGCTCCTGGAAGCGCTTGGCGAGCATGTATTCCTGCTCGGGCGCCAGGATCGGAAACTTCTTGATCTCGGCCAGATAGCGGTTGAGGCTCGCCTCACCGCCCAGTGCGGGGATCGTCGCCGGGACGTTGCTTCCGCTTGCCATTGATCACTTACTCCCTTTGCTAGAACCTTCCCCCCTGTTGCGGCGAGGATGGCGTGCGACCCTCCGAAGACGGGCCAATGAACCTATACGACGAGCCTATCGAACAGTTCCTGCATGTCGGCAGGCATTTCGCTATCGAAAGCCAAAGCGTGGCTATTGATGGGATGGATAAACCCCAAATGCGCCGCGTGTAAGGCCTGACGATGGAAACCCAGGGTTTCCAGCACCTCACGATGTTCCTTTTTCGTTCTGCCATAGACCGGGTCCCCGATCAAGGGGTGGCCGATCGAGGCCATGTGGACGCGTACCTGATGGGTGCGCCCCGTCTCAAGCCTGCATTCGACCAACGCCGCTTCGTCGAGTTGACGAAGTTGACACAATTGCCAGTGTGTCACGGCGCGCTTGCCGCCCGAAACGATCGCCATCTTCTTGCGGTTCTGCGGCGAGCGGCCGAGCGGTGCGTCGATCGTGCCGCTTCCCGTCTTCGGCCGGCCCGAGACGATCGCCTTGTAGCGACGGTCGATCGAGTGCGCCTTGAACTGGCGCGCCAGGCCGACATGCGCGCGATCGGTCTTGGCGGCGACCATCAGCCCCGACGTGTCCTTGTCGATGCGGTGGACGATCCCCGGCCGCGCGACTCCGCCGATGCCCGACAGGCTGCCCCGACAGTGATGCAGCAGCGCGTTGACCAGCGTCCCGTCGAGATTGCCCGCCGCCGGATGGACGACGAGGCCGGCCTGCTTGTCGATGACGATCAGGTGCTCATCCTCGAACACCACGTTCAGCTCGATTTCCTGCGGCTCGTTATGCGCTTCGGCGGGCGCGGGGACGTCGATGCGGAACAACGCACCGCCCGGCGCCTTCTTCTTGGGATCGCGCACCGGGCCCTCGGGGCCGGTGACGTTGCCGGTCGAGATCAGCGCCTTGATGCGCTCGCGAGACAGCGTGGGCAGCGCGTCGGCCAAAGCCCGGTCCAGCCGCCAGCCATCCGCTTGCGGAGAAACGCGTGCTTCGAACGTGGAAACCCCCCGGCTCATTCTGATAGGGGAGATAGGAACGATGCTGGCCATTTCAAGAGATATATTGAACGAACTCGTTCAGAAATGCAAGGCGGTGGCCCCGCAAGAGGCATGCGGCCTGCTATTCGGTGCGGATGGCGCCATTTCGAGCTGGAGCGAGACGGCGAACGTCGCAGCCGATCCGCACCGCCATTTCGAGATCGATCCGACCGCGCTGTTCACGGCATTGCGTGCGGAGCGTGGCGGCGGGCCGCGGCTGGCCGGCTATTGGCACTCCCATCCGTCGGGCGATGCCGCGCCTTCCGCCACCGATGCGGCGATGGCGGCACCCGACGGCAGGCTCTGGCTGATCGTTGCCGGTGGGACGGTCACTGCGTGGCGGGCCGTGGAAGACGGCGCGCGGCACGGCCGGTTCGCGGCGGTGCAGCTCGAAGTCCGCTGACCTCAGCCGGCCGCTCGCCCGTCGTCACGCTTCCGCTCATGCCGCGCATCCATTGAGCGGTGCCGGCGCGTTCATGCGACGCCGGGAACGTTCCTGACTCGACATGCGTTCGCCATTGAAATCGCAGGGAGAGTCTCATGCTTTGGACCATCGCCATCATTCTCATCATCCTTTGGCTGCTGGGGTTCAGCCTGCAGATCGGCAGCGGCCTCATTCACCTGCTTCTGGTGATCGCCCTGGTGGTGATCGTCGTGCAGTTCCTGCGCGGTCGCCGCGGGGTGTGAAGTTCGCCGGAGCGGGTCAGTGCCCGCTTCCCCTGGCCAGCTGCGTGATCGCCTCCAGCGCGGCATCGAACCGCCCCTCGGCTTCGGCAAAGCGCAGGAACTTGACGCGCTCGACCAGGATTTCCGCCGGGGTCGGCGACTGGCCGAACAGCGCCACCACCTCGTCGGCGAACTCGTCGAGCGGCTGATAGCCTTCGCGCGTGCGCTGGCCCGGGGTCAGGTCGGTCTGCACCGCGGGAGGCGCCAGCTCGATCACTTCGACCTGCCCTGCCAGCGCGTCGCGCAGCGAGATGGTGTAGCTGTGGATCGCCGCCTTGGTCGCGCTGTAGGTGGAGGCAGCGACCAGCGGCACGAAGGCGAGGCCCGAGGTGACGTTGACGATCGCGGCATCCGCCTGCGCCTTGAGATGATCGACCAGCGCGTTGTTGAGGCGGATCGGGCCGAGCAGGTTGGTGGTGATCGTGGCCTCGGCATCGGCGAGGTCCCGGCGCGCGCCGATGTCCTCGTAGCGCATGATGCCGGCATTGTTGATGACGACGTTGAGCGCGGGGTGCGCCGCGACCAGCGTCTTCGCGAAGGCCTCGATCGCGTCGGCGCTTTCGATGTCGAGCGTCATCGCATGCATGTTCGCGCGGCCCGCGATCGCGGCCTCGAGCGCGTCGCGGCGGCGGCCGGCGATGATCACGGTGTTGCCGGCGTCGTGGAACCGCTGCGCCAGCGCTTCGCCGATTCCCGACCCGCCGCCAGTGATGAGGATGGTGTTTCCAGTGCGCTTCATGGGGTGCCTCCTTGCTTGATGGCGGCGATGTAGCGTATTACTTTCCAACAGAAAGAAGGCACCCAAAAGATTTATACTTACCAGAAAGAGAGTGTGAGATGGCGGTTGGCGTGGGCGAGTGGCATGCGGACGATCCGCGGGTCGATGCGCTGGTGAACGACCTGATCGGTGCGATTGCCGACAAGTGGACGATGATCATCCTGGAGACGCTGGAGGACAAGGGCGAGCTGCGCTTCACCCAGATCTCGAAACTGATCCCCGACATCAGCCAGAAGATGCTCACCCAGACGCTGCGGCGGATGGAGCGCGACGGGATGGTGACGCGCACCGTGCATCCGGTCGTGCCGCCTCGCGTCGACTATCGCCTGACCCCGCTGGGCGAGAGCCTGGGCGAGGCGTTCTGCGGCGTATGGCTCTGGGCCGAGGCGAACCTCGAGGGCGTGGCGGCGGCGCGCGAGACGTTCGACGCGCGCGAGCGTTGAGGTTCAGTTCCCTTCCGGCCCCCGATAGTCCGCGCCGTACACCGCCTTGCGGATATCGGTGTGCAGCGTGCCATCGAACGGCATCGTCTGGGTGAAGAATACCACCGCCATGCGGTTGGCCGGATCGACCCAGAACAGGGTCGAGGCCGCGCCGTCCCAGAAGAATTCGCCGACCGCGCCGCGATTGCGCTCGGGCGTTCCAGGTCGCGCCGTGCGCACCGCGAAGTCGAAGCCGAACCCGCCGTCGATCTTGCCCGGCAACCATTCCCGTTCCTTGATCGCGGGATCGAGCTGGTCGGTCGCCATCAGCCGGATCGTGGCGGGCTTGAGGATGCGCGCGCCGTCGAGCTCGCCGCCGTTCAGCAGCATGCGGGCGAAACGCATGTAATCGTCGATCGGCGCGACGATGCCGGCGCCGCCCATCGTCAGCTTCGCGCCCGGGAAATTCATGCGCTGCGTCATTTCGTCGGCCTGGCGGACGAGCTTGCCATCCTGCTTCAGATAGGTGGCGGCGAGGCGGGGGAGGCGGTCCATCGGCTGGTGCCACGCCGCCTCGCGCATCTTCAGCGGTTCGAAGATGTGCGTGCGGACATAGTCGGCGAACTTGATCCCCGAGAGCCGCTCGACCAGCAGCGCCTGGACGTCGACCGCGGCGCTGTAGTGCCATTCGGTGCCGGGCTCAGAGAGCAGCGGCACCGTGGCGAGGCGGCGGCCGAATTCGGCGAGATCGTTGTCGAGATTGAGCGGATTGGCGGCGGCGAACGCCTTGTGCGCCGCGGTGGGGCCATCGCCATAGGCGAAGCCGGCGGTGTGGCGCAGCACGTCGCGGATCGTGATCGGGCGGCTCGCGGCACGCCATAGCGGCTTGCCCGCGGCGTCGGTGCCGTCCTGCACCATTGCGCCCGCGAACGCCGGCAGATAGCGGGCGAGGGGATCGTCGAGCCGGAACTTGCCCTGCTCCCACAGCTGCATCAGCGCGACGCCCGTCACCGGCTTGGTCATCGACCAGATCTGCACCAGCGTGTCGCGGCGGAAGGGCTTGCCGCCCTCGCGATCGGCGGCGCCCTGAGCGCCGAAATAGACCTCGCGCCCGTCCTTCCACACCAGCGCCGAAACGCCGGTGGCGCGGCCGTCCTCGACCATCGCCGCGAGCATGCGGTCGATGCGCGCCCGATCTATCCGAAGCTTGTCGATGCGCGGCGTCTCCGCCGCCGGCCGCGCCTGCGCCAGCGTCGGCGCGGGCGCGGCGAGCAGGAACAAGCCGGTCAACGCTGTCATCGTCATATGGCGCATGAATCCCCTCCGTCGCTTTCGGACGAGGCTAACGGGCTTCGCGTCGGGACGAAAGATCGTTCGCTTGCAGCGATGCCGCCGCTGCGCCAAAGAGTTGCGCGGATCACCGGAGCATTCATGAACATTTCGCCGACCGACTTCGCCAGCCTGCTCTGCTCGCGCCTGTGCCACGACCTGCTCAGTCCGGTGGGCGCGCTCAACAACGGACTGGAGCTGCTGGCCGACGAGCATGACCCGGAGATGCGCGCGCGGTGCCTCGAACTGCTCGCCGAGAGCGCCAAGGCGAGCGCCAACAAGCTCAAATTCTTCCGCCTGGCGTTCGGCGCCGCGGGCGGGTTCGGCGACACGGTCGACACGCGCGAGGCGCAGGCGGCGATCGAGGGGCTGTTCGGCGACAATCACCGCGTCTCGATCGGCTGGATGGTCGAGGATCCGGTGCTGCCCAAGCAGGTGATCAAGGTGCTGCTCAACCTCGCGCTGATCGGCGGCGACGCGCTGGTGCGCGGCGGGCAGCTCGACATCGGCGCCGAGGCGCATGACGGCACGGTCGAGATCGTGGTGCGCGCGGAAGGGCCGCGCATCGTGCTCGACCAGGAGCTGCGCGGCGCGCTCACCGGCGATACCGGCGACGCCCCCGTCACCCCGCGCGCGGCCGCAGCCTATCTGGTGCACCAGCTGGTCGAGCAGGGCGGGGGCGAGCTCCAGGTCTCGCCGCCCGAGGCCGAGGTGCTGCTGTTCGGGGCGGCGTTCAAGGCGGGCTGACACCGGCGGAGATCGAGGCGATGGGCGAGGTCGGCGTCGGACTGATCGGCTATGGCCTGGGCGGGCGGGCGTTCCATGCGCCTTATGTCGGGGTCACGCCGGGGATGGCGCTGCGCGCGGTGGTGTCCCGCGATCCGGCCAAGGTGCATGCCGACCTGCCGGGGATGCAAGTGGTGCCCGATGTCGCGGCGCTGCTGGCGGAACCGGGCATCGACCTCGTGGTCGTCTCGAGCCCCGACGCGCTGCACGCCGGCCATGCGCTCGCCGCGATCCGCGCGGGCAAGCATGTGCTGGTCGACAAGCCCTTCGCGACGACGCTGGCGGATGCGCGGGCGGTGGCGGCCGAGGGCGAGGCGGCGGGGGTGGTGGTGACCGCCTTCCAGAACCGCCGTTGGGACGCCGATTTCCTGACGCTTCGCGAGCTGATCGCGGCGGGCGTGCTGGGCGAGGTCGTCCAGCTCGAGAGCCATTTCGATCGCTGGCGCCCGGTTCCGGCGGATGTGTGGAAGGAAGCGCGTCCGGGCGGGGCGTGGCTCGACCTCGGCCCGCATCTGGTCGACCAGGCGCTGCAGCTGTTCGGGCGCCCGCTGGCGATCGCCGCGGATATCGCGACGCTGCGCGAAGGCGCGCCGGCGCCCGACTATTTCCACGCCGTGCTGCGCTATCCCGGGCGGCGCGTGCTGCTCCATTCGAGCAAGCTCGTCGCAGACCATGGTCTGCGCTTCGCGGTGCACGGCACGCAGGGGAGCTGGATCAAGCACGGCATCGACCCGCAGGAGGCGGCGACCGTCGCGGGCGAGCGGCCGGGCGGCGAGGGCTGGGGGCACGATCCGGCCCCCGGCGTCCTGATCCGCGCGGGCGAAGCGCCGGTCGCGGTGCCGAATGCCCGGGGCGATTATCGCCTGTTCTGGCAGGCGCTCGCCGCCGCCGTGCGCGGAGAGGGGCCGAACCCGGTCCCCGCCGCCGACGCGATCGCCGTGATGGAATTGCTCGACGCCGGGCTGCGCAGCTCGGAAACTCGGCGCGAGATCGCGCTCGGCTGAAAACCCGTTCTGGCTAACCACGTCTTAACGCCTGCCCGTCCATGACCGCCATGTACGTGTGGGGGAGCCGTGGACGACCTGCTGCAAGAGTTCATCGCGGAAACGCGTGAGACGCTGGAAACGCTGTCGGGCGAGATCGTCGCCTGGGAGGCGAATCCGGACGATCGCGCGCGGCTCGACGCGATCTTCCGCTTCGTCCACACGGTCAAGGGCAGCTGCGGCTTCCTCGACCTGCCGCGGCTCGCGCGCCTGAGCCACGCCGCCGAGGACGTGCTCGCCGCGGTGCGCGCTGGCGAGCGCGTGCCCGACCGCGCGCTGGTCAACGCCGTGCTCGCGGTGGTCGACCGCATCGGCGAGCTGGTCGAGGCGATCGATTCGGGCAGCGCGCTCGACGCGCATGGCGAGGATTTGCTGATCGCGGCGCTCGCCGAGGGATCCGACGAGGTCATCCAGGCCGCCACGCCCGCCGCGCAGCGCGCGCCGGCGCGCAGCGTCCGCCTGAACGTCGATCTGCTCGACCGCATGATGAGCGGCATGTCCGACATGGTGCTCGCGCGCAACGAGCTGTCGCGGCGCCTGCGCAACGTCGAGATCGACCCCCAGGTCGAAGCGGCGCTCGAGCGCATGTCGGCCACCGTCGCCGACCTGCGCGACACCGTCACGCGCACGCGCATGCAGAAGATCGACGCGCTGTTCTCCGCGCTGCCGCGCATGGTGCGCGATACCGCGGCGAGCCTCGGCAAGTCGGTCAGCCTCCAGATCGACGGCGCCGAGGTCGAGCTCGACCGCGAGATGATCGAGGTGCTGCGCGATCCGCTGGTCCACATCATCCGCAACGCCATCGATCACGGCATCGAGGCGCCGGTCGAGCGCCGGGCCGCGGGCAAGCGCGAGAATGGCCGGCTCAGCGTCTCGGCGCGCCAGTCGGGCAACCAGATCGTGGTCGAGGTCGCCGATGACGGCCGCGGCATCGATACCGACCGGCTGATCCGCAAGCTCGCCGACACCGGCCGCGACGAACGCATGCTGCGCGCGCTCAGCGAACGCGCCAAGCTCGCCCTGGTGTTCGAGCCGGGCCTCACCAGCAAGGACGAGGTTTCCGAGGTCTCGGGCCGCGGCGTCGGCATGGACGTGGTCCGCTCGGGCATCGAGCAGATCGGCGGCCGCGTCGACCTCGACAGCGAGCGCGGCAAGGGCCTGCGCATCCTGATCCATGTCCCGCTGACCCTGTCGATCATCCCGACGATCGTGGTGGCGGCGGGCGGCCAGCGCTTCGCGGTGCCGCGCCAGGCGATCGAGGAGATCGTCAGCGAAGCCAATGAAGCGATCCGCATCGACCGTATCGGCAGCGCCGAGGTGGTCACCGTGCGCGACCGCCGCCTGCCTTTGGTCGAGCTCGCGCAGGTGCTGGGCATCGCCGACAATGTCTGCGCGATGCGCAGCATGCTGGCGATCGTCAGCGTGGGCGAGGGCAGCTACGCGCTGCGCGTCGACGACGTGCTCGACAATGAGGAGCTGGTGATCAAGCCCGCCGCGCCCGCGATCATGGCGACGGGCATCTATGCGGGGCAGACCCTGCCCGACAGCGGTTGCCCGATGCTGCTGCTCGACTGCGCGGGAATCGCGCGCGACGCCGGGCTGCAGTTCGTGCGCGAGGTGCTGGCCGACGAGGCCGAAGAGACCGGCGAGGCCGAAGCCGAGGGCATCGCCGCGCTGATCTTCGTCGATCTCGACGGCGCGCGCCGCGCGGTGCCGCTCGCCGTGGTCGACCGCATCGAGCAGGTCGATCCCGACGCGATCCGTCACGCCGCGGGCCGGATGCGGCTCACCATCGACGGGATGATCCTGCCGCTGGTCGCCCGGCGGGAGCTCGCCGGCGCCCCGCACTGGTCGGTGCTTCGCCTCAAAGACGGTGTGAGCGAGATCGGCTATGCCATTGCCGAAGCGGCAGATATCGTGACGCTTCCGCCCGAGATCGCGCGCGCCGCCCAGCCAGGGCCGATCGCCGGCGCGGTGCTGCTCCACGACGAGCCGGTCGAGCTGCTCGACCCGCACTGGCTGTTCGCCGAGCATGGCGAGCCCGACGACGACGCTGACGGCGCGCCGCTCTGCCTGCTCACCGGCGGGGACGATGGCTGGATGCGCACCTTCGTCCGCCCGATGCTCGAAAGCGCGGGCTATCGCGTCACCCTCGACCCGGGCGAGCCGGCCGATGTCGTGCTCGCGCTCGACGGGCCCATGGAGGGGCATCCGGCACGGGCGCCCGTGGTGCGCCTGCGCAGCAAGCGCGGCGGCGGCGGCGACGGCAGCATCTATCGCTACGATCGCGACGCGCTGCTCGGCGCGCTCGCCAGCGTGGCTCGGCGGGAGGCATGATGGAGAAGCTTTACCTGATCGCGCACGTCGCGGGCCAGGCGGTGGCGATCGACGCCGACCAGGTCGAATCGGTGGTCGATATCGGCACGATCGTGGCGGTGCCGCGCGCCGGCGGCCATGTCCGCGGGCTCGCCGCGCTGCGCAGCCGCGTCGTCACCGTGATCGACACGGTCGCCGCGCTCGGCATGGCGGGCGGGCAGGGCGCCAGCCGCGCGGTGATCACGCGCGTCGACGGGCACCATTATGCGCTGCTGGTCGATGCGCTCGACGACGTCGCGCCGTTCGCGCTGCAGCCGCTCGCCTCGGGCGTGCCCTTGTCGGAGGCGTGGCAGCGCGCGGGGCACGGGCTGGTCGAGCGCGATGGCGAGCCGATCCTGGCGATCGACCTGACCGCGCTCGTGCCGTCGGGCGTGCATGCCCAGGCCGCCTGAAACGACATTAACGCCGTGCTTACATCTTTCGGGCACAACTGCTGGTGAACGCGCCTAAATCCGGGAACGGACCAACATGAAGACCTGCCTCGTCGTCGATGATTCCAAGGTGATCCGCAAAGTGGCGCGGCACATCCTCGAAACGCTCAACTTCGAGGTGCGCGAGGCCGGCGACGGGCGCGAGGCGCTCGACGCGTGCCTCGATTCGGTGCCCGACGTGGTGCTGCTCGACTGGAACATGCCGGTAATGAGCGGGATGGACTTCCTGCGCGCGCTCAAGGACAGCGGCATCCCCGAAAAGCCCAAGGTCGTGTTCTGCACCACCGAGAACGGCATGGCCTATATCCGCGCCGCGATCGAGGCTGGCGCCGACGAATACGTCATGAAGCCGTTCGACCGCGAGACGCTCGAGAGCAAGCTCCAGATCGTCGGCGTCGCCTGAGGGCCGCGGCAATGGCCAGGAACACAGCCGCGGCCGGCCCTCCGCCGGACCGCGCGAGCGAAGGCATCCCCGTCCTGATCGTCGATGATTCGGTCGTCGCCCGCGCGGTGATCGGGCGCATGATCGAGGGGATGGCGCGGTTCCGCGTCGCCGGATCGGTCGGCAATGTCGAAAGCGCGCTCGCCTTTCTCGCCCGGGAGCGCGCCGACGCGATCCTGCTCGACCTCGAAATGCCCGGCACGCACGGCCTGACCGCGCTGCCCGACCTGGTCGCGGCAGGGCAGGGGGCCAAGATCCTGGTGGTTTCCTCCGCCGCCGACGATGGCGCCGCGGCGGCGGTCCAGGCACTGGCGCTCGGCGCCGCGGATACGCTGGTGAAGCCCGGCGTCGGCAGCTTCGCCGGGCGCTTCGCGGCGGTGCTCGAAGACCGTCTCGGCCGGCTGTTCGATACCGAGGGAAGCCCCGCCGTCTCCGCCCATGCCGAGCATGCGCCGGGCGAGTTCGACATCGTGGCGGTAGGCGCCTCGACCGGCGGCATCCATGCGCTGAGCCAGATGCTGCGCGCGATCCCGCCGGCCTTCCAGGCGCCGATCCTGGTGACCCAGCATCTGCCCGCGTCGTTCATGAGCTATTTCGCGGCGCAGCTCGCCGTGCTCGCGGGGCGGTCGTGCGAGGTCGCGACCGACCATCTGCGCATCCGCCCGGGCCGGATGGTGGTCGCCCCGGGCGACGCGCATATCCGCTGCGTGCGGACCAGCGATGGCGGCTGCGCGATTCGATTGACTCATGAATCCGTCGCGAGCGGCTGCATGCCGTCGGTCGATCCGATGCTCGATTCGGTGGCGGAGCTGTTCGGCGCGCGCGGACTCGGCGTGATCCTCTCCGGCATGGGCCGCGACGGGGCGATCGGGGCGCGGCGGCTGATCGATACCGGGGGAAGCGTGATCGTCCAGGACAAGGCGAGTTCGGTGGTCTGGGGCATGCCCGGCGCGATCGCGGAGCGCGCCAGCGCGGTGCTGCCGCCCGACGAGATCGGGCGCATGATCGCCAGCCAGCGGAGGCCGGGATGATCCAGCTTCATCCCCAGGCCTTCGCCTCGACCGGGGCGATGGGCGTGATCGGCGCGCTGCTCGAACAGCGTACCGGGCAGCAGATCGCCGCCAACCGCGCCTGGCGCATCGAGACGGCGCTGAAGCCGGTGCTGCGCGCCAACGACCTCGACACGCTCGACCAGTTGATCGGACGCCTCGCCGCCCAACGCAACGGCCCGCTCGCCGACGCGGTGGTCGATGCGCTGCTCAACCATGAGACCTCCTTCTTCCGCGACGCGGGGGTGCTCGACCTGGTGGTCGAGGCGGCGCAGGCGCTCCAGGCCGACGCGCCGGGCCGCCGCCTGCGCATCTGGTCGGCGGGCTGCTCGATGGGGCAGGAACCCTATTCGCTGGCGATGCTGTTCGAGGAGGCGGCGGTGAGCCGCGGCATGCTGATGCCCGAGATCGTCGCCACCGACGTTTCCGCCGCCGCCCTGGCGCGGGCGCGGGCCGGCCGCTTCTCGCAGTTCGAGATCCAGCGCGGCCTGCCCGTGCGCCGCATGGTGAACTGGTTCGACAGCATCGACGGCGAGTGGGTCGTGCGGCCCGAGCTCGCCCGGCGCATCGTGTTCCGCCAGCAGAATCTCGCCAAGGATCCGCCGCCTGCGGGCAAGTTCGACCTGGTGCTGTGCCGCAACGTGCTGCTCTATTTCGCCGCCGACGTGCGCACGCGGGTGTTCCGCACGCTGCGCGACGCGACCCGCGACGGCGGTCTGCTGGTGCTGGGCGCGGGCGAGACCGTGATCGGCCAGACCGACGCCTTTCGCCCGAGCGACCAGTTTCGCGGGCTCTACCTCGCCGGAGACGCCAACGTCGCGCCGTTCCGCTCCTGCGCAGGCTGAGTCGCCACCGGCCAACCGAACCTGCGTTTCGGCGCGTCACGACCTGCCGTGGCTTGCGTTTCGGCGCGGGCCGCCGCATCCCTCGCAGCGATGATGCAGGACAAGGCAGAATTCGACTGGATCGACGCGCCGTCGCCCAATTTCGACGCGCGCAAGCTGCCGATCAGCATCATCGTGCTCCACTATACCGGCATGCAGACCGCCGAGGAGGCGATCATGCGGCTGCGGGACCCCGAGGCGAAGGTCTCGAGCCACTGGCTCGTCGCCGAGGACGGCCAGATCGTGCGCCTCGTCGAGGAAACGAACCGTGCCTGGCACGCGGGCAAGTCGCACTGGCGCGGGGTGACCGACATCAACTCGGCCTCGGTCGGGATCGAGATCGTCAATCCCGGCCATGAGTTCGGCTACCGTCCGTTTCCCGACGAGCAGATCGACTCGGTGATCCGCCTGACCGCGGCGATCAAGGATCGCTACCATATCACCCGCGGCAACGTCGTCGGCCATTCCGACATCGCGCCGGCGCGCAAGCAGGATCCGGGCGAGCTGTTTCCCTGGGGCAAGCTCGCGCGGCTGCGGCTCGCGCTGCCGCGCCCGACGAAGAACCTCATGGACCCCGGCTGGACCGATGCCGGCTTCCTGCTCGCGCTCGAGCGCTTTGGTTACGACGTGACCGACGGGCTCGCCGCGACGGTGGCGTTCCAGCGCCGCTTCCGGCCCGAGCTGGTCGACGGCACGATCGACGCCGAGTGCCGCATGATCCTGCTCGCGCTCCTCCTGCCCAAGCCCCAGGGCGACGCGTGATGCGCGTGCCCGAAGGGGCGCCGATCCTCACCGCGGCCGAGATGCGCGCGGCCGAGGCGCGGGCGATCGCCAATGGCGCGAGCGTGACCTCGCTGATGGAGCGCGCCGGAACCGGCGTCGCCGAGGCGGTCCATCGGCTTGCCGCCGGTTCGGAAGTGCTGATCCTGTGCGGCCCGGGCAACAATGGCGGGGACGGCTATGTCGCCGCGCGCGTGCTGGCGGCAAAGGGGATGCGGGTGCGCGTCGCCGCGCTCGGCGATCCGCGGACCGAGGCGGCGGCGCAAGCGCGCAAGGGCTGGAGCGGCCCGGTCGGACCTTTCCCCCGCGAGCTGTCCGAAGGCCCCGTACCGGTGGTGATCGACGCATTGTTCGGCACCGGCTTGTCGCGTCCCGTCGCGGCGCCGGTCGCGCATGCGATCAAGATGCTGGCGAGCCATGCGCGGCTGGCGATCGCGGTCGACCTGCCCAGCGGCGTGGACACCGACACCGGCGGCGATTTCGGACAAGACCTCGCTGATTTCGGCGTGACGCTGGCGCTGGGCGCGCTCAAGCCCGCGCATGTCCTTCAGCCCGCGGCCGCGCATTGCGGCAACGTGCGTGCGATCGATATCGGGCTGGCCTTCGACGACATCGGCGCCGCATCAGCCGTCCGGACACTTGGCGTTCCGCGCATCGCGAAGCCTCGACCCGCCTCGCACAAGTACAGCCGCGGCATGGTCGCGGTCGTCTCCGGCCCGATGCACGGCGCGTCGGAGCTGGCGGGGCGCGCCGCCTATGGCGCCGGCGCGGGCTACGTCCTGCTGCTCACCGGCGGCCTGCCGCATCCCCCCCATGCCATCGTCCGCCGCCGCTGGAGTGCCGCCGCGCTGGACGACGAGCGCATCGGCGCGGTGGTCATCGGCCCCGGCCTCGGCCGCGACGACCGTGCGCGCGAGAAGCTCGAGGCGGCGCTGGCGAGCCCGCATCCGCTGGTGATCGACGGTGACGCGCTGCATCTGGTCGGCCTCGACCGGTTGTCGTCCCGTGAGCCGCCGGCGGTGCTGACCCCGCACGCGGGCGAGTTCGCGGCGTTGTTCGGCGAGAGCGACGCGAGCAAGGTCGTCCGCACGCAGGACGCCGCGCGCCGGAGCAATGCCACGGTCGTGTTCAAGGGTGCCGACACGGTGATCGCGCACCCCGACGGCCGGACCAATGTCGCGCTCGCCGCCAGCCCGTGGCTTTCGGTTGCGGGGACGGGCGACGTGCTGGCAGGCGCCGTCGCCACGATGCTCGCCCAAAACCCCTCCGCACCGCTCGAAGCCGCCTCCGCCGGCGTCTGGCTTCATGCCGAGGCCGCGCGCCTGCTCGACCGCTGCTTCCTCGCCGACGAGCTCGCCGACGCACTTCCCCACGCGCTGGCGCACACCCTGTGAGCGAAGCCGGGACCATCGTCCGCGTCGCCGCGCGTGGAGACGGGGTGACGGCGGACGGCCGCCACGCCCCGCTCGCCGCGCCGGGCGACACGCTGCTCGCCGACGGCACGCTCAAGCCCGGTCCGCGGCGTCAGGTGCCGCCATGCCGTCACTTCCCCGAATGCGGCGGCTGCCAGCTCCAGCATCTCGACGACGCGGCCTATGCCGAGTTCCTGACGGCCCGCATCGCCGGCGCGCTCGCGCAGCAGGGTCTCGAGACCGAAATCCGCGCGCCCGCGCTCTCCCTGCCGCGCACCCGCCGCCGCGCCGCGCTCCATGCCGAGCGCCGCGGGCGGCAGGTCCATCTCGGCTTCACCGAGCAATCGAGCCACCGCCTGATCGACCTCCAGCAATGCGAGATCCTCGACCCGCGCCTGTTCGCGCTGCCCCAGCCCTTGCGCGGGCTGCTCGCCGCGCATCTCCCCGCCAATCGCCGGGTCAACGTCCATCTCGCGCTCACCGACCAAGGTCCGGACGTGCTGGTCGAGGGTCTCGTCACCGACAGCCTCACCGCGGTCGAGGCGGTGACCAGCTTCGCCCAGCGCCACGGCCTCGCGCGCCTGTCGGTCGACGACGGCCTCGGGCCCGAGCCGCGCTGGGAGCCCGAGCCGGTCACGGTCAGCTTCGGCGGCGTGCCCGTGCCGTTCCCGCCCGCCAGCTTCCTCCAGGCGACGCCCGAGGGCGAAGCGGCGCTCGTCGCCGCGGTGCGCGAGGGCATCGGCGGCGCCAAGACGGTCGCCGACCTGTTCGCCGGGCTCGGCACCTTCGCGCTGGCGATGGACCCCGCCGCCAAGGTCTATGCCGGGGAGGGCGCGCGCGAGGCGATCCTCTCGCTCAAGGCCGCCGCCGGGCGCGCCCAGCGTCAGGTCTTCGCCGAGCATCGCGACCTGTTCCGCCGTCCGCTGGTGGCGAAGGAGCTCGACCTGTTCGACGCCGTGATCCTCGATCCCCCGCGCGCCGGGGCCAAGGAACAGGCCGAGCAGCTCGCGGCGTCAAAGGCGCCGGTGATCGCCTATGTATCGTGCAATCCCAATACCTTCGCGCGCGATGCGAAGATGTTGTGCGAAGGCGGTTACCAGCTCGACTGGGTCCTTCCGGTCGGCCAGTTCCGCTGGTCCACCCACGCCGAGCTGGCCGCGCGGTTCAGCCGCTAGCGCCGGTTCAGGGATAGTCCGCCCGCACGAAATACAGCCCGTCCGGCGGTGCGTTCAGCCCCAGCGCCGCGCGGTCCTTCGCCTCCAGCGCATCGCGCAGATCCCCCGTGGACCACTGCCCGCGCCCGACCATCGCCAGGCACCCGACCATCGAGCGCACCTGGTGATGCAGGAACGAGCGCGCCGAGGCACGCACCAGCACCTCTTCGCCCTCGCGCACCACGTCGAGCCGGTCGAGCGTCTTGAGCGCGCTCGCCGACTGGCAGTGCGCCGAGCGGAAGGTGGTGAAGTCATGCAGCCCCACCAGCAATTGCGCCGCGTCGTGCATCGCCGCCGCGTCCAGCACGGCCGGCACGCGCCACTTCAGCCCCTTGTCGAAGGTCAGCGGCGCACGGCGATTGACGATGCGGTACACATAATGCCGCGCGACGCACGAGAAGCGCGCATGCCAGTCGTCGGCCACCGTCTCGCACGCCAGGATCGCCACCGGCACATTGCGAAGATGCGCGTTGAGCGCCTCCATCAGCCGGAAGGGGGCGATGTCCTTGTCGATCTCGGTGTGCGCGCGCATCGCGAGGGCATGGACGCCCGCATCGGTGCGCCCGGCGGCATGGACCAGCGCATCCTCCCCGGTGATCCCGTGCAGCGCGTCCTCGATCGCCTGCTGCACGCTCGGGCCATGGTCCTGATGCTGCCAGCCCATGAACGGCCGGCCGTCATATTCGATGGTGAGCGCGAAGCGGGTCAAAGCCGGGTCCCTGCGGGAATGGGGAAGCCGTTGAGCAGCTCCGCCGTGGTCATGATGCCACGCCCGGCGCGCTGGACGAGGGTGGGGCGGATAACTCCTTCGGCACAGGCGATTTCGAGATCGTCGAACACGACCCCCGGGTCTCCTGCCACAGCATCCACCAGCTCCGCCGCCAGCACTCGGACTCGCTCGCCACCCACCTCGAAGAACGCCCCGGGCGGGTTGAACGCCAGCACCTGACGCAGCACGGCCTCGGCATCCTGTGCGAAGTCCAGTCGCGCCTCGGCCTTGTCGATCTTCGAAGCGTAGGTCACGCCTTCGTCTGCCTGCGGTACCGCCGGATAGGCCTCCGGGTTATCCAGCACCTGAACCATCAGCCGCGCGCCCATTGCCGCCAGCTCATCGGTCAGCGCACCCGCGGTCTTGCCGTCAACGGAAGTCCGCCCCTCAAGCCGAACGGGCCCGGTGTCCAGCCCGGCCTCCATCTGCATGATCCCGACCCCGGTCTCTTCATCGCCGGCCAGGATCGCCCGCTGGATCGGTGCCGCGCCGCGCCAGCGCGGGAGCAGCGAGGCATGGACGTTCATGCAGCCGAGCCGCGGCGCCTCCAGCACGCTCACCGGCAGGATCAGGCCATAGGCGGCGACCACCGCGACGTCGGCTCCCAGCGCGGCGAATGCAGCCACCGCGTCGGGATCGCGCTTGAACGACAACGGCGTGCGCACCTCGATCCCCAGCGCTTCGGCGCGGGCATGGACGGGGGAGGGGGTCAGCGCCTTGCCGCGCCGCCCGCCCGCCCGCGGCGGCTGGCTGTATGCCGCCACCACGTCATGCCCCGCATCGACCAGCGCATCGAGCGTCGGCACCGCGAACTCGGGCGTTCCCATGAAGATGATCCGCATGGGCTGCGCCTCTAGCCGCATTCGCCCCCGCTGCGCCATCCTTCCCTTCGCCCGCGCGAACGGGTAGGGAACATCGCATGGCCTCGCCCGAGATCGAAACCCTCACCCAAGCCCTGTCGCGCCTGCCCGGCCTCGGCCCGCGCTCGGCGCGGCGCGCGGTGCTGCACCTGCTCAAGAAGCGCGAGACCGCGCTCGATCCGCTGCTCGCCGCGCTCACTGCGGTCAGCCAGCGCCTCGCCACCTGTTCGACCTGCGGCAATGTCGACACGTCGGATCCCTGCGCGATCTGCGCCGACCCGCGCCGCGACACGCGCCAGCTCTGCGTGGTCGAGGAGGTGGCGGACCTGTGGGCGCTCGAACGCTCGCGCCTGTTCCCGGGCCGCTTCCACGTGCTCGGCGGCAAGCTCTCCGCGCTCGACGGGATTCGGCCCGAGGACCTCGCGATCGACAGCCTGATCACGCGCGTCGCCGCGGGCGGGATCGACGAAGTGGTGCTGGCGATGAACGCCACGCTCGAGGGCCAGACCACCGCTCACTACATCGCTGAGCGGCTCGAGGGACACCCCGTGCGCCTCACCCAGCTCGCGCATGGCCTGCCGGTGGGCGGCGAGCTCGACTATCTCGACGAGGGCACGCTCGCCCAGGCCCTGCGCGCGCGGCGGCCGGTGGCATGAGCTTCGGACGATCGCTGCTCGTCGGCTTGATGATCGGCGGTCTCGCCGGCTTGCTGCTGTGCTCGATCGCGCTCGACCACAATCCACAGGGCGAGTTCGCCGATCTTGTCACCGGTGCCTACACCGCCAATCTCTACCGGCTGTTCGGCATCGCGGCGGCGCTTGCGGGAATCCCGGTCACGTTCCTGCTCACGCTGATCGGATTTCTGCGCCGCGCGCCAGATTGACCCGTTCGCCTCCAGCACCTAAATTTGGCGCATGGCCATTCTACCCATCCTCGAAGTCCCCGATCCGCGCCTCAAGCTGGTGTCCGCGCCCGTCGACCAGGTCGATGACGAGCTGCGCGCGCTGATCGCCGACATGTTCGAGACGATGTACGACGCCCCCGGCATCGGCCTTGCCGCGATCCAGGTCGGCGTGCCCAAGCGCGTGATCGTCATGGACCTGCAGGAGCAGGAGGACGAAGAGGGCAAGCCGATCCGCGAGCCGCGCGTGTTCATCAACCCCGAGATCCTCGATCCCGCCGCGGAGATGAACACCTATACCGAGGGCTGCCTGTCGGTCCCCGACCAGTTCGCCGATGTCGACCGCCCCGCGACCTGCCGCGTCAAGTGGCTCGACGAGCAGGGCAAGGCGCATGACGAAGTGTTCACCGGCCTGCTCGCGACCTGCATCCAGCACGAGATGGACCATCTCGAGGGCATCGTCTTCCTCGATCACCTCTCGCGCCTCAAGCGCGACATGATCATGAAGAAGCTCAACAAGGCGCGCAAAGCGGCCGCCTGACGCGCTCTGCGGCGCCGAAGTCAGATTACGGTCTCTGACGCGCGAGTGGGCATCAGCCCATCCCATACGTCACCCCGGCCTTGTGCCCGGGTCCACCGGGCGGCGAGCGCTGGATGGGAGGCTCCGGCCTAACGCACTCGGCGTCGTGGACCCCGGCACAAGGCCGGGGTGACGAAAGGCAGCGACAAGCTGTCGCAATTAGCCCTGTCCTACAGCGTCCGTTCGGGCTATGTTCCTCGCTTGTCGCGGGGAGGCGGCCGCTTGTCACCTCCGCGTGAGACATGTGTTTTGTGTCAACCGAACCCGTCAATTGTGTCAGCTTTGTCAACTTCGCGTGAGGAACCGTGACGCTCGAATTCGCCTTGGCCCTGATCTTCGCGCTGCTCGTCGGCGGGGCGATCGGCTGGTTCCTGACCAGCCGCCGCATCGCCGAGATCCGTGCCGAACGCGACAAGCGCGAAGCCGACTTCAAGGCGGCGATCGTCGACCTCGCCGGGGCCGAGGAGCGGCTCAAGGAGCTGCCCGAGCTGCGCGACCAGCTCGAGGCGATACGCGATGATCGCGATGCCGCCCGGCTCGAGCTCACCGAGCTGCGCACCCGGGCGAGCGCGTTCGAGGAACGGCTGGAGGAGTTCAAGAGCGCGCGCGACGTCATGGCCGGCCAGTTCCGCGAGCTCGCCGGACAGATGCTCAACCAGACTCAGGAAGCCTTTCTCAAGCGCGCCGAGGACCGCTTCAAGCAGTCCGAGCTGACTGCGGGGCAGAACCTCAAGGCGCTGCTCCAGCCGGTCAACGAGCGCCTCCAGCGCTACGAGGAGGGCGTCGCCAAGGTCGAGGCCGAGCGCCGCGATGCGTTCGGCGAGCTCAAGGGCCAGATTGAGCAGATGCGGATCGGGCAGGAGCGGGTGAGCAGCGAGGCGGCCAAGCTCGTCAACTCGCTGCGCAACGCGCCCAAGTCGCGCGGCCGCTGGGGCGAGCAGCAGCTCAAGAACGTGCTCGAGACCTGCGGCCTCTCCGAGCACACCGATTTCGAGACCGAAGTCAGCGTCGCGCAGGAGGAGGGCGGGCGGCTGCGCCCCGACGCGATCGTGCGCGTGCCCGGCGGCAAGGCGTTGGTGATCGACGCCAAGGTGTCGCTCAACGCCTATCAGGACGCGTTCGGCGCGGTTGACGAGGCCGAGCGCCAGGCGGGGCTCGCCGCGCACGCCATCTCGATGAAGAACCATGTCAACGCGCTCGGCAACAAGGCCTATTGGAACCAGTTCGACGATGCGCCCGACTATGTGATCATGTTCGTCCCTGGCGAGCATTTCCTGTCCGCCGCGCTCGAGCATGATCCGACGCTGTGGGACTTCGCCTTCGAGAAGCGCGTGCTGTTGGCGACTCCCACCAACCTCATCGCGATCGCCCGCACCGTCGCGGCGGTGTGGCGGCAGGAGAAGCTGGCCAAGGAAGCGCGCCAGATCGGCGAGCTCGGCAAGGAGCTCTACGACCGGCTGGCCAAGGCGATGGGCGACCTGCGCCTCGTGGGCAGCGGCCTCAACAGCGCGGTCAAGAATTTCAACACCTTCGCCAGCAGCCTTGAGACTCGAGCGCTGGTTTCGGCGCGCAAGCTCAAGGAGCTCAACGTCGAGACCGGCGCGCGTGAGATCGAAAGCATTGCGGCGGTCGAACTGCTCGCCAGCCACGCCGAAACGGCCGAGGAAGAACCTCCGGCACAGGCGGCGGAATAGGCGGCAACCTTCTCTTTACGCTGATTTCTGCTGCGGCGGGCGGGTATCGGGCCTATGTTGCCCGCGAAACGACTTGATTGACCGCGTTCCATTGCAGGGGAGAATGCGCATGAAGAGCACGTTCAAGCTGGTGGCCCTGTCGGCCGCGCTGATCGGCCAGGGCACCGCGCCGCTGCTGGCGCAGACCAGGCCGGCACCGCAGCAGCGGCCGGTCCCGCTGCCCCAGCCGGTCCCCGATCGCCCCGTGCCGCTCCCGCAGCCGGTCCGCCCCGAGATCCAGCCGCCGCGCCCGATCCGTCCCCAGCCGCCGATCCGGCCGCCGCGCCCCAATCCCGGCTATGGCCAGGGCTATGCCGGGACGATCGCCTGCGAATCGCGCAACAGCCGCACTCGCATCTGCAATGTGAACACCCGGAACCGCGTCGCGCTGCTTCGCGCCACCGGCGGCGTGTGCAACCAGGGACGCGGCTGGGGCTATGACCGGCGCTCGATCTGGGTGCGCAACTGCCGCGCCGTGTTCGGCTACGGCTATGGCGACAACTGGGGCGGGGGCTGGCGTCCCGAGCGGCCCGACAAGGGGCCGAGCACCGGCCTGATCATCGGCGGCGTCGCCGTCGCCGCGGGCCTGGTCGCGCTGCTCGCCAGCCGCAACAGGAAGGCGGGCGAGCCGGCGTCCGAAGCGCCGACCAGCTATCCGCCCGGTCCGCCCGCCGCGCTGTCCGCCGATCTCAGCCTGGTCCGTGCCGAGGCGCGGCCGTCGCTGCAGACCTGCATGTTCGAGGCCTCGCGCCAGATCGGCGTCACCGGCGGCACCAGGCTGCGCCTCGACCGCATCACCAGCATCGAGCCGGGCAATGGCGGCTGGCGCTTCGCGGCCGATCTGACCGCGACCTATCCGGACGGCGACCGCTCGACGCCTTTCTATTGTCGCGCGACGCCGACCAAGGTGGTTCAGCTCGACTTCACGAGCTGATCGGCGCAAGGGCGGCGCATGGATTTCGACGACCAGTTGCGCCGCTATTTCGGTTCCGCCGACCTCGCCTCGATCCCGCCCAGCGCGATCGCGGCGGGCGTCGAGCGGATGCGGGTCGATCTCGGCCTGGAGCAGGACCGCGCCCGCCGCTTCGCGCTGTGGGCGGTGCTGCACATGCTCGGCGCCGCGCCCGACCTCGACGTGGCGTTCGAGGATCCCGCGGACCGCGAGGCGGCGCGCAACTTCATGGACCTCACCGCGCCGCCGCGCGAGGACTAGGCCCTAGCGCCGCAGCACGATCTGCCTGCCGTCCGGCGCGGTCAGCACCACCGTGCCTTCTCGCGGGGCGGTGACCTTGAGCGGCTGGCGCAGGATCGCCGCGAATTCCGCGTCGCGGCGCATCAACGGCGCGGGGCAGGCCTTGCGCGTCGCGATGAGCGGCCCGACGACCAGCCTGCCGCGTGCGATGCGATAGCCGCCATTGTGGCTGTTGCAGCCCGGCGTCGCGGTCAGCCGGTCCGGCGAGAACTGCATCGCCGCCTGCGACGGCCGCTGCGGCCTGAACACATTGCCGATCTGCTGGATGCGCCAGCGCTGCCCGGTCAGCTCGGGCAGCTCCCACACCTCGCCGCCGCAGCCATTGACCGTCCGCCCGCGCACGGTCACGCGCACGGTATCGGCATAGCGCCGGTCGCTCATCCCGTCGCTGCATTCGCGGTTGGTGATCTCCACCGTCATCGCGCGCGCGGCATAGCGGCGGCCGCCGCGGATCGCCTGCGCGCGCGGTGTGCGGACCGTCACCTTGGTCTCGCCATAGTCGCCGTCATAGCGCATCTGGCGGCTGTCGATCGTCAGCGTCCAGCCGGGCTCGGTGCCGAGCGCGCGATAGGGCGTCCCGCGCTGCGCCTCGGCGGGAACGGACAGCAGCAGCGGCGCGGCCGCGGCGATCATGATCGGGACGAAACGCATCTTCATCTCCTCTGCCTGACTGAGTGCGCCTGCCCGCGTGAACGGAGGCTTGCGAAACGATTCATCCGCCGAGCCGCATCGCCGCGCGCAGCGCGCGGATGTGATGCGCCGGCGCGCCGTCCGCCGCGGGCGTCTCGCGCCAATATCTGGTGTGGGTGAAGAACCGGCGCCGCGCACCGGCTTCGAGCCGGCCGTCCGCGTCCAGCTCGGGTAGCACCGCGATATCGCGGATGCCGTGCAGCGTCGCGCCGTCCTCCAGTCCGAACGCCGCGCCGAGGGGGCCCGAGATCACGTCCCCCCAGGCGACGAAGCGGTGCGGCGAATAAAGGTTGGTCCACCGCGTATAGGCGAACAGCGCCGCGTGATGCGGCAGGCGCGGCGCCGCCGGATCGTCGTCCCTGCCGATCTTCTCGACGCTCCACGGCCGATAGGTGAAGTGGCGCAGCTTGGTCTGGCCGTCATATTCCAGCGTCGGCGGGCAACAGGGCAGGATGCGCTGCGCCTTTGCCTCGGTCAGGTGCGCACGGTCGCGCGTGATCAGGAACTCGGCATGGGTCAGCGGCGAGCCCAGCGTCACGAAATCGCTCACGATCCACGGATTCCCCGCAGCGATGAGTTCCTTCGCCGCCGCCGCCTGCGCCGCCTGGAACGCATCGATCTCCCATGGGCCCTGCCCGGCGAGCGCGTCGCGGATCATCGCCTCCAGCGCGACTCGCGCATCCTGCGCGGCGGGCTTGTCCGCGCTCTGCCTGCTCAGCGTGTTGATCCGCGCGAAGGCGTGGGCGAGGATGTCGTAGGCGATGATCGTGCCCAGCGAGTGGGCGACGACGACGACCCGGTCATATTCCCGCCGCGGCTCGATGCGGCCGTCCTCGCGCACGCCCATCAGGCTCTCGAGCAGCCGCACGCCGTTCTCGCGGATCTCCTGCCGGCGCGCGACATTGGCCGGCTTGGGCCGCACATAGCGCGCCACGTCGCCGAAATAGCGCACCAGGAACCCCGACACGAACCAGCCGAGCGCCGCGGAGAGCGTCGCGGCGGCGATCGCGCCGAGCCAGGACGCATCCTCCGCGCCGGGCCGCAGCGCATAGGCGGCCGCGCCCGCCGCCGCGATGCCGATCAGCCACAGCAGGATCCACAGCGGCAGCACGGCGCGCGGCACCTTGGTGAAGGGGTTGCGCAGCATCAGCTCGAACACCCAGGCGCGCAGCTGCTCCCAGGTGGTGTCCACCATCAGGTGCGCCCAGTAGAATTCGTAGAAGTCGGTGCGCTTGCGGTTCTTCCCGCTCTCGGTCGTGATCACGCGCAGCTCGAAGCTGCGGCTGCGCCGGTCGGGCTTGCTCCAATAGGCGTTCCTGACGCGGCGGCCGCCGCTGTTGGGATCGGGCTTGCCGCGATCGACCAGGCTCGCATCGTTGGCCCAGGCCGTGTCGACGAACGACAGCAACGTCTCCATCGGAAGCTGCTCGCCCATGCCGTGGATCACCACCACCGCCTGCTTCGCCACGCGAATCCCCTTCGCAGCCCCGGGTGCACGCCGGCTGGCAGCCGGCGCCGGAAGCTTAGTTCGATTTGCCGAAAAGGGGAATTGGAGGCCCGAGCCGGAATCGAACCGGCGTGCAAGGATTTGCAGTCCTCTGCGTAACCACTCCGCCATCGGGCCTCGGGAGCGAGGGGGCGATGTGCGCGGGGCCGTGGCCCATGTCAACCATCGCCGCGAAAATAGCTGTTTCGCTTGCTTGGCGATGCCGTCGGCACAAGATACAAGCGCGCCAGTCGACGTAGTGTATTGCATGACTATAACAGTTATGCGAACAGGGCTGGAGTGATGATGACCGCAACCCAGAATTTTTCCGGCGCCGATCTTCCGGGTTCGCAGGCCGCGCGCGCTGCGATGGTGGCGAGCCAGCTGCGCACCAGCGGCGTCAACGACGCGCGCGTGGTCGCGGCGATGGCGCAGGTGGCGCGCGAGGCGTTCCTGCCCGAATCGCAGCGGCCCTTCGCCTATCGCGATCGCTCGCTCCCGCTCGGCGACGGCCGGGTGCAGAGCCCGCCGCTCGCCACCGGCCTGCTGCTGACCGAAGCGGCGATCCGGCCGGAGGACAAGGTGCTGGTCGTCGGCGCGGCGGGCGGCTATGCCGCGGCGGTCGCGGCGAAGCTCGCCGCGCAGGTCGTGGCGGTGGAAGCCGATCCGGCGCTCGCCGGAATCGCGCGCGCGACGCTGGCGGGCCAGGCGGAGCTGGTCGAGGGGCCGCTGAACGCCGGCTATGCCGCGGGCGCGCCCTATGACGTGCTCGTCATCGACGGCGCGGTCGAGGAAGTCCCGGCGGCGCTGGTCGAGCAGGTCAAGCCGGGGGGCCGGATCGTCGCGGGAATCGTCGACCGCGGGGTCACGCGGCTCGCCTCGGGCGTCCGCAGCGCGGGGGGCTTTGGCCTCACCTCCTTCGCCGATATCGAATGCGCCGTGCTGCCGGGGTTCGAAAAGCCGCGCGGGTTCACCTTCTGAAGAAAGATCAAGCATGCGATTGAGCCATTTCCTCGCCGGGGTGAGTGCTGTCGGGCTGGCGATTCCCGTTGCGGCGCAGACCGCGCCGCCCGCAGCCCAGACGCAGGCCCCCGCGCCGACCGAGACGCTGCGCGAGGCGATGGTCAAGGCCTACAACACCAACCCGGACCTGACCGCCGAGCGCGCCAATCTGCGCGCGAGCGACGAGGAAGTGCCGATCGCGCGCTCGCGCGGGCTTCCCGGCGTCAACTCGACCGCGGGCTATAATGAGCGGCTCTACGACAGCGACGACAGCGGCGTGAGCGCGCCGCGCTCGGGCACCGTCGGCGTCAACCTCAGCGTGCCGGTCTATTCGGGCGGCGCGGTGCGCAACTCGGTCCGCGCGGCGCAGACTCGCGTCGAGGCGGGCCGCGCCGGCCTGCGCAGCGTCGAGGCGCAGCTCTTCACCGACGTCGTCTCGGCGTACATGGACGTGATTCGCGACGAGGCGATCGTCCGTCTCAACCAGCAGAATGTCCGCGTGCTCGAGGTCAATCTCCAGGCGACGCAGGACCGGTTCGAGGTCGGCGACCTGACCCGCACCGACGTCGCCCAGTCGGAGGCACGGCTCGCGCTCGCGCAGAGCCAGCTGCGCGGCGCCGAGGCATCGCTGATCGGCAGCCGCGAAAACTATATCCGCGTGGTCGGCACGCCGCCGGGCGTGCTCGCGCCGCCGCCGGAGCTGCCCAACCTGCCCGCCGGGCCGGACCAGGCGGTGGGCGTGGCGCTCGAGGAGAATCCCGCGCTGGACGCCGCCGAGAAGGCCCGCGACGCGAGCGCCTATGACGTCCGCGTCGCCCGTGCCGGCCGCCTGCCGCAGGTCAGCGTCGGTGTCGGCGGCGATTACTATAACCGCTTCGGCTCGGTCGGCCGCGCAGGCCAGCTCGCCGGCCTCGCCAATGACGGCTTCGCGACCACCGCCGGCGTCAACCTCTCGCTGCCGCTGTTCCAGGGCGGCCGTCCGGCGGCGCAGGTCCGCCAGGCGCAGGCGCGCCAGTCGGCCGCGATCGAGCAGGTCACCTCGACCGAGCGCGGCGTGATCGCGCAGACGCGCTCGGCCTATGCGGTGTGGCAGTCGGCGCTGCGCGTGATCGAGAGCAGCAAGCTCGCGGTCAGCGCCAACCGCCTCAGCCTCGAGGGCGTGCGCGCCGAGAACAGCGTCGGCACCCGCACCATCCTCGACATCCTCAACGCCGAGCAGGAGCTGCTCAACAGCCAGGTCCAGCTCGTCACCGCCGAGCGTGACGCCTATGTCGCCGGCTTCGCGGTACTCGCGGCGATGGGCCGGGCGGAGGCGCAGGATCTGGGCCTCGACGGCGGGCCGCTCTACGATCCGGTCGCCAATTACGACCGCGTCCGCAACAGCCTGTCCGACTGGCGCGACGGCCCTGCGCCCGAGCCGCAGGCGACTCGAACCACCGACACGCCGGCGCAGACGCCCGTGGTTTCGGGGCCGATCGACCCGGTCGACCCGCGCTGAAAGGTTGACAGACACCCGTAAAATCAGACAGGTGGCGGGTCTGCTATCCCTAACGCGGGGTTGACGAATGGGGGACATCAGTAACGAGCCGTCGATGGAGGACATCCTGTCCTCGATCAAACGGATCATCGCCGAGGAAGGCGAGGCGGCGGCGAGCCGCCCGCGCCGCGCCGCGCGCACGCCCGCGCCGCTCCCCGCTGCGGAGGACGAGGACGAGATCCTCGAGCTCAGCGAGCCGGTTCTCGACGAGCCCGAGGCCCCGGCCGCGGCCGAAGCGCCGCAGCCCGCGAATGGCGCCGCCGCACCCGTGGCCGAACCGATTCTCTCCGCCACCGCCGCCGAAGCGACTCGCGGCCCGCTCGAGGCGCTCTCGCGCCTGATCGTGAAGCCCGACGTTCCGGGCAGCGATACGCTCGAGGGTGTGGTGCGCGAGCTGCTCCGCCCGATGCTGCGCGAATGGCTCGACGCCAACCTCCCGCGCATGGTCGAGGAGATGGTGCAGCGCGAGATCGCACGGATCACCGCGGCGCGCGACTGACTTGCCCATTGACTTGCGCTGCGTGTTCCGCCCGTTAAGGGCGGGGCATGAGCGAACTTCCGAAGACGTTTGACCCCACTGAAATCGAGGCGCGCTGGTATGCGCATTGGGAGGCGAACGGCCTGTTCCGGCCCGATCGCCCCGGCGCCGAGCCGTGGACGATCGTCAACCCGCCGCCCAACGTCACCGGCTCGCTCCATATCGGCCACGCGCTCGACAACACGCTGCAGGACATCCTCGTCCGCCACGCGCGGCTGAAGGGCAAGGACGCGCGCTGGGTGGTCGGCACCGACCATGCCGGCATCGCCACGCAGATGGTGGTCGAGCGCCAGCTCGCCGAGCGGCAGGACAAGCGCACCAACTATTCGCGCGACGATTTCGTCGACCTGGTGTGGAAGTGGAAGGAGGAGAGCGGCGGCACGATCACCCGCCAGCTCCGCCGGCTCGGCTGCTCGATGGACTGGTCGAACGAGCGCTTCACCATGGACGAGGGCTTCTCGAAGGCCGTGCTCAAGGTGTTCGTCGACCTGCACAAGCAGGGGCTGATCTACCGCGACAAGCGCCTGGTGAACTGGGACCCCGCGCTCAAGACCGCGATCTCCGATCTCGAGGTCGAATCGCGCGCGGTGCAGGGCCATATGTGGCACTTCAAATACCCGCTCGCGGGCGGCGAGACCTATATTTATGTCGAGCGCGACGCCGACGGCAACGTCGTGCTGGAGGAAGAGCGCGACTATATCTCGATCGCGACCACCCGGCCCGAGACGATGCTCGGCGACGGCGCGGTCGCGGTGCACCCCGGTGACGAGCGCTACCGCCCGATCGTCGGCAAACTCTGCGAGATCCCGGTCGGCCCCAAGGCGCTGCGCCGTCAGATCCCGATCATCACCGACGATTATCCCGATCCCCATTTCGGGTCGGGCGCGGTCAAGATCACCGGCGCGCATGACGAGAACGACTATGGCGTCGCGCAGCGCAACGGCATCCCGATGTACCGGCTGATGGACGAGAATGCGGCGATGCGCGCGGACGGCGCGCCCTATGCCGAGGCGGCGGCGCGGGCGCAGGAGATCGCCGGCGGCGCGGCATGGACGGCGGCCGAGGTCGACACGCTCAACCTCGTGCCCGACGCCTATCGCGGGCTCGACCGCTACGAGGCGCGCAAGCGCGTCGTCGCCGACATCGACGCCGACGGCCTGATGATCAAGGTCGAGGACAAGCAGATCATGCAGCCGTTCGGCGACCGCGGTGGCGTGGTGATCGAGCCGATGCTGACCGACCAATGGTATGTCGACGCCGCGACGCTGGCCAAGCCGGCGATCGAGGCGGTGCGCTCGGGCGCGACCAAGGTCGTGCCGAAGAGCTGGGAAAAGACCTATTTCAACTGGATGGAGAACATCCAGCCGTGGTGCGTCAGCCGCCAGCTGTGGTGGGGCCACCGCATCCCGGCCTGGTATGCCGAGGATGGCCGCATCTTCGTCGCCGAGACCGAGGAAGAGGCGCAGGCACAGGCGGGGCAGGGCGTCGCGCTCAGGCGTGACGAGGACGTCCTCGACACCTGGTTCTCCTCCGCGCTGTGGCCGTTCGCGACGATGGGCTGGCCCGAGGAGACCGACCCGACGCTCGGCGGCCGCTACCCTAACGACGTGCTCATCTCGGGCTTCGACATCCTGTTCTTCTGGGATGCGCGGATGATGATGCAGGGCTTGCACTTCATGAAGGAAGTGCCGTTCAAGACCCTGTATCTCCACGGACTTGTCCGTGCGGCGGACGGGCAGAAAATGTCCAAGTCCAAGGGCAATGTCGTCGATCCGCTGGGCCTGATCGACCGCTACGGCGCCGATGCGCTGCGCTTCTTCATGGCGGCGATGGAGAGCCAGGGCCGCGACGTGAAGATGGATGAGAAGCGCGTCGAGGGCTATCGCAACTTCGCGACCAAGCTGTGGAACGCCGCGCGCTTCGCCCAGTCCAACGGCATCAGCGCCAGCACACACATCGAGCCGCCCGCCGCCACGCTCGCGGTCAACAAGTGGATCGTCGCCGAGACCGTGGCGACGGTGCAGGCGATGGACCTCGCCTTTGCCGACTATCGCTTCGACGAGGCGGCGAACGCGATCTACCAGTTCGTGTGGAGCCGCTTCTGCGACTGGTATCTCGAGCTGATCAAGCCCGTGCTGCAGACCGAGGGCGCCGAGGGCGCCGAGGAGACCCGCCTCGTCGCAGGTTGGGTGCTCGACCAGATCCTCGTCCTGCTCCACCCGTTCATGCCCTTCATCACCGAAGAGCTGTGGTCGAAGCTGGGCGACCGGCCCGACTATCCGCTGATCACCGCGAAATGGCCGATGGCGGATGCCCGCGCGCTCGACCCGGAAGCGGCGCAGGAGATCGATTGGCTGATCCGGCTGATCTCGGAAATCCGAAGTGCCCGGACCGAGCTCAATGTCTCTCCCGGGGCGCAGGTGCGGCTGCTTCACCGTGAGGCTTCCGGCGAGACCCAGAACCGTATCAACCGGCAGTACCAGTCGCTCGCGCGCCTGGCGCGCCTGTCTGGCGTCGAACCGGCGATGGGTTGGCACGGCGCCGCAGCACAGATCGTGCTGGATGAGGCGACGTTCGTCATTCCGCTGGAAGGGCTGATCGATGTCGATGCCGAGCGCGCGCGCCTGACCAAGGCGATCGCCGCGGCGGAGAAGGAGCGCGACAGCCTGGGCGCCCGCCTGTCCAACCCCGCCTTTGCCGAAAAGGCCAAGCCCGAGGCGGTCGAGAAGGCCCGCGCCGACCACGCCGACAAATCGGCCGAGGCGGCGCGGCTGCAGGCGGCGCTGGGACGGCTGGGCTGAAGTCCGGCTGACAAACTTAACTCGAAACGCGGCTTTTCCGGCCGAAGCGGCTGCGACGCGACGCCTTTGCGCCGGGGACGCGCCAGGTTCGCTCCGGTGACGCGGCACCTGCGCGCCGGTCGCGCGCCGCCGACGCGCCGCCGACGCGGCGGGTATGCGTCGCCCGCGCGGCGGCATGAAGCGGAAGGATATCGTCCCGGTCGATCATGGGACGGACCAAATATCGCGAAACCGGGGTTGTAGGAAAATGGTTTCGCACAAGATCCCGCCGGCTGACGCTTGCGCCGCCCCGCGGCCTGTCCCACAAGCCGCGCGATGAGTCCCGCCCGCGATCTCGACCGACTCAGCGCGGGCAAGCCACGGCGGGGGCGGGACTAGCATGGCGCCACCCGCCGCTCGCCACGACCTGACCCAAGGTCCGATCGGCCGCACGCTGCTGCTGTTCGCGCTGCCGACGCTCGGCTCGAACATCCTCCAGTCGCTCAACGGCTCGATCAACTCGATCTGGGTCGGGCGTTTCCTCGGCGAGCAGGCGCTGGCGGCGACCAGCAACGCCAACATCATCATGTTCCTGATGTTCTCGGCGGTGTTCGGCTTCGGCATGGCCGCGACCATCCTGATCGGCCAGTCGATCGGCCGGAACGACATCGAGGCGGCGCGGCGCGCGTTCGGCTCGGCGATCGGGCTGGTCACCGGCGCGGCGGTGGTGATCGCGATCCTCGGCTGGCTGTTCACGCCGCAGATCCTCCATCTGCTCGCCACCCCGGGCGATGCCGAAACCCTCGCCCGCGATTACCTTCGCGTGATCTTCCTCGGCCTGCCCTTCTCGATGCTCGGCGTGCTGATCCAGATGAGCCTGCGGGGCACCGGCGATTCGGTCACGCCGCTCTGGTTCATGGTGCTGAGCGTGGTGATCGATGCCGGCCTCAACCCGCTGCTGATCGCCGGGATCGGGCCGTTCCCGCAAATGGGCATCGCCGGCTCGGCGACCGCCACGCTGATCGCCGGGATCGTCTCCTCGGCCGGGCTGCTCGCCTATGTCTATTGGCGCGACCTGCCGATCCGCCTGCGCGGCCCCGAGCTGCGCTACCTCCTGCCCGAGCGCGCGCTGGTCAAAACCATCGTCGCCAAGGGCCTGCCGATGGGCGCGCAGATGCTGGTGATGTCGACCGCAGGCCTGTCGATGATCGGCCTCGTCAACCGGCTCGGCGTCGACACCGCCGCGGCCTATGCCGTATCGCAGCAGCTCTGGACCTATATCCAGATGCCGGCGATGGCGATCGGCGTCGCGGTGTCGAGCATGGCCGCGCAGAATATCGGCGCGGGCCGCTGGGACCGGGTCGGCGCGATCACGCGCGCGGGCATCCTCTACAACACCGCGATCACGCTGTCGGTGATCGTCCTCATCATCTTGTTCGACCGCGAGGTGATGGCGCTGTTCGTCGGCGCGGACAGCCCGGCGATTCCGATCGCGCGCCACATCCAGCTGATCGCGAGCTGGACCTTCGTCATGTTCGGCGCGACGATGGTGATGTTCTCCACCGTCCGCGCCAATGGCGCGACGGTCGCGCCGCTGGTCATCCTCGCGATCACCATGTTCCCGATCCGCTTGGGATTCGCGCTCGGCGCGCAGCCCTGGCTCGGCAGCGACGCGTTGTGGTTCGCCTTCCCGCTCGGCTCGGTCTGCTCGTTGACGCTCGCCGCGCTCTATTATCGCTACGGCAAGTGGCGCGCCGCGGTGCTCGAGGTGCCGCCCGAGCCCGAGGACGCCGCCGAGCACGCCCATGCCGCGACCGAGCCCGCCGGGCGCTTGCAACCCACGGGTTGAGGGGGCACAGCGCTGCCATGAGCCATTTCCCCGCCCTTCGCCTCCGCCGTACCCGTGCCGCCGCGTGGAGCCGGCGGATGTACGCCGAGACCGTGCTGACCCCGGCCGACCTGATCTGGCCGCTGTTCGTCACCGGGGGCGAGGGCATCGAGGAACCGATCGCCTCGCTTCCCGGGGTGTCGCGCTGGTCGGTCGACCAGGTCGCGGTGCGCGCGAAGGAGGCCGCGGCGCTCGGCATCCCGTGCCTCGCGCTGTTCCCCAACACCCCCGCCGATCTGCGCACCGAGGATGGCGGCGAGGCGCTCAATCCCGACAATCTGATGTGCCGCGCGATCCGTGCGATCAAGGATGCGGTGCCCGAGATCGGCCTGCTCACCGACGTCGCGCTCGACCCCTATACCGCGCACGGCCATGACGGGCTGGTCGACGACAAGGGCTATGTGCTCAACGATGCCACCGCCGAAATCCTGATCGGCCAGTCGCTCAACCAGGCGCGGGCGGGCGCCGACATCATCGCGCCCAGCGACATGATGGACGGCCGCGTCGGCCTGATCCGCGAGGCGCTTGAGGCCGAAGGCCATGTCAACGTCCAGATCATGGCCTATGCCGCCAAATACGCCTCGGCCTTCTACGGCCCGTTCCGCGACGCGGTGGGCTCGCGCGGCCTGCTCAAGGGCGACAAGAAGACCTACCAGATGGATCCCGCCAATGCCGAGGAGGCGCTGCGCGAGGTCGAGCTCGACCTCGACGAGGGCGCCGACAGCGTGATGGTCAAGCCCGGGCTGCCCTATCTCGACATCGTCCGCCGCGTGAAGGAGCGGTTCGAGGTGCCGGTGTTCGCCTATCAGGTGAGCGGCGAGTACGCGATGATCGAGGCCGCGGCAGCGGCGGGCGCGGGGGATCGCGACGCGCTGGTGCTCGAGACGCTGATGGCGTTCAAGCGCGCGGGCTGCTCGGGTGTCCTCACCTATCATGCGGCGCACGCCGCGCGCCTGCTCGGCGCTTGATCGAGACCGCGATGATTGAAACCGAGCGCCTGATCCTGCGCAAGCCGCGGCCGCTGGATCGTCCGGCGTTGCACGCGATGTGGGCCGATCCGCTGGTGATGGCCGACCTGGGCCCCGTGAAGGACGAAGCGGCGAGCGACGCCGCGATCGCCCGCCACGACGGCTATCGCCACGAAGGGCTCGGCTTCCTCTCGGTCGAGCGCAAGTCGGACTGGGCCGTGATCGGTTTCTGCGGACTCAAGCGCGGCGATCCGCCCAATCCGATCGCGGGCGAGATCGAGGCGGGGTGGATGATCGCGCAGCCCTATTGGCGCCAGGGCTATGCGCTCGAGGCGATGACCGCGGTGTTCGGCTGGGCCTGGGCGAGCTTCGACATGCCCCGCATCGTGGCGATCACCTCGGCGCGCAACCTGCGCAGCCAGGCGATGATGGTTCGGCTCGGCATGGCGCGGCTGGCCGACGGCGATTTCGAGCATCACGCCTTCGCCGCCGATGATCCCTTGCGTCACATGGTGACCTACAGCATCACTCGGCCGTGAGTGCCGCGTAACGAAGGGGAGGCGATGAGCGCCGAAGCAATCGCCGATCCGGCGCAGCCCGTGGACGCGGGCACGGCGACCGTCTTCCAGCGTGCCAGCGGGCCGCTGTTCGTCGTCGCGATCCTGCTCGGCAGCTTCCTGCTGTTCCTGGTCCAGCCGATGATCGCGCGGATGGCGCTGCCGCGGCTCGGCGGCGCACCGGCGGTGTGGAACAGCGCGATGCTGGTCTACCAGGCGCTGCTGCTCGGCGGCTATGCCTATGCCCATTGGCTGGGGCGCGTGCCGGTGCGGCAACAGGCGATGATCCACCTCGCCGTGCTCGCGCTCGCCGCACTGTGGCTGCCGATCGGGCTGATGGCGATGCAGATGCCGGTCGATGCCGAGCCCGCGCTGTGGGTGCCATGGCTGCTCGGCGCCTCGATCGGACCGCTGTTCTTCGCGATCTCGGCGCAGGCGCCGTTGCTCCAGCGCTGGTTCGCCGTCGCGTCGGGCGGGCGCGATCCCTATGCGCTCTACGCCGCGTCGAACGTGGGCAGCTTCGGCGGGCTGATCGCCTATCCGCTGCTGGTCGAGCCCGGTCTCGCGCTCAAGGGGCAGAGCTGGCTGTGGACTGGCGGCTATGCGCTGGTGTTCGTCGCGGTGGCGGCGTGCGCGCTGCTGCTCCCGCGCAAGGCGGCGGACGAACCGCATGTCCATGCGACCAGCCCGGCGCCGTCACGCAAGCGTGTCGCGCGCTGGATCGCGCTCGCCTTCGTCCCCTCGGGCCTGATGCTCGCGACGTCGAGCTTCCTCACCACCGATATCGTCGCGGTGCCGATGCTGTGGGTGCTGCCCCTCGGCCTCTATCTGCTCAGCTTCACCATCGCCTTCGCCGCCCGGCGCTGGCCCGCCGCGCTGCTGACCCGCTTCGCGCCGGTCACGATCCTGATGTTCGGCGGGCTGATGATCGCCGGGCAGAACGAGAATCCCGAGCTCAACGCGCTGATGGCGCTGGGCCTGTTGTTCATGGTCGCGGTGGCGCTTCACACCCATCTCTACGACTTGCGTCCCGAGCCCGACCGGCTGACCGGCTTCTACCTCGCAATGTCGGTCGGCGGCGCGCTGGGCGGCGTGTTCGCCGGGCTGATCGCGCCGATCGTGTTCGACTGGACCTATGAATATCCGATCCTGATCCTCGCCGCCGGCCTGCTCGTGCCGCAGGCGTTCCTGCTGCCGGTCGTGGGCCGGCTGTGGCGGACGGGCCGGGGCGGGACGATGCTGCGCGTGGGCGCGATCACCGTCGTGACCTGCGCGCTGGTCGGGTTCGGGCTGTTCGGCACCAACGGCATCGAGGAGAAGCAGACGCGCGGCATCGTCTATCTCGTCATCGCCGCGATCGGCCTGTTCACGGTCGGCGTGCGCATCCCCTTCATGATCGTGCTGACCGGCGCGCTGTTCCTGTTCGGCGGCTATCGCGCGCTGTCGATGAGCCTCGAAGGCGATGTGCGGACGCGCAGCTATTTCGGCGTCTACACGATCACCGAGCTGTCCAACCAGAAGCGGCTGGCGCACGGCACCACGCTCCACGGCGTCCAGTTGACCGGCGATCCGGTGCGGCTGCGCATGCCGACCACTTACTATGTGCCCGGTTCGGGCGTGGGACAGGCGATGCAGGCGCTGGGCAGCCTTTACGGGCCGCGCGCGCGCGTCGGCGTGGTCGGGCTGGGGACGGGCACGCTCGCCTGCTACGCCCAGCCGGGCCAGTCGTGGCGCTTCTACGAGATCGATCCCGCCGTGGTGCGCCTCGCGCGCGGGACGTTCAGCTTCCTCGAACGCTGCAAGCCCGACGCGTCGATCCTGCTCGGCGACGCCCGGCTGCGCCTGGCCGAGGCGGCGCCGGCGAGCCTCGACCTGCTGGTGCTCGACGCCTTCTCGTCGGACGCGGTGCCGATGCACCTGATGACGCAGGAGGCGTTCGCCACCTATGACCGCGTCCTCGCCAAGGACGGGCTGCTGCTCGTCCATATCTCCAACCGCTTCCTGTCGCTCGAACCCGTGGTCGAGACCGCGGCCCGGGCGGGCGGGTGGAGCGCGGCCGAGCTCACCTATTTTCCGACGATCATGGAAGAGATGGACGAAGCCACCACCTCGGACTGGATCGCGCTGTCGCGCTCGCCGGCGACGCTGGCGCGGCTCAAGGCGACGGGCGGCGAGTGGCGCGAGTTGCGGACGACCCCCGGCTTCACGCCCTGGACCGACGATTATGCCACGATCCTGCCGGTGCTGCGCAGCCTCAACAGGGACTTGCCCTGAGCCGGCCTATTTGAGCTTGAGCGGCAGCCCCGCGGCGACGAACACCACTTCGTCCGCGCAGGCGGCGACGCGCTGATTGACCCGGCCCGCCGCGTCGCGGAAGCGCCGCGCGAGGGCGTTGTCGGGGACGATGCCGAGTCCGACCTCGTTGCTGACCAGGATCAGCGGTCCCTGGACGGCTGCGATCGCTTCGGCGAGGTCGTCGGTGGCGGCGGGAATGTCGCGTCCGGCAAGCAGCAGGTTCGAGGCCCACAGCGTCAGGCAATCGACCAGCAGCACGCGGCCGCGGCGGCTCTCGCGCCGGATCGTCGCGGCGAGCTCGACCGGCGCCTCGATCGTCGACCAGCGCGCCCCGCGATCGGCGCGATGGCGCGCGATCCGGTCGGCCATCTCGTCGTCGGAGGCTTCCGCGGTGGCGACGAACACCAGCTCGCCGCCGATCGCTTCGGCGCGCGCCTGCGCATGGCTGCTCTTGCCCGACCGGGCGCCGCCCAGGACGAGAAGCGTGCTCATGCGAGGATTTCTCCCGAAAGGACGAGCGCGAGCAAGAGCCCGGTCTCGACCAGCTCGATCCCCGCGCCATGGCAATCGCCCGACACGCCGCCGAGCGAGCGCCGCAGCCACAGCCACCAGCCGCCGATCAGCAGCGGCGCAACGAGGAGGGCGGGGGCGACATGGCAGGCGGCAAGCCAGGCCAGCACCCAGAGGAGCAGATGCGCCGGCCGCACCGCCTTCGCGAACCGCGCCGCGAGCCCGTCGTGCAGCGGCGCCAGCCACCGCGCCCACACCAGCGGCCCGATCCGCGCGACCGCCGGGACGAGCAGCAGCGCGAGCCACTGCGCGGGCGCGAGCAGATGCAGCAGCACCAGCTTGGCGGCGAGCTGCAGCACGATCGCGATCACGCCGAAGCTGCCGATATGCGGGTCCGCCATCACGTCCAGCAATCGCGCCCGGTCGCCGTGCGCGGCGCCCTTGGCGTCGGCCAGGTCGGCAAGCCCGTCGAGATGCAGGGCGCCGGTCACCATCACCCACGCGCTCAGCCCAGCCAGCGCCGCGACCCACGGATCGGCCAGCCCGCCGAGCCGGAAGGCGCCCGCCACGACCGCTCCGACCGCGAGCCCCGCGGCGGGGAACCACGCCATGCTCGCAGCGAACGCCTCGGCGCTGCCAGTCACGCGGGGCACCGGCAGCCGGGTCAGGAACTGCAGCGCGAGGATCAGCCGCTTCATCGCGCGCTCACAGCCGTCCCGCGACGCTCGCCTCGGCGAAGGTCGCCATGCCGTTATGCGCCGCCAGCGCCGCGCGTACGATCGAGACCGCCACCGCCGCGCCGCTTCCTTCGCCCAGCCGCATGTCGAGCCGAAGCAGCGGATCGAGCCCGAACCGCTCGAGCAGCCGCCGATGCCCCGGCTCGGCCGAGCAATGCCCGGCGAGGCAATGGCCGACGATCCCCGGCTGCTGCGCGAACAAGGGCGCCAGCGCGGCGCAGGCGATGAACCCGTCGAGCATCACCGGCACGCGCAGGTGCCGCGCCGCGAGCACCGCCCCCGCGATCGCCGCGATCTCGCGGCCGCCCAGGCGGCGAAGCGTCTCGAAGGCATCGCGCGGCGCTGCGGCATGCGCTGCGAGCGCTCGCTCGACCACCGCCGCCTTGCGCGCCTGTCCCGCCGCGTCGAGCCCGGTGCCGGGTCCCACCCAATCGCGGGCATCGCCGCCGAAGCTGCGCGCGCACAGCGCGGCGGCGGACGTGCTGTTCGCGATCCCCATCTCGCCCACTACCAGCAGGTCGAGCTCCGCATCGACCGCCGCCGCGCCCCGCGCCAGCGCGTCGCGGCACTCGGCCTCGCTCATCGCGGGCTCGCGCGTGAAATCCGCGGTCGGCCGGTCGAGATCGAGCGCGACGATGCGCAGCTCCAGCCCGGCGTGCCGCGCGAGCTGGTTGATCGCGGCGCCGCCAGTCTCGAAATTGGCGACCATCTGCACCGTGACCTCGGCGGGGAAGGCGCTGACGCCCTGCGCGGCGACGCCGTGATTGCCGGCGAAGATCACCGCGCGGCCCCGGTCCAGCACCGGCCGTGCATTGCCCTGCCAGCCCGCCAGGAACAGCGCGATCGTCTCCAGCCGTCCCAGCGATCCGGCCGGCTTGGTCAGCTCGGCCTGGCGCGCGGCGGCGGCCTGCACGGCGGCGGGGTCCGGTTGCGGGAGGTCGCGAAGCGCGGCCGCGAACGCCTCGACCGTATCGAGCCCGATCATTCGTCCCTCCGTTCGACTCGCCCGGTCGGGACGACGAGCGGTGCGCGATCCCCCTCGATCCACGCGCGAATGCCGTAGACGTCGTGCAGATTGGCTTCGCTCAGGACCTCGACCGGCGCGCCGTCCGCGAGCAGCCGGCCGCGATGCATCAGCAGCAGCCGGTCGCAATAGCGCGCCGCCATCGTCAGGTCGTGCAGGATGGTGACGACGAGCGCACCCGCCGCGGCCTCCAGCCGCAGCAGCTCCATCACGTCGATCTGGTGCCCCGGGTCGAGCGAGGCGAGCGGCTCGTCGACGATCAGCCCGCGCGCCTCCACCGCCAGCGCGCGCGCCAGCAGCACCCGCGCCCGCTCGCCGCCCGACAGCTCGGTGGCGACGCGGCCGCGCAGGTGGAGCACGTCGGCCCGCGCCATCGCGCGCTCGACCGCCGCCGCGTCCGCCTCCGAAATGCGCGACATCGGCGCGAGGTGCGGCAGCCGCCCGAGCCCGACCAGCCGCTCGACCGACAGCGGCCAGTGCAGCGCCTGGCCCTGCGGCAGATAGGCGAGCTGCCGGGCGATCCGCGCGCGCGAAAGGCTGCCGATCTCCACCCCGTCGAGCTCGACCTCGCCCTGATAGGGAAGCAGTCCGAGCAGCGCCCGCACCAGCGTCGACTTGCCCGCGCCGTTGGGCCCGATGATGCCGATCAGCCGCCCCGGCGCGAGCGCCATGTCGACCGCGTCGACGACGGTCCGCCGGCCCAGCGCGACGGTCAGCCTGGTGGCGGTCACGCTCACCACAGCCGCCGCTCCCGCATCAGATGGACGAGGAACACCGGCACGCCGATGAACGCGGTGACCACGCCGAGCTTGAGCTCGTTGGTCGCCGGGATCAGCCGCACGCCGAGATCGGCCAGGGTGAGCAGCAGCGCTCCGCCGATCGCCGCAGGGATCAGCACCGCCGAGGGCGAGCGGTCGGTGAAGGGCCGGATCAGGTGCGGCACGATCAGCCCGATAAAGCCGATCGACCCCGACACCGCGACCGCGCCGCCGACCCCGATCGACACGCCGATCATCAGCCGCCAGCGCACCGCGGTCAGATTGATCCCCAGCGTCCGCGCACCGTCCTCGCCCAGCGTCAGCGCGTCCAGCGCGCGTCCGTCCCACAGCAGCAGCGCGCCTCCGGCGAGCAGGAAGGGCAACGCGATCCACACATGCTGCGACGAGCGGTTCTCCAGGCTGCCGAGCAGCCAGTTCATGATCTCCATCGCCGCGAACGGATTGGGCGACAGGTTGAGCGCCAGGCTGATCCCCGCGCCGGCCAGCGTGGCGATCGCGATGCCCGCGAGGATCAGCGTCAGCGCGCTCTCGGACTGGCCGGAGAGGCCGAACAACGTGACCAGCGCGACGAGGCCCGTGGCGATGGCGAGCAGCGGCAGCAGGGCCGGATGCAATTCGGCGAGCCCGAAATAGAGCGCGATCACCGCTCCCAGCGCCGCCGCGTTCGATGCGCCGAGCACCGACGGCTCGGCAAGCGGATTGCGCAGGAACCCCTGCAGCGCCGCGCCCGCCAGCCCCAGCATCGCGCCGACCAGCAGGCCGAGCAGCATTCGCGGCATGCGCAGCTCGAGCACGATCGTGGCGGCGATCATGTCGCCGCGGCCGAGCAGCGCGGCGACCACCCGATCGGGTGCGAGCGCCACGGTGCCGAAGCCGAGCGAGGCCAGCGCGGCGAGGACGGTCAGCCCCAGCAGCGTGGCGGAAAGGGCGATGGAGCCGCGCGTCACGGCGTCACGATCCGCTTGCCCGGCGCGGGATCGAGGTTAGGAACGAGGACGTGATGCGGCATCTCCTTCATCTTGCGGCCATCGCCCTGCTCGGGGTCGGCGCCTCCGCCAGCCCGACTCCGCCGCATGTCCCCGGCACGCCGGTTCGACCACAGCGGGTCGTTTCGCTCAACCTCTGCACCGACCAGCTGCTGCTCGCGCTGGCCGATCGCGAGCAGATCGCCGGACTGACCAGCTTCGCCCGCGACCCCGAGATGTCGGCCGCGGCCGCCAAGGCGCAGGGCGTGCCGGTTCTCAAGGCGTCGTCCGAGCAATTGTTCGCGGCCAAGCCCGACCTGATCCTCGGCATGCCCGCCAGCAGCCACGCGATGCTGCAGCCGCTGAACGCGCGATCCTATCGTACGATCGATCTCGACTATGCCGAAAGCTATGCGGCGATTCTCGCCCAGATCCGCACCGTCGCCGCCGCGATCGGCCACCCCGCGCGGGGCGAGGCGCTGATCCGCCGCATGGAGACGGAGCTCGCCAGGATCCCCGCGGCCGGCCGCGGCAAGGTCGCCGCTTATTACCAGCGCCGCGGCTATCTCACCGGCACCGGCACGCTGATCGACGACCTGATGCGGCGCGCCGGCCTCACCAACCTCGCGGCGAAGCTCGGCAAGCCCTCGCTGTCGCAGGTCAGCCTCGAGGAGATGGTCGCCGCCCAGCCCGATTTCCTGATCGTCGAGAGCGCCACCGCGCGCGTCGCCGACCAGGGGACGGAGATGCTGCATCACCCGGCGCTGCGCCGCATCCCGCGCATCGCGATTCCGCAGGCATGGACGGTATGCGGCGGCCCGGCTTACGTGCTGGCCGCACGCAGCATCGCCGAACAGGCGGCACGCCGCCGCTAGCTTCTGCTCGCCGAACCGGTGCTGCATCGCGGGCCTCCGAAAAGGGAGAGGCGGCCGCAACCGCCTCCCGGTGACGTTCAGAAGCTCAGCCGCACGCCGCCATAGAAGCTCTGGCCGAGCGCGTTCTTGCCGAAGCTCATCTGATAATGTTTGTCGAACAGGTTCACGACGCGGCCATAGACCTCGATATTGTCGGTGATCCCATACGACCCGAGCAAGTCGACCACCTCGTAGCCCCCGGTGATCCCCCCGAAGCTCGCCGCGTTGCGGTCGCGATAGCGCGCCCGCGCCGTGAGCGAGAGGCGCTCGATCGGGGTGACCGTCACCGCGGTGCTGCCCGAATGCTTGGGCCGGCCGAGATCGAACCACATGTGGTTCTCCGCCGGGTCGTTCTCGGCTTCGAGATAGGTGTAGCTCTGGCGGATCGACAGCCAGCCGGTCGGGCGCACGTCCACCGCGATCTCGACTCCCGACTTCCGGGTCTTGCCGAACTGGGTGTAGCAGCCCTGCGCGGCGAGCGTGCAGTCGAACACGATCTCGTTGCGCGTGCGCGTGAAGAAGTACGAGAATTGCGCGGTGAAGCGCTCGCCGAAGCCGAGGTCGATCCCGACGTCGCCGCCCTCGCTGGTCTCGACCTTCAGCCCCGGGTTGCCGAAGCTCGGGTCGAACAACTGGTAGAGGCCGGGCGCCTTGGCCCCCGAGCCGTAGCTCGCGCGCAACTTGACGTCGCCGCCGCCGATCGCGTCCTGCACGACATAGGCGCCGGTCACGCGATAGGTGTCGAAACTGCCGAAACGGCTATTGTCGTCGATCCGCGCCGCGCCGGTGAGGGTCAGGCCGGCGACGGGCCGCAACGCGACCTCGGCATAGGCCGACCTGGTCCTGATCCGCGCGTCGAACACGCCCGAGAAATTGGTGACCTGGTCGGTATGTTCCTCTTCGTAATTGGCCCCGGCCGCGACCCCGAACACGCCGCCCTTGTCGTAGCTGGCGTTGACCGAGAGCGAATCCTTGGTGCCTTCGAACAGGTCGCCCTCTGGCAGGTTCCACATCCCGAAATAGCGGCGCCGCGCCTTGTAGCGGCTCGCCGTCGCGGTCGCGCGGAAGGCGCCGTCGTCGCTGCGATAGCTGCCCTGGCCGGCCAGCGCCCATTCCTCGACCCGCGCGGTGTCGAGGCTGTCGGCGGTCGTGTCGTCGAGATCGCTGTGCGAATCCTGCCAGAAGCCGATCAGTTGCAGGTCGACATTGGCGCTCGCCGCCAGCCCGACCCGGCCGCTGAAGCCATAGCGCCAATATTCGTCGTCCTCGACCCCGTCGGCCAGCGACGGCCCCTTGTGGCGATAGCCGCTCGCGGTCAGGCGGAAGTCGAGCGCGCCGCTGCGGCCGAGGATCGACGCGCCGCCGTTGAGCGTGTCGTGCGATCCGGCCTCGCCCTCGGCGTTCACCGTGATGCCGTCCCCGGTCGCACGCTGGGTGATGATGTTGACCACCCCGCCGATCGCGTCGGAGCCGTAGAGCGAGCTCTGGTTGCCGCGCAGCACCTCGATCCGCGCGATGTCGCGGGTGGTGAGATGGTCGGTCTGGTACTGGGTGCTGATGTTGCTGGGATCGCCGAGTTCGATGCCGTCGATCAGATAGAGCACCTGGTCGTTGTCCGACCCGCGGATGCTGACGCTGGTGGCGTCGCCCGGGCGGTCGGAGCTGATCTGGATGCCGGCCAGGTCCTGCAGCACGTCCTTGGCGAAAATGATCTGCTCGCGCTCGATATCCGCGGCGGTGACGATGCTCACCGAGCTGCCGACCTCGCGCGCGGTCAGCGGTACGCGGCTGGCGGTGACGATGACGTCATCGTCCTGCGGTGGATTGGTGTCCTGCGCGAACGCCGGCGTGGCGGCGGTGGCGAGCAACAGGGTCAGGTAGCGGTAGTTCACGTCTTGTCCCCCGGCGTCGGAGCAACGGATGGCGGGGGCGTGCCGTCCGCGCGGAACGGCCGTCACGCGCGAGCGGGTGGACGCTGGAGGCACCCGCGCAAGCGTGACCGTGCGGCCCCGCCGCATGGGTCGTCGCTCAGACGGGGAGAACCGTGCCTTGGCCTATCCCTGGACCCAGGCAAGAGCGACCCGCGCCGGCAGGTCTCCTGGCTCGCGGGTCGTCGCTCGATGCGCGGCCTTCCCGGATCGATGATCCAGTGGCTGCTTCCTCACAGGGAAGCCAGCGCGTCTCGCTCGCCGCTCACAGTTGCAGGGACAGCCGCGGTTTTGGACGGTCGCCCGTCCGCACCGCATTCCCGATTAAGCCCCATGCGGGGCACCAGCGCGATCATAGGCAACCGGATTTCTCCCGGTTGCGCCGCGCGCCCTACGCGCAAAGCCGCCGGTTGCCAACCTCAGAAGGCGAGATCGAAGCCGATCCGGATCGCGCGGGGTCGCAGCGGGGTGATCTGGTCGCGGTCGCGGATCAGGAAGGGCGAGCCGAGTGCGAAGCGGTTGCCGCGCGAATCGAGCATGTTGGTGAGCGCGAGGCTGAAGCTGCGGCGCTCGTTGCCGATGCGCGCCTCGAGCATCGTGTCGAGATAGTCGCCCTGCAGCCGCTCGAGGATCGGCCCGATGCCGAGCGTCGACTGGCCGACATAGCGGGCATGGCCGGTGAGCGAGAGCGCGGCGTCGCTCGTCAGGTCCGCGGTATAGGCGAAGCCCAGCCGCGCGGTGGCGTCGGCGACGTTGGGCAGCCGGTCGGCGGGGATCGCGGGCGCGTCGATCGGGAGCAGGACCACGTCGCGCCGCGTGACGCTGCTGTCGTTCAGATAGATCGAGGCGTCGAGCTCGAGCCCCGGTATCGGCCGCCAGCGTCCGGCGAGGCCGAGCGAGTATACTTCGCCATCGCCGATATTGGCGGTGGTGGGAAAGCCGAAGCCGTCGATCAGATCGGCCTGGATATGCTTCCAGTCGGTCCACGACGCGCTGAGCGCGAGGTCGAAATTGTCGCCGATATAGCGCCCGCCGGTCTCGACCGTGGTGACGCGGTCGCCCTGGAAGCGCTGGATGAAGTTCTGCCGCACCGCGATGCCGCCGGGCCGGAAGCCCTGCTGAAGGCGCGCGAACAATGTGAGCTCGTCAGTCGGGCGGTACGCCAGCGCGGCAGAGGGCAGCAGCCGCGTCTCGCTGCGCGTCCCGCGCGCGCCCGGATCGACGCGGAACGCCAGCGTTTCCGCCACGTCTTCCGAATGGCCGGTCAGCCGCGCATGGGTGAGCCGGCTGCCGAGCGTCAGCGTCACGCGCGGCGCGGGCTCGATCGTCGCCTCGCCATAGAGCGTCGCTTCCTCGACGCGGTTGGTGACGCCGGTCATCGGCCGAAACATCGCGGCGGACCAGCTATAGGCGCGGCTCGGGGCGGCGGTTCCGCCGCTCGTCGCTTGATCCACCACCATCAGCGTCGGCGCGATGTCCATGTTGCGCTGGACGCGCGCCTCGTTGCGCAGCAGGCTCGCCGCGAGCAGCCAGCCGGTGCCGTTGGGTCCGCGCCGCGCCAGCCGCGTCTCGAAGGTCAGCATCGAGATGCGGTTGGTCTGCGAATAGCCGGTGCCCGGCGCGTCGAATGCCGGCTTGACGTCGGGCGCGGCGGGATCGGCCAGCGCCTGTCCCTCGAACATCTCGAACACGTACTGGCGCGCATAGCCGAGCGACGAGGTGAGCTCGAGATCGTCCCAGCGCTTGCGCACGACGAGGTCGGCGAGCCAGTAATCGCTGCGGAAGGGCTGGGCGATGCTGCTCACCCGCGCGAGGTCGCCCACGCCGCGCTCGGCATATTGGCTGTCGTCGCCGCGGATCTTCTGGCCGACCCCGCTCAGGTCGATCATCCAGCCGTCGCCCGGATCGAAGCGCAGCGCGCCGCGTCCGCCGACCGTGCGCACGCGATTGACGTCGCGCAGCCCGCGGCCGAGATCGTCGATATAGCCGCCCTCGATCGATCCGAAGGCGAGGCCGCGAAACGCGAGCTTGTCCTCGATCAGCGGCAGGTTGAGGATCGTGCCGCCGTCGACGGTGGGCTGGCCGTGCTGCACCGCGGCGACGCCGCCCCACGCCGCGCCGCCGAAATTGACGAGGTCGGGCGCACGCGGGACGATGCGCACCACTCCGCCGAGCGATCCGGCGCCGTAGAGCGTGCCCTGCGGCCCTTCTAGCACCTCGATGCTCTGGACGTCGTAGAGCCGCAGATTGGGGTCGGGCGCACTGTAGGTGATGCGGCTGTTGCCCCAATATTGGCCCACGGTCGCCTGGGTCGGGCCGACGAAGCTCGAATCGGCGATGCCGCGCACGAACAGCTTGTTGCGGCCCGGCCCCAGGTGCGTCGAGACCACGCTCGCGATGCGCGCCTCGATCGCGCCGGTGCCCTGCATCGCGTCCGCCGCGGAGAGGCTGTCGCCGGAGATGATCTGCACCCCGCCGGGATAGGCGCCGAGCGGGACGTCGCGCTTGGTCGCGGTGACCACCACCTCGATGGGCGCCTCCGGCTCGGGCGGCGGTGCGGCCGGCCGCGGCGAGGCAGAGCGAGGCGCGGGCCGCGCCACGACGGGCGCGCGCTCGACGAGATAGGTGGCGGTCGCGACGCGCCGCGCCCGCGCCCCGGTGCCGCGCAGCGCGCGGTCGAGCGCCTGGCCCGCGGTCATCCTGCCGCGCACGGGGTGGACCCGGATGCCGGCGAGCGCGGGATCGCGAAAGCCGATGCTCGCGCCCGACTGGCGGCTCAGCAGGCGGATCGCCGCGTCGAGCCGCGGTTCCGATACGCGAATCTCGGCCGGCCGCTCCTGCGCGATCGCAGGAGACGTGATGACGATGGGGATCAGGGCGAGGGGGCTAGCGCGGTGGACCATTGGCAGGCGACATCACCCATCCTTTCCCGTCCGCAGTGAACCGGACGCCCAGCAGCGGCCCGGCGCGCTTCAGGACTTCGCCGGGCTCGCCCTTGAGCACCAGCGTGCCGTTGAACGGCGGCTGCGGCGGGGCGCCCTCGGCCACGCGCACCGGGCGGCCGAGGTTGCGCGACAGGTCGCGCGCGATCCGCTCCAGCGACGCGCCGGCATAATGCAGCTCGCCCGCCTGCCAGCCGCCGACGTCCTGCGGGTCGGCCTTGCGCAGCACCACCGCGCCGGCGCGCGATCGCGACAGCGCGTCGCCCGCGTCGAGCCGCACCTGATTCGCGCCGGGCTGGTAGATCACCGCCCCCTCGGCCACCTCGACGTCGAGCGCGCCGCCATCGGCAACGACGTTGAACACGGTCCCGGCGTCGAGCAGCCGGGTCTCGCCGGTGAGGACGACGAACGGGTTGCGTTCGTCGTGCTTGATCTCGAACAGCGCCTCGCCCTGCGCCAGCTCGACCTGGCGCGGCGTGTCGCGGTCGAGCGTCACGCGCGTGCCGCCGTTGAGGATGACGCGCGAGCCGTCGGCGAGCTCGATCGCGCGACGCTCGCCCGGCGCGGTCGCGATCTGCTCGGCCGGGCTGCCGCGGTCGATCAGGCTCCAGCCGGCGATGCCCGCCACCGCCGCCGCCACCGCCGCGGCCGCGGGGAACCAGCGGCGGCGCGGCGCGCGCGTGCTCGTCCCGGGCTGCCAGGCGGGCCTGGTGGCGGCGGCGAGCAGCGCGGCGGCATGCCCCGCCTGCGCCAGCGCGGCCTCATAGGCGGCGGCATGCACGGGCGAGGCTTCGAGCCACGCGGTGAAGCCGTCCCAGTCGGAAAAACCCGGGTCGTCGACCCGGATCGCCCAGAGGCGCGCGGCCTCCTCGATCTCCGGCGTCAGCGGCAGGGCGTTCGATTCCATCGTCATATCGCCACCATGACGAACTCGTGCCGCTCAGTCCGCATCAAATCGGGTCTTGAGCTCCGCGAGCGCGCGATATGCCTTCTGGAGATCCTTCTCGACCGAGCTCAGGCTGATCCCGAGCTCCTGCGCGATCACCGCCTGGCCGATGCCGTCGAGCCGGTAGCGGCGGAAGACATGCCCCGGCCGCGGCCCCAGTTCCGCGAGCGCCGTCTCCACCGCGCGCAGCTGTTCGCGCGCGATCAGCGCGCGCTCGCTCTTGGGGGCCTCGACCTCGGGCACGCTGGCGTCGTGCCAGTCCTGCTGGCGGCGCGCGCGGCTGACGCTCGACCGCCGCCGGTCGCGCATCAGATTCTCGGCGGCGCGGAACAGATAGGACACCGAATCGGCGATCGGCTCGGTCGGCGCGGTGGCGACTCGCTGCCACAGGTCGTGGAGCACGTCCTCGGCCTCGTCGCCCGCACCGCGCGCGGCGAGGAAGCGGAGCAACCGTGCCCGCTCGTTCAGGATCACGCGCTGGAGCCCGCTGACCGCTTCGCCCGAAGTCATGGCCGCCCGGTAGCCATGTTGCGCACGGAATGCGAATCCGCCCCGGACGGGCGGGGCGGATTGCGGGGCGAGCGACGGGTCTTCGAGAGACGCGAGAACATCGTCAAAGCTCAGGTCCGCGGTCCTCTGGCAGAAGGTCCCGCGCGCGGGCGAAGGCGGACCGGTGCGGCACGGTCGGCGCGATGGCCATTGCCGCCGTGCCCTCCGGCGCGTTGCCGAGATGCGGCAGCGGGTCCACCGCGCGGCCGGCGGCGCGCAGCTCGAAATGCAGGTGGCTGCCGGTCGAGCGCCCGGTCGAGCCCATCAGCGCGATCGTCTCGCCGCGCGCCACCTGCGCCCCCGCGGGCACCAGGATGCGCGCGAGATGCGCGTAGCGCGTGGCGAGCTCGCCGCCATGCGCGATCTCGACGAGGTTGCCATAGCCGCCCGCGCGTCCGGCGAAGCGCACGACCCCGGCTTCCGCCGCACGCACCGGTGTCCCGGCCTGGCCGGGGATGTCGATGCCGTAATGCATGCGCGCGGCGCGGTGGAACGGATCGCCGCGCACGCCGAAGCGCGAGGAAATGCGCGGCAATGCCGCCGGCGCGCCTTGATTGGGGGCGGGCGCACCGGCGGCCGGCCCGGGTTGGATCCCGGGCTGCGTCGCTGCCGCGATGCGGAGGGCAGGGCCTTTCCCGCGGGGCAGCTCGGCGATGTCCGGCGCGGTGCGATCGGCGGCCGCGAGAAGCGACAGCGCCAATGGCATCGGGAGGGTGAGAATGCCGGGCATCGCCCGCAAGACGGAGCCCTGTCGGGAATCCCGCACAGTTGCCCGCGAATTATTTCACAGCTCGCGCCGCATTGCGGAAAGCAGCGTCAAGCTCCGTCTCGACATCATCAGTAACCGCTTTTGCCTGTGAGGAGACTCGCCCATGAATTCCGCCGAACGCCGCATGCTCGACATGCTGAAGAAGGGCCGGGACCACTATGGCGTCGTCGCCGTCAAGGCCGAGTTCGAGGCCGAGGGCACGCGCCCCGACGAGCTGCTCCGCCTGCTCGAGCTCACCCGCCGTGCCGACCTCAAGGTGGCGCTCAAGATCGGCGGGTGCGAGGCGGTGTCGGACCTGCTCGCCTCGAAGCTCTACGGCGTCGATCACGTAATCGCGCCGATGGTCGAGACGCGCTACGCCCTCTCCAAATATATCGACGCCAAGGGCAAGACCTATGGCGAGGATGCCGGCGGGACCAAGTTCCTGTTCAACCTCGAGACCGAATCGACCCTCGGCAATCTCGAATCGATGCTCCCGCTCGCGGCCGAGGGCGTCGACGGCATCGTCTTCGGCCGCGTCGACTTCACGCTGTCGCGCGGGCTGCCGCGCAAGGCGGTCAACACGCGCGAGATCAGCGATGCGGTGCTGATCGTGGCGCAGGCGTGCCGGGACAATGATCTCGAGCTGGTGGTCGGCGGATCGGTCTCGCCCGAGGCGATCGAGGCGCTGCGCGAGTTCCGCAAGGTCCGGCTCGACCGGTTCGAGACGCGCAAGATCGTGTTCGACGGCGCCGCCGCCGAATCCGCGGACATCGAGGACGGCATCGCCAACGCGGTCGCGTTCGAACTCGCCTGGCTCGAGAACAAGCGCGATTACTACCGCGCCGCCGCCGAGGAGGATTCGGCGCGCATCCGCATGATGCAGGAGCGTGCGGGCGCCGCCGCCCCCGCCAAGCTGGCCAGCGTCGCGGCCTGACGTCATGCCGCTCAACGAAAGCGTTGCCGCCCTGATGCGCCGCGTCGCGGCGGCGGTGGTGATGCCGCGCTTCCGCGCGCTCGCCGCGCACGAGATCGTCGAGAAGAGCCCGGGCGAGGTGGTCACCACCGCCGACCGCGAGGCCGAGCTGCGCCTGCACGAGGGCCTCATGGCGCTCGGCCTCGGCGCGCGCATTATCGGCGAGGAAGCCGCGTCGCGCGATCCCGCATTGCTCGACCGCGTCGGCGAGGGGCTGGTGTGGCTGGTCGATCCGCTCGACGGCACCGCTAATTTCGCCGCCGGGCACGGCCCGTTCGGGATGATGATCGCGCTGGTCGAGGATGGCGAGCCGCTCGCCGGCTGGATGCTCGATCCGCAGAGCGGGCGCCTGTGCCATGCCGAGCGCGGCAAGGGCGCCTGGTGCGACGGCGCGCGCGTGAGCGCCCGCGCCAGCGACAGCGCCCGCCCGGTCGCCGCGCTCGCGACCCAGTTCATGGGCGCGGCACGCCGCGAGCGAGTCCACGCCGCCGCCCGCCGCCGCTTCGCGCAGGTGCCGATCCCGCGCTGCGCCGCGGAGAGCTATCCGCGTCTCGTCTTCGGCAGCAACGACGTCGCCTTGTTCCAGCGCATCCTGCCCTGGGACCACGCGCCCGGCGTGCTGTTCCTCACCGAAGCCGGCGGACATGCGACTCACTGGAACCGCGCGCCCTATCGCGTCGGCGGCGAGGGTGCCGGGCTGCTCGTCGCCGCGGACGCGCGGCATTGGGAAGCGGCGGCGGAGCTGCTGCTGGTTACCGGCGGGGCGCTCATCGACATGGAAACCCGTGCGGCATGAAGCTTCGTTCGACCCGGCTCGCCACCGCCTCGGCGGTGGCGATGCTCTTCCCGTTTCCGCCCCCAATCTCGCTGTCGCCCAGCTCGCCTCGCCGGTCGCGCCGGGAGGGCAGCGGACTGACGCTCCGGTAACCGGCGGCGCGCAAGTCGCCGTGCCGCAAGCCGAGATCGTGCCGTTCCGCCCGCAGACGATCGAGGCGCCTCCGGTCGAGCCCGCCGCGCCGGATGCCGAGACCGGGAGCAAGCCGCCCGCGGCGCGCCCGGCCAATGAATATGAGCAGTTCGTCTCGACCGTCGCGGGCAAGCCGCTGCGTCGCTTCGGCACCGAATTGCTGCTGCCCGAGGCGAAGGGCTTCGCCGTCCCCCCGGTCGCGGCGGTGCCGCCCGACTATCGCCTCAACCCCGGCGACGAGCTGCTGCTCGGCCTCACCGGGTCGGTGCAGGCGTCGGGCCTGCGGCTCGTCATCGATCCCGAGGGACGCATCTTCATCCCGCGCGTTGGCGCGATCCGTGTCGGCGGCGTGCGCTATGGCGACGTCCATGCGGTGATCGAGCGCCAGGTCGCGCGCCAGTATCGCGGCTTCGCGCTCGAAGTCTCGGTCGCCAAGCTGCGCGGCGTCACCGTCTATGTCACCGGCTTCGCGGCGAAACCGGGCGCGTACAATGTCGGCAGCCTCTCGACCCTGGTCAACGCTGTGCTCGCCGCGGGCGGACCCTCGGAGGGCGGCAGCTTCCGCTCGATCCAGCTGCGCCGCGACGGCAGGCTGGTCTCCGATTTCGACCTCTACGACCTGCTCCTGCGCGGCGACCGCAGCGGCGACGCCGTGCTCCAGAATGGCGATGTCCTCTACGTCGCCCCGGCGGGCGACCAGGTCGCGGTGATCGGCAGCGTCAACCGCGAGGCGATCTTCGAGATCGCGCCGAACGAGACTCTCTCCGACGTCCTGCTTTATGCCGGCGGGATCAGCACGATCGCCGACGGCACGCGGCTGATGATGCTCGACTCGCTCGGCCGCTCGGCGACCGGCTGGACCGAGGTCGGCGCCGCCGAAGCCAGGACGCGTCAGGCGCGCCGCGGCGACGTGTTGCGCGTGCTCTCCAACATCGATCTCGCGCGGCCGATGGGCCAGCAATCGGTGCTGGTGACGATCAGCGGCGAAGTCGTCAAGCCCGGCCGTTATTATTTCAAGCCCGGCACGCGCCTCGCCGACGTGGTTGCCGCCGCGGGCGGGCTCACCCCCGAAGCCTTCCCCTATGCCGGCATCATCACGCGCGAGAGCGTCAAGCAGCAGCAGCGCAAGAGCTTCGACCGCGCGATCGAGGACGTCGAATTGCTGCTCACCGCCCAGCCGGTGACCTCGGTCAACCGCGCGCAGCTGATCCAGCCCTCGAACCTCGCCCTGGTGGATTCGGTGGTCGAGCAGCTGCGCAAGCGCGAGCCGACCGGGCGCCTCGTCTTCGACCTGCCGGTCGACGCCGCCGCGCTGCCCGGTGACCTCATCCTCGAGAACAACGACACCATCCATGTGCCGCCGCGGCCGGTGACGGTGGGCGTGTTCGGCGCGGTGCCGAGCCCGGCGTCCTTCGCCTATCGTTCGGGCGGTACGATCGGCGACTATGTCGAATCCGCGGGCGGGGTGCAGAAGCTCGGCGACAAGAAGGAGATCTTCGTCGTCCGCGCCAACGGCACCGTGCTGTCCGACGGCAAGCGCGTGCTGCGCGCGCCGGCACTGCCCGGCGACCTCATCTACGTCCCGATCGACGCCAATCGCGGCGAGTTCTGGGCGCGGCTGCGCGACATCACCGGCACGCTGTTCGGCGGGCTGGTCGGGGCGGCGTCGATCTCGTCGATCGTCAACTGATGCCGGCCGAACGGATCATCGCGTGGATCGGCGATCCGCGCCGCCGCCGCCTCGCTTATGCCGCGCTGGCGCTCGTGCTGCTCGTGCTGTGCGTGGTGCCGCGGCCCTATGTCGCGCGCGCGAAGGTCGTGCCGCAGGACGCCGGGAGCATCGGGCTCGGCTCGATCACCAATTCGGCGGGCGGGGGGCTTCAGGGGTTCGCCGCGCTGCTCGGCGGCGCGAAGACCCCGGTCGATCTCTATCTCGCCGTCGGCCGCGGGACCGAGGTCACCGACACCGTGATCGCGCGCATGAAGCTGGTGGGCGAGGGGGGCTATCCCAGCATCGAGAAGGCCCGCCTCGCGCTGGCCCAGCGAGTCGACATCCACTCGCTCACCGGCGGCATCGTCGAGGTCGAGGTGCGCACGCACGACCCCGCCTTCGCCCAGCGCCTCACCGAAACCTACGTCCGCGCGATCAGCGACCGGCTGACGGCGCTCAGCGAGGATCGCGTCAAGCGCAAGCAGGCGGTGGTGCAGCGCCGCTTCAAGGAAGCCGCCGGCCGCGTGGTCAAGGCCGAGAGCGCGCTCGGCGAGTTCCGCCGCCGTAACAACCTGGCGGCACCCGAGGCCCAGCTCGGTTCCGCTCTGTCGCTGCGCGCCGGCCTCGAAGCCCAGCTCCAGGCCAAGCTGGTGGAGCTCAGCACGCTCGAGCAGTTCCAGGGCCCCGAGAACCCGCAGCTGATGGCGGTGCGCTCCGAAGTGACGCAGCTGCGCGCCCAGATCGCCCAGAGCGCCCGCCCCGACACCGGCCCCGCCGGTCCCAATGTCGCCGGCCTCACCGAAGTCTCGGGCGAGTATCTGAACCTCTACCGCGACTATCGCTTCGCCCAGGCCGTGTACGAGGTCTATGCCCGCGCGTCGGAAGAAGTCGCCGTCGAGACGCTCGCCGCGGAGACCGCCACCGACGTCCAGGTCATCGAGGCGCCGCGCCTCGATGACGACCGCAAGTTCAACATCTCCGCGGTCGCCTTGCTCGCTTTGGTGATCGCGCTCGCGCTGTTCACCGAGCTCTACGCCCCCGCGACCGGCATTCGCTTGTGGAAACGGGCCGAACCGTGACCCGCGCGCCCGAATTGTCCATCGTCATTCCCTGCTTCAACGAGGCGGAGAATGTCCGGGGCATCGTCGCCGCCGTCACCGCCGAGGCGCAGCGCCACGCGGCGAGCCACGAGATCATCCTGATCGACAACAACTCGACCGACGGCACCCGCGACCTGATGCGCGAGCTCTGCGCCGCCGACCCGCGCGTCCGCGCGATCCTCAACAACCGCAATTACGGCCAGATGCGCTCGCCCACCTACGCCATCTACCAGGCCGCGGGCGCGGCGGTGATCGGCATGGGCGCCGACTTCCAGGACCCGCCCGCGATGATCGGCGAGTTCGTCCGGCAGTGGCGCGCCGGCGCGCAGATCGTGCTCGCCCAGCGCCGCTCCGAGCGCACCTCGTGGCTGCTCGGCCAGACCCGCAAGCACGGCTACCGCTTCCTCGCCCGCTTCGGCGACACGCCCGTGGTCCCCGGCGCCACCGGCTTCGGCCTGTTCGATCGCCGGGTGGTCGACACGCTCGCCCGCTGGAACGAGCCCGAGCCCTTCTTCCGCGCGATGCTGGTCGAGAGCGGCTTCCGCCTCGCGATCGTCCCCTTCGACCGTCCCGAGCGCGCCGCGGGCGAGAGCAAGAACGACGTCGCCGCGCTCCTCTCGTTCGCGCTCTCGGGCCTCGCCGGCTCCGCCAAGTCTCTCCTGCGCCTGCCGATCATCCTGTCCGTCTGGGCCGGCGCCGCCGCGCTCGCCCTGCTCCTCGCCGCCGTCATCGCGGCCCTGCTCGGCGGCCCCGGCTGGGCGCTGCTCGCCGCCACCGCCGTCACCGGCATGTTCGCCGTCCTGCTCCTCTTCCTCGGCCTGATCGGCGAGCAGGTCCGCCTGATCTCGGAGCGCACGCGCAACATCCCCCTGGTGATCGAGGCCGAGCGGATCAACTTCCCCCCCGACCGCGCCGCGCCGTGACCCGCCGCCTCCGCCTGCTCCCCGAGATGCTGCTCGCCGCCGCGGTGCTGGCGACGCTCGCCATGAGCGCGGCCTTCTTCCAGCGCACCGGCTACCTCCCGCAGCCCTTCGTGTTCGACACCAACGACACCTTCATGGACTGGTTCAACACCGCCTATTGGGCCAACAACCCCGGCGCCTACGACGTGTGGCGGACGATCTACCCGCCGCTGTCCTTCGTCTTCCTCGACATGTTCAGCATCCCCGGCTGCTATCTCCAGTCGCCCTTCCACGCGCGCGACTGCGACTGGCTCGGCCGCACCACCATCTACGCCTTCTACCTGATCGACGTCGTGCTCATCTGGCTGAGCCTGCGCCGCCTCGACCGCACCACCGCGCCGATGCGCACGATCGCGCTCGGCCTCGGCCTGCCGCTCCTCTTCACCCTCGAGCGCGGCAACCTCATCCTCGCCGGCTTCGCCTGCTTCATCCTCGCCCACGGCCCGCTCCTCCGCCAGGGCTGGGGCAGGGCGCTCGCCGCCGCCGCGACGATCAACTTCAAGCCCTATCTCCTGCTCCCGGTCCTCGCTGATGCCGTGAAGCGCGAATGGCGCCCGCTCGAGATCGCCGGCATCGCCACCCTCCTGCTCTACCTCGTCACGCTCGCCCTGGTCGGCGCCGGCACCCCGGGCGAGATCGTCGCGAACACCGCCAACTGGGTCGTGTTCCAGAGCGGGCAGGTGTGGAACGAGATCAACTATTCGACCAGCTACGCCCCGCTGATGCTGGTGCGGAAGGCGCCGATCCCGCTGCTCCAGTTCGTCTCGTCGCAGACCGTCGACACGATCATCCTCGCCGCCTCGGCCGTGATCCGCGCCACTCAGGGCATCGCGCTCGCCGCGCTGCTCGCCGCCTGGCTCCAGCCCGGCGCGGTCTCGCGCGAGCGCATCGCCGCGCTCCTGCTCGGCGCCTATCTCGTCACCCAGTCGCCCGGCGGCTACACCCAGGTCTTCCTGATCTTCCTCGTCTTCCTCGAGCCGTGGCGCCGCCCCGGCCCGATCGGCGCGCTCGTCTGCGCCTATCTCCTGTGCCTCGTCGGCGACGTCCCGCTCTCGACCATCCTCGAGCTCTCGACCACCAGCTGGCTCAGCGGCCGCCCGGTCGAGCCCGCCTTCGGCCTCACCATCGGCCATTTCGTCCGCCCCGGCGTGATCGCCTTGCTCGTCTGGTCGCTCGCGCTCGACACGATCGCGCAGAGCGTCCGCGCCCACCGCGGGCACCGCCCGGTGCTCGGGCTCGCACCCGCATGATCCTCGACCGCGACCTCGAAGCGGTGAACGCCGCGCTCGCCCCGCTCTGGCCGCGGCTCACCGGCGCGCGCATCTTCATGACCGGCGGCACCGGCTTCATCGGCCGCTGGATGCTCGAAGCCCTGGCGCGCGCCGATCTCGACACCGAAGTGGTCGTGCTGACCCGCGATCCCCACGCCTTCGCCGAAAAGGCCCCGCATCTCGCCGCGCGCGCGTCCCTGCTCCCCGGCGACGTCATGACGTTCGAGCCGCCCAAGGGCCGCTTCACCCATGTCGTCCACGCCGCGACCGACGCCAGCGCCGCGCTCAACGCGCGCGACCCGCTGCGCATGTTCGACACGATCGTCGCCGGCACCCGCCGCGCGCTCGATTTCGCCCGCACCAGCGGGGCAGGGCGCTTCCTCTATCTCAGCTCCGGCGCGGTCTATGGCCCCCAGCCGCCCGAGATCGCCCATGTCGCCGAAAGCTGGCACGGCGGCCCCGACCCGCGCGACCCGCGCTCGGCCTATGGCGAGGGCAAGCGCGCCGCCGAGATGCTCTGCGCGATCTACGCCCGCCAGTTCGGGGTCGAAGTCGTCGGCGCCCGCATCTTCGCGCTGCTCGGGCCGCTGCTCTCGCTCGATATCCATTTCGCCGCGGGCAACTTCATCCGCGACGCGATGGCCGGCGCGCGAATCCGGGTCGAGGGTTCGGGCCAGGCGGTCCGCTCCTATCTCTACGCCGCCGACCTCACCGTCTGGCTGTGGACGCTGCTGCTCGAGGGCCGTTCCGGCGAGACCTATAATCTCGGCTCCGAGGAGGCCGTCTCGATCGCCGATCTCGCACGCCGTACCGCTGCGATCCTCGGCGGCCCGGGGGTCGAGATCCTCGGCCGCCCCGATCCCGGCTGGAATCCCGGCCGCTACGTGCCCTCGACCGCAAAGCTCCGCCGCGACCTCGGCCTCGCCCCCACCGTCGGCCTCGACGAGGCGATCCGCCGCACCGCGCTTCACAACGGATGGAATCCATGAGTCTCGTCAAGCTCTCCGACTGGGTCGCCGCCACGCTCGCGCAGCGCGACATAAGCGACGTCTTCATGCTCACCGGGGGCGGTGCGATGCACCTCAACCACTCGCTCGGCACGCACCCTGCGCTCAAGACGACCTTCACCCATCACGAGCAGGCGCTGGCGATGGCGGCGGAGGCCTATTACCGCCTCACCAACCGCCTCGCGGTGGTCAACGTCACCTCGGGCCCCGGCGGCACCAACGCGATCACCGGCGTCTATGGCGCCTATGTCGATTCGATCGGCATGCTCGTCATCTCGGGCCAGGTGAAGACCGAGACCACCGTCCGCGCCACCGGCCTGCCGTTGCGCCAGTTCGGCGACCAGGAGCTCGACATCGAGGAGCTGGTCCGCCCGGTCACCAAATACGCCACGATGGTCCTCGACCCGCGCTCGATCCGCTACCACCTCGAAAAGGCGATCCACCTCGCCACCACCGGCCGGCCCGGCCCGGTGTGGCTCGACATCCCGCTCGACGTGCAGGCGGCGAAGATCGACCCCGACGACCTGCTCCCCGGCTTCGATCCCGCCGAGCTCGACCAGCCGTGGCAGGCGACCGACCTCGACGCCACCGCCGACGCGATCCTGGCGAAGCTCGTCGCTGCCGAGCGCCCGGTCGTCCTCGCCGGCGGTGGTGTCCGCCTCTCCGGCGCGCATGCCGATTTCCTCGAGCTGATCGACAAGCTCGGCATCCCCGTGGTCACCGGCTGGAACGCGCACGACGTGCTATGGAACGATCACCCGCTCTATTGCGGCCGCCCCGGCACCGTCGGCGATCGCGGCGGCAACATGGTCACGCAGAGCGCGGACCTGCTGCTGATCCTCGGCAGCCGCCTCAACATCCGCCAGGTCAGCTACAACTGGAAGAGCTTCGCGCGCGAAGCCTACAAGATTTGGGTCGACATCGATCCGGTCGAGCTGGCCAAGCCCACCGTCACCCCGGACATGCCGGTGGTCGCGGACCTCGCCGATCTCATCCCGGCATTGCTCGCGCGCGCCTATGCCGGCCCCACCGGCGCCCATGCCGAATGGCTCGACTGGTCGCGCGAACGCGGCAAGCGCTTCCCCGCGGTGCTCCCCGAGTATCGCGACCACGGCCCGAGCATCCATCCATACGTCGCGATGGACGAATTGTTCGCGCAGCTCGACGAGGACGATGTCGTCGTCACCGGCAACGGCAGTGCCTGCGTGGTCAGCTTCCAGGCGGCGGACCTCAAGCCGGGTCAGCGCCTCTGGACCAACTCCGGCTGCGCGACGATGGGCTATGACCTGCCCGCCGCGATCGGCGTGTGGGCGGCGACCAACGGCGAGAAGCGCATCATCGCCATCGCCGGCGACGGCAGCATCATGATGAACATCCAGGAGCTGCAGACGATCGCCGGCTACAATATGCCGGTGAAGATTTTCCTCGTGAACAACAGCGGTTACGTCTCGATCTTCCAGACGCATCGCAACTTCTTCAACGGAGTCGAGGTCGGCGGCGGGCCCAAGAGCAACGTCACCTTCCCCGATTTCGGCAAGGTCGCGACGGCGTTCGGCTTCCATTATTTCCGCGCTGAATCGCACAACGAGCTGCCCGGCGCGATCGCCTCGGCGCTGGCGATGGACGGCCCGGTGCTGTGCGAGCTGATCATCGACGAGCATGTCGCCTTCGCCCCCAAGCTCGGCGCCAAGGCGCACCCGGACGGCCGCATCACCTCGCCCGCGCTCGAGGACCTCTCGCCGTTCCTCCCGCGCGAGGTCCTGGCCGCGAACATGCGCATCCCGCTGATGGAGGAATCATGATGGGCCTTGCTGCCTTCAGCCAGGGACGAACTGTTCTTCCTTCGTCACCCCGGCCTTGTGCCGGGGGCCACTCAGCCTCACGCGCTGCGATCGAGCCTCGTTTTCCCCGCTTGCCGGCCGGTGGGCCCCGGCACGAGGCCGGGGTGACGGGGCGCGTGGAGAGGAGGCTCCGACCATGATCGGGACGAGGGCGGAACGCCCCCTGCGCTTCGCCGCGGCCGGCATCGCGAACACCATCTTCGGGCTCGGTATCTATCCGCTGCTGCTATGGGCGGTGCCGGCGTTCCACACCCATTATCTGCTCGCGCTCGGCATCGCTCAGGCGGTCAGCCTGTGCTTCGCCTTCACCACCTACAAGCTCGGCGTGTTCCGCACCCGCGGCAACGTCATGCGCGAGTTCGGTGCCTTCGCCGGCTTCTATCTCGCCAACTATGCCGCCAACTGGGTCGCGCTGCCGATCCTGGTCGAGGTCGGCGGCATCCCGCCGGTGATCGCGCAATTGGGCTTCGCGCTGGTGATCATCGTGACCAGCTGGTTCTGGCACAGCCGGGTCACCTTCCGCGCGGCGGGGAGGGGGGCATGAGCGAATTCCTCCAGCGCCCTTGCCCGGCCTGCGGATCGCGCGACACCCGCAGCGAGATGCGCGCGGGCAAGGCGGCCGAGACGATGTCGCTCGACGCGCTGCGGCCCTTCTGGGCCGGGCTGTTCAAGGAGAAATGCTTCTTCTCCTATCACCGCTGCCGCGATTGCGGGCTGCTCTACAACCCGGTGTTCTTCACCCCGGCGCAGCTTGGCGAGCTCTATGCCCGCATGGCGCCGAACATGGACGCGGTGGGCGACGCCGCGATCGTCGCGACCCAGCGCGGCTATTTCGCCCGCGCGGCGGCGGATGGCGGCCTGGCGGGCGGCTATCTCGAGATCGGCCCCGATGTCGGCCATATCGTGCGCGAGGCGGCGCGCCATGGCGGGTTCGACCGCTTCTGGCTGTTCGAGCCCAACGTCGCGATCCACGACCAGCTCCGCGCCGCGGCAGGCGGCAAGCCGGCTTTGCTCTCGACCGGCATGGACGATCTCTCGCCGGTGCCCGACGCGTCGGTCGGCCTCGCCGTGATGGTTCACGTCCTCGACCACCTGCTCGATCCGCTGGCGATGCTCGCGCAGATCCGCGCCAAGCTGCGCCCCGGCGGCACGCTGATGATCGTCACGCATGACGAAAGCTCGCTGCTGCGGCGGGTGATGGGCATGCGCTGGCCGCCCTTCTGCCTTCAGCATCCCGAGCTCTACAGCCCGGCGACGATGACCGACCTGCTCGGCCGCGCCGGGTTCGGCAGCGTCCGGGTCGAGCGCAGCCGCAACGTCTTCCCGCTCGACTTCCTCGTGCGCCAGGCGGCGTGGGCGGCGGGGCTGCGGGTCAGGCGCGTGCCGCTGCCGGTCGTGCCGATCGGGCTCAAGCTCGGCAATATCCTGACGCTGGCGAAGGCGCCGGCTCAGGCGGCGGCGCGTTCGCCCGTGCTCGAGGCGGCGGAATAGTCGGCGATCTGGGCCAGGGTGACGGCGCGCGCGTCCGCGCCCGCGCCGACCGCCTTGTGCCAGGCGACGATCCACTCCAGCGCCCTGTCGAGCGTCAGGGCAGGGCGCCAGCCGAGCGCGGCGCGCGCCTTCGAGCTGTCGAGCCGCAGCAGCCCCGCCTCGTGCGGCCGCGGCCCGCCGTCGAGCAGCGGCGCGTCGCTGCCGCCCCATGCCGCGCGCATCCGCTCGACGATCCAGCTCACCGGCCGCGCATCCTCGTCCGACGGGCCGAAGTTCCAGGCATCGGCGAAGCTGCGCTCGCCCGCCATCAGCCGCTCGGCGATCGCGATGTATCCGCCCAGCGCCTCCAGCACGTGCTGCCACGGCCGCACCGCGTCGGGCGAGCGGATCAGCGGCGCGGTGCCCGTCTCGAACGCGCGGATCAGATCGGGGACCAGCCGGTCCACCGCCCAGTCGCCGCCGCCGATGACGTTGCCCGCGCGCACCGTGGCGAGGGCGGGGCCGTCAGCCTCGAAGAACGAACTGCGCCACGACGCCGCCGCCAGCTCGGCGCAGCCCTTGCTGCTGCTGTACGGGTCGTGCCCGCCCATCGGGTCGGTCTCGCGATAGGGCCACACCCATTCGCGGTTGGCGTAGCATTTGTCGCTGGTGACGCAGACGATGGCCTCGACCCCGCCGACCTGCCGCGCGGCCTCGAGGACGTGGACGGTACCCATCACGTTGGTCGCATATGTACCTACGGGGTCGGAATAGGACTCCCGCACCAGCGGCTGCGCGGCGAGGTGGAAGACAAGTTCCGGCTTTGCCCTGGCGAACGTCGAATGCACCGCGTCGTAAACGCCAACATCGTCCACGACATGTTCCACCAATTCTCCAATCCGCGCCGCCTCGAACAGGCTCGGCTGGGTCGGCGCCGGGAGCGCCAGGCCGGTCACTTCGGCCCCCAGCGAATGCAGCCACAGGCTCAGCCAGCTGCCCTTGAATCCGGTATGCCCGGTGACCAGCACCCGGCGCCCGCGCCACCCGCTCACCAGCGCTTCCACGGCGCATTTCCGCCGTTCCACAGCTCTTCCAGGTACAGCTTGTCGCGCAGCGTATCCATCGGCTGCCAGAAGCGCTCATGGCGATAGCCCATCAGCTCGCCGCCGCGCGCCAGCGTCTCCAGCGGCCCTTGTTCCCACACCGTGTCGGGCCCGTCGATCAGGTCGAGCACCGAGGGATCGGCGACGAAGAAGCCGCCATTGATCTGACCCCCGTCGCCCGCCGGCTTTTCCTTGAAATCAGTGACTTGCGTACCCGTGAACTCGAGCGCTCCGAACCGCCCCGGCGGCGACACCGCGGTGATCGTCGCGCGAAGCCCGTGCGCCTTGTGGAAGTTCACCAGGTCGGCGATATCGATGTCCGCGACGCCGTCGCCATAGGTGAAGCAGAAGGGCTCATCGTCATCGAGATACTGGCGGATCGCCCCCAGCCGCCCGCCGGTCATCGTCGCCGCGCCGGTCTCGACCAGCGTGATGCGCCAGGGCTCGGAACGCGCATGGTGTACTTCCATCCCGTTGCCGCCGCGCAGGTCGATGGTGACGTCGGAGGTGTGGAGGAAGTAGTTCGCGAAGAACTCCTTGATCAGATAGCCCTTGTAGCCGAGGCAGATCACGAAGTCGTTGAATCCGGCGGCGGAATAGATCTTCATGATGTGCCACAGGATCGGCATGCCGCCGATTTCGACCATCGGCTTGGGCCGAACCGCGGTTTCCTCCCCAAGCCGGGTGCCAAGCCCACCGGCCAGAATTACGGTTCGCATCGTCACTCCACGTCATGCCATTCGCCGATATGACGGACCCGATCCTCCCCGCCCGTAACGCGCGCCGCTCCGGCTGGGGGGAGCGCGCCTTCCTCCTGCTCGTCCTCCTCATGGCGGCGGCGATCCGCATTCGGGGGGTGGATTTCGGGCTCCCCGCGCTCAACGACCCCGACGAACCGCTGTTCGTGATGATCGCGATCGACATGCTGCGCGGCGGCAGCCTCAATCCGGGCTGGTTCGGGCATCCGGCGACACTTACCTTCTACGCGCTCGCGCTGGTGATGCTTGCGGTGGGCGGGATCGGGATCGCGACCGGGCGTTTCGCCGATACCGACGCGTTCGTCGCCGCGGTCTATGCCGATCCCGCGATCCTGTTCGTGCCCGCGCGATTGTTCTTCGTGGCATGCGGCGTGCTGTGCGTGTTCCTCACCTGGCGGCTGGGGAGGCGGCTCGGCGGCCCCCGGCTCGGGCTGATCGCGGCGGCTTTCCTCGCCGTCAACGCGATCCATGTCGAATATTCGCAGCTGATCCGCACCGACGTGCAGGCGAGCGTGTTCATCCTGCTCGCGACGCTGGCGGCGCTCGACATATTGGAGCGAGGGCGGCTGCGCGATCATGCCGCGGCGGGCGCGCTCGTCGCGCTCGGCATTGCGACCAAATGGCCGGCGGCGTTGGTGATGCTGAACCCCCTCGCGGCCGTGCTGTGGCGCGCCATTCCACGCGGCCCGCTGGTGCGCCCGCTCGTGGTGCTCGGCATCACTGCCGCAGCGACGCTGGTGATCGTCTCCCCCTATCTGCTGCTCGACCATGCGACCGTCGCGCAGAACCTCGCGGGCGAGGCGCGGCCGCTGCACCCCGGCGCGACCGGCGGGGGCTTCCTCGCCAATCTCGGCTGGTATGTGCGCGGACCCTTGCTCGAAGCCTTCGGATGGCTCGGCCTGACGGCGGCAGCGGCGGGCGCGGTGCTCGCGCTGCGCAGCCGCCAGGCGGTCGTCGCGATCCTGCCCGGCGTGGTGGCGCTCGGCATCGTGATCTGCGCCCAGGCGCTGGTGTGGGAGCGCTGGCTCGTACCGCTGCTGCCCTTCCTCGCGCTCGCCGCCGCCGGCACGATCTGCGCGCTCGCCAACTTGCTACGCAGGTATCTGGGACGACGGCCGACGGGGTTCGAGCCGGTCGCGACGCTGGTGCTGCTCGTCCCGATGCTCACCGCCGCGCAAGCCGGATATATCGAGCGCGCCAACGACACGCGCCAGGCCGCGTCGGCCTGGATCGAGGCGCATGTCCCGCGCGGCAGCACGATCCTGGTCGAGCATGCCGCGATCGACCTGATCCAGCGCGGCTGGCGCGCGCGCTTCCCGCTCGGTTCGGCCGGCTGCATCGACGGCCGCGACGCGCTGGCGGGCAAGATCAGCTACGGCGAGGTCGAGAAAAGGCGCACCGGCCGCGCGGTGGTCGACTTGGGCCACGTCGCGCCCGCGCGGCTGGCGAGCTGCCGCGCGGATTTCGCGATCTTCACCCACTACGATGTCTATCGCGCTGCCCCGCGCGGGTTCGAGCCGCAGCTTCGTACCTATGAGGTACTGGCGGCGGGGCGACGCGTCCGCGCGGTCATCCGGCCCGAAGCGGGAAGGCGTGGCGGTCCGGTGGTGCACATTGTGGAGCTGCGCCGGCGCTAGGCGCACGGATTGCAGAATTCGGTAACTTGCGCCTTATATGGAAGCGCCTGGCCGAGTGGCGCGACCATGGGGGAAAGAATGCCTGCTGATTTTCCTTCCCCGTTCGAGTAGCGCCGCGATGTGGCTGAAGGCATTGTTCCAGCCGTCGCTGAACCTGTCGGTAAAGCTGTCCGCCAGCCATGTGGCGCAGGTCTATGAGCGCCCGGGCCGCTGGATGCCGGGCCACGACCGGGCGGTCCTCGCCGCGGCGCTGCGCGAGATCGCGGCGCGGTCGCTTCCCGCCGGGCAACTCGACTATGGCGTGTTCCGCGAAGATTCGGGCGCGCTCGACCGCGCCGTGATCATGCTGATCCGCGAGCACGGCTCGGGACGGCCGGTCGCGTTCAACGCGCTCACGCTGCTCGACGTCACCTATCGCGGCCGACCCGAGACCGTCACGCATCTCGGCCTGGTGCTGATCGACCCGGCGGCGCGTGGGAAGGGCTTTTCCTGGGCGCTCTACGGGATGACCACGTTGCTGCTGTTCGTGCGCAACCAGCTGCGCCCGTTCTGGATCTCGAGCGTCACGCAAGTCCCGGCGGTGGTGGGACTGGTCTGCGAAGGCTTCAGCAACGTCTTCCCATCGCCGGACGGTGCGGCCCGCCGCTTCGATCACCTCGCGATCGCGCGCCAGATCATGCAGCGCCACCGCGCCGCATTCGGGGTCAGCGCCGACGCGCGGTTCGACGAGACGCGCTTCGTGATCGAGGACGCCTACCGCGGCG